>WAQC01000122.1 GCA_015520425.1 Candidatus Pelearchaeum sp. | reverse complement strand
TCTTCAGGCTGGCGGCCTGCTAGCCATAATATTAAGATAGGTGGTATTCTATATTTAATATACCGTTATCTATATAGAGATATATTGAAGCGAGTTTGCCGATTAGTATGGCCAACGGGCAGGAGTTCGTCAGACGATTACAACAAACTGGCGGAGCTACGCTTATAGTCTCTCTTCCAAAGGAATGGATAGACCAGACAGGGCTTAAGAAATTTGATGAAATCCTACTAGTATCAAGTGATGATGGGACGCTTCACATAATTCCCCGTAACATGAATAACAAGACGCAGCAAGAGGAATTCATCGTTAATGTTATGCCCAACGAAAACGCTGAGGGGGTTTTGAGGGACTACATATCCGCCTACCTCGCTGGATACAACACTATAAGGATAAGGTTTAACGAGCCCTCTCCAGGCTTGGCTCAGAAGATACGCCAACTGGTGAGGCGGTGGCTCATAGGAGTTGAGGTTGTGGAAGAGACAATACATGAGATGGTTACTCAGTGCCTCCCCACCCATAATAGTCTTCCCCTCATGAAGGCTCTGGAGAGGATGGGTAGTATAGCTTCTAGTATGCAGCGTGAGGCTGTCTCAGCTTTAGCGGAGCAGAATAAGAGTATAGCCCTAGAAGTTGTGCAGCGCGATGACGAGGTGGATAGATTCTACCATTTCATAGTGAGGCAGCTCAACATAGCGGTATCAAACCCAGTCATATTAAAGTCTCTCGGCCTCAATAACAGGCAAGACTGCCTGGGATATATGCTGGTAACAAAGAGTATAGAGCGCGCGGCAGACCACGCCTCTTCAATAGCCAATCTCTCCATGACTCTCCATAGCTCCAAATCATCAATTTTGGAGAAGATAGTTGAGGCTGGCTACAGGGCTAATAAGCTGTTTGACAACGCCTTAAAGTCAATACTCCAGACAGACAGGGAGAGTGCCAAGCAAACGATACAACAAGCGGAGGAGGTTACTAAGATAACACACGAGCTTAATAACCAGCTAGTCAGAAAATCAACAGCATCCACAGCATTGAGGCTCCTCCTGGAGAATATTAAGCGAATAGCCGAATATAGCTCAGATATATCGGAGGTTGCTGTAAATCTCTCCGTGAGGAAGCCTAGGATTAATCTGGTATAGGTGTGGGAGGGGTTTAGCTAATTGGCTGGAAATATTCTCGGCGAGCGTTTCGTTGTCGTAAGCTTTGGCGAAAGCCATGGGAGGTGCGTGGGAGTAGTCGTTGATGGCTGTCCAGCGGGGCTTGGGATAAGCGAAGAAGAAATACAGGCCGAGCTTGACAAGAGAAAGCCTGGCCAGTCAATAGTTACAACAACACGCCGCGAGGAGGATAAGGTTGAGATTCTCTCTGGAGTGTTTGAGGGAAGAACAACAGGCGCTCCAATATGCATGCTAATCTGGAACAGGGATGTGGATTCGTCGCCATACAGGGCTATACTCAACACGCCGAGGCCTGGCCATGCTGATTATGTTGCTCGTGTAAAGTACGGTGGGTTTAATGACTGGCGTGGTGGTGGGCGTTTTTCGGGTAGGATAACCGCTGGCTTTGTCATGGCTGGGGCTATCGCGAAGAAGTTGCTTAGGGAGAAGCTGGGGGTTGAGGTTCTGGCATTTACCCGCGAGATAGGCGGCGTTAGGATGAGGGATGTGTCGGTGGAGGAGATACGCTCCAAGAGGTATGGTAACGAGGTGCGCTGCCCAGATGAGGAGGCCGCTGAAGAGATGAAGCGGCTTATAGTTAAGGCGCGCGGCGAGGGCGACAGCCTGGGTGGCGTTGTTGAGTGCATAGCGCTTAACATGCCCATAGGATTGGGAGAGCCTGTCTTCAGCTCCCTTGACGCAGACCTGGCGAGGGCTCTCTTCGCCATACCAGCGGTTAAGGGAGTGGAGTTCGGCGCAGGATTCGGAGCTACGCGCATGCGCGGCTCAGAGCATAATGACCCCTACACAATCAGGGATGGAAAGGTTGAAACCATCACAAACAACGCGGGTGGGATACTCGGCGGATTATCAAATGGCATGCCCCTAGTTCTTCGCGTAGCTTTCAAGCCAGCTTCATCAATCGCAAAACACCAGAAGACCGTGAATCTTGAGGAGATGAGCGAGACAACCATACAGGTCCCAGGCCGCCACGACCCTACGGTGGTTCCTAGAGCTGTTCCAGTTGTTGAGGCTATAGTAGCTATAGTGCTGGCCGACCACGCCTTGAGGGCTGGCTTGATAGGATGCGTGGTTTAAAGGAATTATTTATCAACAATAGCTTATGAAACGCGGCCAGTATGGTTGGTAAGGAGATTAGGTTCTCGGAAGATTTCATAAAACGTATGGAGAGGCGGATGGAGTTCTTCAAGCAAGCTGACGAGAAAGGCATTAAGCAGTGGATTGAGGTTGAGGTTGTTAAGCATGACAATCTACTATCAGAAGCCTCAACACGCGGGGGAGATATAACATGGTTCTCCGACGAGCCAGCCTCCCAGGGAGGCTCTGGAAAAGGCGTAAGCCCCCTAGCATATTTCCTCTCCAGCATAGGCCTGTGCCAGTTCGTCCACTATGCTGAGCACGCCTCAACACGTAAAATACCATTAAAATCTCTCAGAATGGTTGTGCGTGGTAAGTTCTCCATAGCCCACCCGCGGAGCTTTGAGGAGATAAGCTACGAGGTCTTCATAGAGAGCGATGCTGATAAAGACACAGTAAGCTGGCTTGCTCAGAGGGCTGCAGACGACTGCTACGTTACGAACACGCTCAAAAAAGCATGCAGCGTCAGAGGCGTAATCATCCATAATGGAGAGAAGCTGCTTGAGCTTGCTTAAGCAGCTGCGGCTCAGCCAAATGCCTCGCAATCACCTACGAGGTTCAGCTTAACTCTGAGTCATCACAGCCGCGCAGTAATAGAATGCCACGCCTGCCTTTAAGGGTTAATTTAAGAGCCAAAGACTACAAACGAAGAGAAGACGATATGAGCACGATTAGAGAAGGCGACCAAATCCTGATAATAACGGAGCGGGGAAAGCGTTATCTCGTCAAGGTCTCAGATGGTAAGCGTTTCCACTCCAGCGAGGGTTTCATAGAGCTTGGAGAGCTGATAGGAAGGGAATATGGCTCTATGGTTGTTAGTAATACTGGCTCCAGATGGCGCATCCACAGACCAGACCTCACAGACCTAATAATGCACTTCCCCAGGTTGACGCAGATAATCTACCCAAAAGACCTCGGGTTCATAATACTACACGCTGGCGTAGGGCCTGGTAGCAGGGTGCTGGAGGCAGGAACTGGGAGCGCAGTGCTTACCGCCGTGTTGGCTAACTATGTTAGGCCTGAAGGGATTGTGTATAGCTATGATGTGAGGCAGGACTATCTGGAAAACGCGAAGAGGATGCTTGAGCGCGTGGGTCTGGCCGAGTATGTAATCCTAAAGCAGCGTGATATAACATCCTCTGATGTTGATGAAACGGGCTTAGACGCGGCTATTCTTGATATCCCCGAACCTTGGAGGGCTGTAGAGACGTGCTGGAAGGCTTTAAGGCCGAGTGGTAGGCTGGTTTCACTAAGCCCAACTGTGGAACAGGTTGTTGAGACTGTGGAAGCCCTTAAGGAGAAAGGCTTCAGCGATGTACAATGTGTTGAACTACTTCTCCGCAACATGCGGGTCAAACGTGGCATGACAAGGCCTGAATTCCTAATGCGCGCCCATACAACATACATAGTTGTTGCGCGCAGGTCTTCTAGAGAGTAGGGTTTTAATTGATGGCTGGTTATGGTGTATTAGGCTATGCGCTGGGCAATAAACCTGGCAATTATAATAGTCATCGTAGTATCTCCATTCATAGCGTTCTCCGCCGCGCGCTCAGGCATAGGCCAGCCAGCTGCCTCAGGGCTGGGCTTCCTAGTTCTCCTGATAGGAATAGCCCTCCTGCTCGCGAGACAGCTAATACTCAGAAAAATAAGCTAGCTGTTCTGCTTCTCCAACAAGCTTTTAATTATCTCGGCTATCTCCTTAGCCGCTTCCTCAGCATGTTGATATGGGTACTTCTGCTCATAGTAGTAGCGTAGTATCCTTAGGTAGCACATAGCCTCGTTGGCCGCTGATACGGCGTACTGCCTACTGATGTTCTGGTCGTGCTCAACCTCGTCGGGAGGCTCTAGGCCGCGCTTCCTACCACTCTCCTCGCCCATGTCCTTCATGCGTCTGCTCAGGATGTCTTCAGGCCTAAACTCTAGGTGGATTATGGCGTCTGGAATGACCTGCCTAACCACCTCGGAGGGAAGCCCTGGATAGAAGCCCCATGGAGTCTTTACTATTGAGTGCGTGTCTATCACTACAACGCCATCCATAGCGGAAATCTTCTTCGCCGCAGCAACCTGTAGCTCACGGTAGTGGTGCAGGTTGAGAAGCCGCCGCATATCGTCGCGATGCTTGACACCATAAGACTTCACGGCCTCCTCATACATGAGGTCGCCGAAGTTAACCACCTTCACGTCGGGCATAATCTCCTGCATCTTCCTGAGAATCGTGCTCTTGCCAGAGCCAGGGAGGGCTACGACGAATACCTTTAACCCTTTCAACGGCACCGCCTCTAGAGGCTTCCAAAGCCCCAACTTGAGGGCTGTGTTTGCTTATCTTAAATGCTCCCAGCCTGAAGCTCCAGCTGCCTCTCCAGCTTCTGCTTCTGAGAGAGATAATCCTCCTGCTTTAGCTCGCCAATCTTATACCGTATCTCCAGCTTGTCCAGCTCCCGCTTAATCTTCTTATGCTGCTCCATCAATATCTGCAGTATATCAAGCGCAGTCCTTATGTCGTTCTTGATAGCCTCAACCAGCTCTGGCTCTATCCCAAGCTCCTCAGGGCTTGCGTTACTGAATGTGGCGAGCTTCTCCTCCAGCTGCTGCTGGAATGAGGGAATGTCGGCCAGCTTAACGTTAAACGGGTTCTGGAGTATGGCTAGCTTGGGCTTCAGCCTCCCCATCTCCCTATCAATATCCAGCTTCTGGGTAACATACTGCCTATCTGGAATCTCGCCTATCTCATGCCTCACCCTAAGCTGGTCCATCCGCGCGTTCAGCTCGTTAAGCCTATCCTCAATACTCTTAATCTCGCTCACCCTCTTCTCGTTCAGCATAGTAATCCTACTACGATACTCGTTGTACAGCTCGCTGAATATGTCTGGTGGGCATTCTTTCTTCAGAAGCAGGTCAAGGAGACGAGACCACCAGCCATATACGTTTGCTATCTGGTCTGTCAGCTTCTTCTCCTCCAAGCTCTCCTCCGCCGGCGATGGTGGCTGAATCTCAGCTACCTGCTGCTCGCTGGACGCCTGCGCTGCGGGAATCGTTATGGTAGCCTCTTCCTCCTCAGCAGCCTTCTGCGCGGGCTGTTTCTCCTCCTCAAGGACGTATCCGCAGTAGATGCAGAACTTCCCCTTAATCGTTGAACGGCCACAATTTGGACAGGTAACACGAGTCACTGACATTAAATTCACGCTTCATTTATTCATTTTAAATCACGTATTAAAAATTTCCTCCCACCTTTTCCGCGGCTAATCAACCCCTATACGCGGATGCTCTAAAGGTAATTCTTTGGCCATCTCAGTGGTGAAAGGCTGTTTTCAGCCGATTCCAGGCGTAAAACCCCGAAAATAGAAGGCTTTAAGTACTCGTAGAGCCGTAATTTGGCTGGGAAGGTTGAAGCTGGCATGGCGCAAGGAGAGATTTCGGCAGCACCTATTCATCGCATAATAAAGAAGGCTGGAGCAGCCCGCGTTAGCGAAGACGCTGCTGAGGAGCTTAGACGTGTTCTAGAAGAGGTGGGTTTGGCCATCGCTAAAGAAGCAATAGGACTCGCCCAATACGCGGGGAGGCGAACAGTAAAGAGAGAAGACGTGGAGCGCGCAGCACGGACAGTGCTAAAAGGCGTCTTCACAGCTTAGCAAACGACAACACCAAAACACAAAACCAGCCTACTGCCTCTATGAATAATTTTTCCGCTATACGTGGAATTTAATGTGTCTTTTTGTATTTTGGTGGGCTTATCTTTATATTCAGCCGCCCAGCACACCAGAATGAACTACGAGGTGTCTGATATATGGCACTAGCATCAGGTCAGCCAGTTATCATACTCAAGGAAGGAACTACGCGCACGCAGGGTAAGGCTGCACAACGTAACAACATAGCCGCTGCCAAGATTATCGCGGAAATCGTGAAGACCACGCTTGGGCCGAAGGGCATGGATAAGATTCTCGTTGACAGCCTTGGTGATGTTGTTGTAACTAATGACGGTGCTACGATATTGGAGAAGATTGATGTGGAGCATCCAGCGGCTAAGATGATTATTGAGGTTGCGAAGACTCAGGATGATGTCGTGGGTGATGGCACTACTACCGCTGTTGTGATTGCTGGCGAGCTCTTGAGGAAGGCTGAAGAGCTGCTGGAGCAGAAGATACACGCCAGCACAATCATAAGCGGATACAAGAAGGCTCTTGACATGGCTTTTGAGGTTCTCCAGAAGCAGGCTACGAAGATAGACCTCAACGACAGGGAGACGCTCAAGAAGGTTGTGAAGACCGCCCTAGGGAGCAAGTCCCTCGGCTTCGCAACAGACCACATAGCAGACCTCGCGATAGACGCTGTCCTATCGGTTGTTAAGGAGAGGAATGGGAAGCTCGTCGCAGACAAGGATGACATACAGATAGTCAAGAAGGTTGGTAAGAGCCTGCTTGAGAGCGAGGTCATACGCGGAATAATCGTGGATAAGGAGGTCGTCCACGCAGCAATGCCCAAGCGTGTGGAGAACGCTAGGATAGCATTACTTGACGCTCCATTTGAGATTGAGAAGACGGAGTTCAGCGCTGAGATAAGGATACGCGACCCGCTCAAGATTAAGGAATTCCTAGACGAGGAGACGAACATCCTCAAGGGCATGGTTGATAAGGTCAAGGCCGTGGGAGCTAACGTAGTATTCTGCCAGAAGGGCATTGATGACGCTGCGCAGTTCTTCATGGCTAAGGAGGGAATCCTAGCGGTTAGACGTGTGAAGAAGAGCGATATGGAGAAGCTGGCAAAGGCTACAGGCGCTAGGATAGTGACGAACTTTGAGGACTTGTCTGAAAAGGACTTGGGTAGGGCTGCGCTTGTTGAGGAGCGTAAGATAGGCGAGGACAGGATGGTCTTCGTGGAGGGCTGCGAGAACCCGAAGGCCGTGGCGGTTCTGATAAGGGCTGGCCTGGAGAGGCAGATGGACGAGGGAGAAAGAGCGCTCAACGACGCCATAATGAACCTCATAACGCTCGTCAACGACAGCAGGGTAGTCCCAGGAGGAGGCGCTATAGAGACGGAGATAGTCCAGCACCTACGGGCTAACGCTGGCAAGTTCACGGGTAAGGAGCAGCTGGCATTCCAGTCGTTTGCTGATGCGCTTGAGATAATTCCAAAGACCTTAGCGGAGAATGCTGGGCTTGAGCCTGTGGAGATTATGGCGGAGCTTAGGCATGGACACGAGAAGGGTAAGAAGAGTCTCGGCGTGAATGTGGCTGGCGGCGGTGTAGCGGACATGCTGGAGCTGGGCGTAATAGAGCCTGTCAAGGTCAAGGAGCACGCGCTAAAATCCAGCTTTGAGGCAGCGTCAATGATACTGCGCATAGACGACGTGGTCGCCGCCTCCAAGAAGAAGGAAGAGAAGGGCAAGAAAGGCGAGGAAGAAATCCCAGAGTTTTAAACAGCCATAACCCCTATTAATTTTAGTGGTTTTTCCTTATTTTTGAAATCACACCCTCTAGCTCTAGTAGTTTTTCTTTAACATCCTCCCGCCCGCCATAGCCGCCTAGTGTGTTGTCGCTTCTCACTACGCGGTGACATGGTATTATTATGATGATTGGATTGGCTCCAACGGCGTTTCCGACGGCTCTGTAAGCCCGCCCAACACCAGCCTCGCGGGCAACCCTAGCATAGCTCCAGACCTCGCCGTATGGGATTTTGGAAACAACAGACCAGACGCGGCGTTGAAACTCAGTGCCCCGCGGCTCCAGCGGGACGCTAAACTTCCTACGCCTACCTGCTAGATACTCAACCAACTGCAACCCCGTCTCGCGTGTTATGTCATTACCACCCATCTGGGGCTTATAGCCAAGCATCGCAAACCGCTTCATAACACCACTACCAGAAGCAAGACTTACGCACAAAACAGCATCATCACTAGCTACTATGGTTAGCCGCCCAACACGCGTCTCAATATCTTCCACAAAGACCTGCTCTCCGTGAGCGGGCATTCCACAATCTAACAGTTCCGCATCGCTTATAGACTCTCTTCATTACGGGAAGGAGAAAAAGGGCCGCGGGCGGGATTTGAACCCGCGCGGCAGGGTTTCTGCCGTCCAGCCGTCCACAGCCCTGAAGGCTAACCGGGCTACCTCACCGCGGCCACTATCCCTGCCTCCCTATCCTCCTAGCTATTCGGCCTAAATTTATGCCTGCGCCGCGAAGGTCTCTTCTATAGCTCGTATTTGTTTGAGGCTTAGCCTTGCTACCCTCCGTTGGAGTATTGAGTCATCTAGGGGTGAGAGCTCTACGGCGCGGGTTGCCTCGCGTTTGGATAGTCCCTTGACTTGTTGTAGGGTGTTTCTGAGGGCGTTTCTCGTCTTCTTGTCTGTTTGGCGTAGGAATGAGAGCATGAAGCGACTAGTGTAGCTGGGGCTGGCGGGCTCTAGAGCAACTATGACCGCATCGTGCTCTGTCTCTGGGTAGAAGTAGTAGCGTCTAACTCTCTCGTGCAAGACAACGTTGTAGGCTAGCCGCACTTTGTAGGTCAGGAGCGTTTCTTCCTGCGATGCTGGCTTAGCGGCAATTCTCTTAGCCAAGGGCTCAGGAAACAGAAGCGAAGCCCTAGTCACGCCGCGCCGTATGAGGCGGTTAAGCAGAGCCTCAGCTATGCTATACGGCGGGTTGGAGACCAGCTTGCTAAAATGGGGAAGCTGAGCTCTCAGGAAGTCCGCGTGAATCACTATAACATTGCCGCAGGCAGAGACGTTCTCCCTCAGTATGGGTATCAGTCGCCTATCCTTCTCCAGCGCCAGAACCTTCCCAGCCTTCCTAGAAGCTGCTAGCGAGATATTCCCATG
>WAQC01000121.1 GCA_015520425.1 Candidatus Pelearchaeum sp. | reverse complement strand
TTCTAGGTCTTCCTTAACTTCTGCCAGGTGCATCGTGGCGCCTGCTCCGCGCTGCTCCGCCTCGCTTATCGCTTCTCTATACAGCTCATCCGACACAGCCCCAGGTGTGCGCAGCCCAACCCAGACATCTATCCTGCCCCCAGCGGCACCAGCCCATCGTTTATGCATCTCCTTAAACTCACGCAGCGTTGCTGGGCCTTCCTCAATCATGCCAGGCGGTATTATGCTTCCAGCCTTGGCGTATTCTGGTATGTCCATGATGGACTTGGAGAGTATTCCCCTTATCCCAGAAGATTTGACGACCTCTGCTATCCCGTTAAAACCATAGCGGGTGTGGAGGAGCGACTCTAGGAAGCATGTCGTTCCTGTTTTGAGCATTTCAAGTATGCAGAGGCTTGCGCTCACTCTGCCGTCTTCGGCCTCGTATACGCCCTGAAGGGGGAGAACCCAGTCGCGGAGCCACGCTATCAGCGAGACATCATCAGGAACGACGCCGCGTATGAGCGCTTGGGCTAGGTGAACGTGGATATCTATCAAGCCTGGGATAACCACGCATCCGCTGGCGTCTATCTCCTCCGCCCCCCTCCCAGAACTCTCCCTAACCTCTTCTCTCCTTCCTACTGCGATTATCCTACCGTCCTCAACATAGACGGAGCCGTCCTTTATTATCCGACGCCTACCATCGGCAGGGATTACATAGCCACCGCTTATGAGCAGGCGCATAATTGTTAAACCCTCCAGAAACTATCCATTACCGCTCTCTTTCTTCTCTAATCGCTTTTAGAACCCGCTCAGGCTTTAGCGGTGTCTCGCGTATGAAGACGCCTATAGCATGTGCTACAGCGTTAGCTATTGACGCCATGGGTAGGACGACTGGTATCTCGCCCATCGCCTTGGCTCCGAAGACGCCTATCCTACCAGGAGACTCAACCGCTATCGGCTCTATCCACTCAGGGGCCTCGTTGGTTGTTGGTATTATGTAGCCATGTAGGCTTGGGTTTACGACTACTCCCTCTTCGTGGATTATCTCCTCGGTGAGGGCGTGGCCTAGGCCTTGTATTGAGCCTCCCTCAATAACCGCGAGAAGCCCAAGCGGGTTGATTACGCGGCCAGCATCATAAGCGGCTGTCATGCGCTTCACGACAACCAGGCCAGTCTCAGTATCCACCTCAACCTCGCTGACGAGAGCGCCGAAGGTGTATTGGTTATATGGCGCCCCCTGCCCTGTTTCAGGGTCCCACTTGGTAGGTGGCGCCATGTAGTAGCCCCTCACCCTGAGCTCCACGCCGCGCTTGACCGCCTCAGAGACCAGCTCCCTAAAACCTATGCTACGCTTCTCGTCGCCGCCCACGCTTACCACACCATCCTTGAAGACCAGCTCGCTAGGACTGCATTCAAGGAGTCTAGCCGCCACCTCAGCAAGCCTATCCCGTAGCTGAGTCGCTGCGTCTGCGGCTGCTCTACCGCCTATTACCGTGGTCCTAGAAGCAACCGTCGGGCCTGGGCTTGTAACAGCGCTGGTGTCGGGCCTCTCCACCCTAACCCAGCCCGCTGGTATCCCTAGAATCTCAGCCACGACTATGGCTAGCGATGTCAGAGCGCCTGTCCCATACTCAGTAAGGCCTGTCTGAACAACCACGTCGCCGTCTTCCTCTATCCTTACATGGACTGTTGCGAAGTCCTCCCCCTCAGGCCCTAGGGTGTTTCCATGGTAAAGGAGGGCTATTCCAATACCCTTCTTAATCCTGCTGCTGGTCTTGTTGAACTCCTCGTATTCGCGCCTCTTCTGGTGCCATCGCGCTGTCTCCACCGCCTTGCCGAAGCATATCTCAAGGCCAGCATCATCTATGCGCTGTGATGTCGCGGTTAGCGAGCCTGGGCGGAGTATATTCCTGGCACGTATCTCAACTGGGTCCATCCCCAGCTTCCGCGCTAGGGTGTCCATCTGTAGCTCGGCCGCGAAGTGTGCTTGTGGTGCTCCGAAGCCGCGTGTGGAGCCTGCCATAGTGTTGTTGGTGAGGACGCAGTAGCCGTCAGCCCATACGTGAGGCACCTCATAAGGCCCTGTGCAGTGGAACGTCGCCCGCGCTATTACTAGGTGCCCCTTTGAGATATACGCCCCAGTGTCGGCAACCAGCTCTGATTTCCACACGACAAGCTTTCCATCGCGTGTTGCACCTGTCTTATGCTTTATTGTGAATGCGTGGCGCTTGCACTGGACTGTTGTGGCTTCCTCGCGTGTGAAGACGGCGAAGGCGGGTTTTCCAGTCTTCTTCACAGCGAGACAGGCGTAGGCTGCGATGTCTATGGGCGTCTCATCAGACTTCGGCCCGAAGCCCCCGCCAGTAGCTGCTTGGATTACGCGTACATCCTCAGGCTCCACGCCCAGAATCTTAACAACCTTGTTATAGACGTCAAACGGGTTCTGCATGGATGATATGCATGTTATCCTCCCATCCTTCTCTGGGAATGCGTAGGCAACCTCGGTCTCAAGAGGCAGGCCATCCATAAACTGCGTCTTGTAAGTGTTTTCAACTATTATGTCGGCCTTGGAGAAGCCCTCCTCAATATTGCCTTTCCTTATCTTGAAGTGCGTTACTATGTTGTCGCGGTTTTGTATTTTTGGCGCGTCTGGCTTCATAGCGGTGAAGGGGTCTTTAACGACTGGTAGAGGCTCATACTCAACATCCACGAGTCTTACCGCCTCTTCCACATCCTCTACCCTGCTACCCGCCACCAAGGCTACCGCCTCGCCGTAGTGTCTTACTTTGTCAACCGCGAGGAGCGGCCTGTCTGGTATTAGAGAGCCAGCGTCGTTCTCCCCAGGTATATCCCTATGAGTGATTACCGCCTCTATTCCTCGTTGTTTAAGCGCTCTGGACGTGTCTATCCCTTTTATGAGCGCGTGAGCGTATGGAGACCGTACCGCCTTAACGAAGAGAAAATCCCCAGTGACTAGGTCTCCCGTGTACATAGGCCTGCCTAATACCGCGTCAAGCGCATCAACGCGTGAGACCTTCTTTCCGATTATGTAGAACTCTCTGGCCTGCTCTATTGCTGCGAACCTCTTTAGAATCTCCTCCTCGCTGCTCATGTTCTGCCCACCACCTTTAGTATTGCTTGTTCAAACCTGAGGTAGCTGCCGCATCTGCATAAGACGCTTCTGAGAGAGCGTCTTATCTCCTCCCTGCTTGGGTTTTTTGTCGTGTCTATCAGGTGCTTGGCTGCTAGTATTGCTGCGGGTATGCAGTAGCCGCACTGGACTGCCCCGACATCTATGAAAGCTCTCTGGATTGGGTGGAGGTTCTTCTCATCTCCCAGCCCCTCAACCGTAGTTATCTCCTTCCCCTCAGCCTGGAAAGCCATCATCAAACAGGAGTGAATGGGCACGCCATCGGCGAGGACTAGGCAGAGACCACAATCACCCTCGCCGCATCCTTCCTTTACGCTCTTCAGCCCCAGCCTGTCGCGTAGAACGTCAATAAGCCGCTCATTTCCCTCTAGCCCAACCTCATACTCCCGCCCATTAACGGTGAGCTTTATCCTGATTAGCTCCTCAGCCATGCTCCACCAGCCTCCGCATTATGCGCTTAAAGAGCGTGGCTGCTAGCTCGCGCCTATACCAGCTAGACGCCTGCGTATCCTCTGGCGGTGATATACTTTGCTTAAGCTTGTTTGCCGCTTCTCCGATTAGCTCCTCGGTGATTTCCCTTCCCTTGAGTAGTTCCTCAACCTCTCTTACTCTCCCAGGTCTTGTCCCATTCACCTGTGCTACAGCCACAGTAGCGCCGCTTATCCTGCGTCTCTCAAGCTCCACCTTAACAGCCACAGACGAGAGCGGGATACGCGAGATTCCTAAAGCCAGCTTCTCAAAATCACATAAAACACCATTTGCTGGAAGCTTGAATGCGGCCTCAAGTATCAAATGCTTCTTAAGCCTGTCATATTCTTTGATGTATTTTTCCAGCTCCACTGTGAGCCTGTCCCCGTCGGGGGTTAGTAGCGTTAGTTCCGTGTTCAGGGCTAGGAGGATTGGTATCAGGTCTTCGGTGTGGGATGCTGTTGCTATGCTCCCTCCTACCGTGGCTGAGTTCATAACAACAGGCGAGGTGTAGCTTTTGGTGAAGTTCTGGAAGGCGTTAATGGGGCGTAATGCTGTGCTATTCGCAACGTCCGCGTGAGTAGCTAAAGCACCTATCCTTATAACACCCTCCCCAACCCTGATGTAGCGAAGCTCCTTAAGCCTACTCAGGTCTATGAGCTTCCCAGTTCTATACGCTCCAGACTTTAGTAGAGGTATCAGACACGTCCCCCCAGCGAGATACGCCGCGTCGGGGTTCTCCTCCCTAAGCTGTACAGCCTCCCTCAAGTCCCGCGGAAAGAGAGGCACCAGCCTAGGTAGCTTAACATACCCAAGCAACGCCAGGCCAAACCACCAGCACAAAATACGTGAGCCGCATTTTAAAGGCTACTGACACTATCAGCCCCACACATAACTAACCTAAAGCTACGAGAGGACGCGGCATGCAGAGATAGTTTTCAGAATTCTAGAATCGTTCTTCCGCGTTGGTCAGGGTAGTGAAAAAGAAAGAATTAATAACCTACTCAAAACCTACGGCCGAGGCGGAAGCGGCCACCCGTAGTGGGCGGCAGGGGTGATAATGAAAGAGTCCTCCACGCGCGAAGTGTATGAAAGAATATCAGAATCCGCCACATGGGTTGAACAAGACAAGATTTATCGCGAGAATCCATACGACTCTTCCCTGTATGAGCTTGAGCTGGGTGTTGTATGCGAGGCCGCCCCGCATAACGGTGTGATAGTGGAGCTGGGCTCTGGCTGGGACCCATTTGTGGAGCTTCTGGACGGTAAGGATGACGCGAAGCTTGTGGCGACTGACTTCTCATATAACTCGCTCAGGATAGTACGCAATAATGGTAATGGAGAGAGGGTGAGCCTCGTATGCTCCGACGCCAACAACGTGCCCATACGAGACCTCTCCGCTGATATGGTCATAGCCGTTGGAGAACTGATATGCCACGACAGCGTAGACCCAAGCAGGATGCTCATGGAGGCTCATAGGATATTGAAGCCAGGCGGCCTGCTCGTTTTGGGGTATGATGTTAAGTGGAGTCTAGAGACTATGTGGATGCTGGTTGATAGCTTGATAGGGAACAGGATAGGGTATGTTACCACGAGTGAGCAGATGTTGAAGCTCGTCAAGTCGCCTGATGGTGGTCTGATAAGGTGGCGTCTCCCAGCAACCAGGGAGATATTGAATATGCGCGTCTTCACGCATAAGGAGATACGGAGCCTGCTTAGGCGTGTGGGGTTCCGCATACTCAGCCAGAGAAGCGCTCTTCTCCTAGCTGGGCTAATACCAACAGTCGTACAGCAAAACACCAGGAATAGAATAGTCCTCTCCACAGCTCGCTTACTAAGCATGCTAGATAAACTGCTTGGAAGGATGCCTGGAATCAAGTTATTAGGTGGAAACACGCTAGTCGTGGCGCAGAAGGAACAGCCTTGAAGGCTCTCCAGATAATAGGCATACTCGCCGCAACAGTGGCTTATGTCTTCATAGCAGTCTCAATATCGTTAGCCCCCTGGTTTGACTTCAGGAATAACGCATTAAGCGACTTGGGCGGCTCAGCATACCACGGCTCACTCACATGGATATTCAACACAGGACTCATGCTCTCAGGTGCTTTGGTGGTAGTCTTCTCGGTAGGTGCTATCGTTGTTCATAGGTCTTGGAAGTATAGCGTGTGGCTCATCCCCCTAGCCTTGGTGGGCATAAACCTAGCGCTCGTCGGATTCTTCTCAGAAGACTTCGGAGAGATACATAGAACGTTGTCAATTACTCTATTCATGGCCACGCCGATTACTCTTTTCATATACAGCTATGTCTCATGGCCTCTCGGCTCTCCCAAGCTAGGGGCTCTAGCGCTCGCGTTCGGCGTAGCTTCGGCGCTCATATGGTTTGTGAGATGGCCTTGGCAAGGTGTGGCAATTCAAGAAACGATAACGATGATTATGGCGAGTATATGGCTTATACTCGTGGCCCTGAAAAATGTCTAGATTTCCTCAAGCTCTTCCTCAACTTCCGTCTCCACCTTCCGCTTGCCGAAACGGCCTAGCAGCCGTCTGCGGCCATAGTTGTATGCCATAAGCCCAGCCACTGGGACTGCGCTGGTGTATAGTAACGCGTTGCTGGCGTGGGTTGTTGAGAGGAGCACCTCCTTATCGCCGAAGCCCTCAACACTTAGATTAGCCGTCTCCTCAAAGAAAAGCCCCCAGAAAGTCTCCTCATACATATACTCCCCATCCCTGCCAGAGACTGTAACATTTCCTATAGTTAAGACCGCATCAACAGGCTCGCCATCGCTGGCGTACCATACCTTTATCCTGAACATAACAGTCCCAGGAACGGGCTGCTCATCAATTATCTTATACAGAATCTTGTCAAAGGTTATCTCTATCGTGTTGGATGTGAATGCTGTTATTCCATATTTGCTGCCTGATATTGATGCTACTCCTATTATCTTCTTGCCCACCGTGTTGCTGGTGGGCGGGCTGTCAAGCCTCACGTTCCCGTCAAAGCGTTCTCCATCAAGCTCGTAGAAGGCGTATATGTCTATCTGCGCCTCCGTTCCTATCTCAACCCGCGGGTATGGCGTAGAGAGCTTGACTATCACCCTATCCCACGAAATCTTTAGCTGGTTTGCCTCAAACGTGGTCAATCCGTAGAGGCCATCATCTATGGCTACGACTTGGATTGTTTTGCTACCGACTTTCTCCATAACGGGATAGCGGTCTGATAATATTACCTCACCTCTAAACGGCTTCTCATCATAAGCGTATTTGGCCACCCATGAAATCTTCGCTGGCTCGCCTACGTTAATCCTCTCACGCTCCGCTGAGAGAGTGATTATCACCTTGTCCCATATGATTTGGATGCTCTTGGATTTGAGTGCTGTCAGCCCGTATAGCTCGTCATAGACAGACCTAACATAGAACTCTAGAGCCTTTACCTCCGACTCGCTCCACACCAATTTATATCCATCAGCATAGGTTAGATTCACGCCATTATTGAGAG
>WAQC01000120.1 GCA_015520425.1 Candidatus Pelearchaeum sp. | reverse complement strand
TCATGCTCGTGTATTGCCTGCTTAAGCTGTTCATCCCTCCCATGGATGGAGCCCTCCATGGCGTTTAGCTGTGTGAGAGCGCCTTCTAAGCTGGAGAGCTGAGCGCCTAGCTTTGTTGATATGTTTCTGAGCTCTTGTATTCTCTCCTCAACACTACTCATTTCTCCTTTCCGTTTTCTAAGCTCCTCTTCAAGGGCCGTTATGGCTGATTCTATCTCGCTCCGTCGTGAAAACAGAGACTCGCGAAGGCTCCGTACAGAGCCCAGCTCCTCAACAATCTTAGAGACCTCCTCATCCACCTTCTTCAGAGACTCTGCCAACCTATGATGCTCGCGCCTAAGTTCAGCCGACCTTAGCTTATTCGCTTCCCTCTCACATAAGAGACGTCTGAGAAGCTGGTTTCTCTCACGCTCAAGCTGCTTAACCCTATTCCTGACCTCGCCCGTGCTTGCCTTGGCTATGGCTAGGTTCTTCTCAGCTATCTCAAGCTGCTCATTAGCCTCTTCCCTCTTCCGCTTATACTCTGCTATCCCCGCCACATCCTCCACGACCTGCCGCAGCTCGTTACTGTTCATCTCAGCCACGCCCACGACAGAGCCCTGGGTAACTATGTTTAGCCCATCAGGCCTGATGTTGGCCGCGGAAAGTATTGCCAGTATCTCGGAGCGCGAAACCTGCCTGCCATTAAGCAGGTATTCGCTCTCCCCAGATGCGGCGAGGCGCCGCGTAAGGGTTACCTCATCCGCATCAACAGGAAGCGCCCTGTCCCTGTTATCCAGCGTAAGTGAGACGCGCGCAGATTGGAGCTTCCCCTCGGCTGGCGAGTCGTGGAGAAGCTCCGAGAAGCGGCCAACCCTAAGATTATGAGCGCTCAGCTCGCCTAGAGCAAACTTTATAGCATCTATAACGCTTGATTTCCCCCCTCCGTTAGGGCCTGTGATGACGGTAAGCCCTGGACCTAAGCGGATAACGGTCTTCCTAGACCCAAACGACTTAAACCCCTGCACAGTTATCCGCGTGATGTAAACCATGATTACGGACTAGGCAGATATTGTTGAGCCATATTTATCCTTGCCCCAGGCCGTGATATTAGAAAAGTCCATCCGTTATACTGCGATGAGCAACAATCATATATCTTACGCTATTATCCCTTATTCTTTCTGGAAGCTACTCATGGCTGGACGTTTCAACTATGATGAGAGAATTTCGCGCCTCTCAGAGCTTCTGATAGAGAATTCTATAGATATTCTACTTCTTCTCAAGCCCTCCAACATACTTTACTTCACTGGATTCGGCGGTGGAGGGGTGCTACTAGTCTCTTCTGATGGCAGCGCCGAACTGCGGGTTCATCCAATCTATAGGGAGAGAGCCGAGAACGAAGCCTCCAGCAGCGTGCAAGTCGTGGCTACTTCCCCTAAACGAGACCCCATGCAGGAGGTTTTTGAGGTTCTGGAGGGCAGGAGAGCAGCTGTTGGGTATGACTTCCTCTCGGCGGAAGGCTATCGCGACATAGTCTCCAAGTCCCCCAACCTATTACTAACACCCGCAAGCGAGCTGGTTTGGCGTCTACGCCAGATAAAGGGCGAGGAGGAGATAGAGCTACTCAGAAAGGCTTGTGAGATAGCCGCGGTAACTCTAGAATTTGTGAAAGAATTCCTTACCGTAGGAACTACTACGCGCGAGATTAAAGCTGCCATAGCGGAGGAGGTGTTTAGGCTTGGTGCTGATAGCCTAGCTTTTGGCCCAATAATAAAGAATGGCAGTAGAACCGCTCTTCCAGACTATACAGCTATTGACGAAGTGGTGCGCGGAGACGAACTGGTCATCGTGGATTTGGGCGTAGCTGTTGGTGGTTATCTCTCTGACCTCTGCCGAACATTCTACGTGGGTGGAAGCCCTCCAAGCAATGTGCAGCATGTATATGAGGCTGTGTTAAAGGCGAGGCAGCGTGGCGTGGAGTCGGCTACTTCATGGACTTCAAGCCTTGCTGTGGATGAGAACATGCGCTTAACCCTCCGCGAGGCTGGGTTTGAAGATAGCTCCAGCAACGTTCAAGGCCATGGCATAGGGCTTGAGCATCATGAACCCCCACTAATATCTCCATACAGCCGTGACTTAATACCTGAGGGCGCTGTCATAACGCTAGAGCCAGCAATATACCTCCCTGGCAAGTTCGGCGTGAAGATTGAGGATATGTACATAGTTAGGCGCGAGGGGCTTAAGCCAATAGTGGAGTTAAGCGATGAGATAACATCCTAAATCCCTATACGTCTCTCCCTCTGCTGGAATGTCCTAATAGCCCTAAGCAGGTCTATTTTCCTAAAATCAGGCCAATAAACATCTTGAAAGACGAACTCGCTATATGCAGACTGCCAGAGGAAGAAGTTACTTATACGCTCCTCTCCCGATGTTCTTATGATTAGCTCAGGGTCTGGCTGGGGTAGTCCATGAGTGTATAGGTGCTGTTCTATAGTCTTTTCATCTATGGAGTGAACGCTTAGAAGTCCCTGTTTAGTTTTCTCCGCTATCATCCTTACCGCATCCACTATCTCAGCCCTTCCACCATATGCTACAGCTATGTTGAGAAAATGCTTGGAGTAGTTTGCTGTTGCTTCCTCAAGCATCTTGAGAGAACGTCTCACATCTCTAGGTAGGAGGTGAATCCTGCCTATTACACGCACCTTAACCTGATTACGGTGTATGCGCGGGTTTCTCCTAAGCTCGTCTGCGCGTTCCTTTATTATGTTTAGAAGCTCTTTGACCTCCTCTGTTGGGCGCTTAAGGTTCTCTGTTGAGAGTACGTATAACGTTACTGTCTCTATGCCCAGCTCGTAGATGTAGTTTAGTACTTCCTCCACCTTGTCTGCGCCTACTCTATGCCCAACCCAGGGTGGCCAGCCGCGCCTCCGCGCCCAGCGTCTGTTTCCATCCAGTATAAGAGCCACATGTCTTGGTAAAGGCTTTTTCTTAACCTGCCCGTATAGCCACTTCTCATAAAGCCAATAAGCACCAAGAACTCGGAGAAGTGTGCGGAGCATACTTACTTCACCAGCCTAGGGCGTCTAAACTGCTTTGAGTATATCCGCTGCAATGTCCTTGTAAGTGCGAAGGTTATTGCTAGTGTGAAAACTCCGAAGACGCCTGTGAGTAGGAAGAGTATAACAACTGGGTCTGTCGGCGATGGTATAGTCTCCATCTCCAGTAGTATTCCAGCGCGTTTAAGCAGAGCCCACAACCATATTGAGGCGACTCCAGCTTGTATGGTTCTCCAAAACCTTGGGTGTCTTATGAATAGGTAATAAAGTAGGTTTGAGATTACCACAAGTAGCACGCTGACTGTTATGAAGTCTATGCTAACTGCTATGAAAGCACCAAGAAGCTTTGGAAAAACTGAGAGTATGTAAGCCGCGTCCTTAAGTTGCGCTTCTGTTGGGTTAAGCGCCTGAAGCCGCTCCAAAGCCGCTGCCGTACCCGTATAAACAGCTATCAAGAAAACCGCCAAAGCCGCGAGCGATGCGTAAAGCCTCATCTGCGCTATGGAAGCCATTTGCGATAGCTTGCTGAAATTTATCACAGAGCGCAGTATAACTTGGTCTAGTCCAAATCCTCTCAAGATTAGAATTATACCCACTGTGAGGAGTATAGCTGGGAGGTTGGCCAGCCCAAGAGCGTATAGAAGCCCTATAACTGCGACGAAAATCCCAGGTATTCCCAAGAAAATCTTGGTATAACGCGGGTCTGTGGTAGCTAGCCTTAGATAACGCCCCAGCAAAAGCCAAGTCTGCTCAACGCTCTGGCTCTGCCTCACAATGACACGCTTAACAGACACTATGCTTACTTGAGAGCCTACAATAGGTGTGACAAGCGCGTCTGTAGCTCCATCGCTCACGAATACGCATTTATTAGCTGGAAATCTTTGGAGGATTTCCCTCAGCTCGTTGGAGATTTTTAGGTCCGCCTCAACACCTTCACGCGGGTCTCCCGTTACCGTAGCTATCTCTATTACACTTGACTTATGAGTATTCTTCATCTCATCATAAAGCTTCACCGCGGAGAAGATTGTGTTTGCGTCAGAATCTTCTGGGTCTGCTAGGGCTAGCTTCATCGCAGCTTCAAGATTCGCCTCGCGGCCTATCACGGGGCTCTTAACACGCGCCTTAACCCCTAGGTCGTCATCTCGGTCAACGACTAGAATAAGTATCCTATCTGCACCGTCAGTAGGGGTTGCTGGCATCCTCTTCGCTAATTAAAATCCTCCATTAGATTGATATATTGTTATCTCAGTCTGGGGGAATTCGTCTTTCTAGAACACTACAACGGTATTTTTAGATTACCACGAAGCGGCTAACAAGGCTACTTCAGCCACGTATCTTGCCGCCATCTTCATACGGGGTACCCCGAAGACTATGTGATTAACACCGGCCCTTCCTAGAGCTTTTGACTCTTCCAATAGAGTCTCTCTATTCCCGCATGCTACTAGTTTCCCATAAACCCGCTTAAACTCCTCCATACTGCTGAATTCGCTAGGCTTCGTATCAACGATTCCAGCCTCTTCCAATAATTTGGACTTACCCACTATCTTTAGAAGATGCCTAGAAACCTCAACCGCCAAGGCTATATCATTATCAATAACCAGATATGGCCTGGCCACCAACTCAACCTCGCGCGGGTCTCTACCAGCCGTAGTGCATGATTCATCAATTATCTTACGCATCTTCTCGGCGTATTTCTCGTTCCACAGACTATCCACAATTATTCCATTCACATAGGGTATGGCGGCTACCTCGTAAGCCAGCTTAGGACCCGATGTTCCCACGTATATTACCAGCCTATTTTCAGCGAAAATATCGTTAAGAAGCTCTCCCAGCCTTCTGATAAACCAAACTACGCGTTCTCGGCTTCTATCAACCTTATATCCTAACAGTTCTGCGAATGCACCCCGCGATATTCCTAAAACTACGCCTCGCGTAGCTATCTTAAGCAATAAACGCACATAGCGGGCTAGTTGCTCTGGGCTGTATAGGAAGACTGGGACCGTTACTGGCCCAAGTCTTATGGCGTCGCATGTTGATGCTATATGGAAAACCACAGGCCACGCGGGGCTGTATGGCAGGTGTTCATAGATTTGGACCGACCATAAGCCGCCTAGCCGCGCTAAGCGGACAGGCTCAAAGTATAGATGAGGCTCTTCAGCCTCAAATGCGACGCTGAATTTCAAAGCCAAGGTATTGTAGGGTTCATACTTTAATAAAGCCTACGCAACGCCTCTATTAGCGTCGGCTTTGTCGTCTGAGGAGCAGCCTATTGAGGAGAGAATAAAAAAGCTTGAAGAGGAGAACAGTGAGTTACGCGAGCGTCTCCTCTACTTACAGGCGGAAATAGAAAACATGAGGAAACTCATGGAGCGCGAGATGGAACGTGCAAGACTTGGTGCGGTTGAGAAAGTAATGCGTAGATTCATAACTATCTATGAAGACTTACGGCGCGCTGTTGAGAGTCTTCCCAGTACTGATAATCCATTTGTGTTGGCAGATGGGCTGCGTCTTATCCTAAGACAGGTGGAGTCTCTACTGGAGTCTGAAGGGGTTAAGCGTATGGAGGTTGTGGGTAAGCCTTTTGACCCCTTCATGTATGAGGCCGTGGCCTTTGAGGAGCGTGAAGACGCGGAGGATGGTGTGGTGGTGGAGGAGATAGAGCCTGGCTATATGCTGGCAGATAGGCTTCTTAAGACGCCTAAAGTGAAGGTTGCGAGGAAACGGCGAGACGGCACGTAATCTTTTAATCCTGGAGCAACGCATAACTTATCCAGACTGGTAAATTAGAGTAAGGTTATGCTTCCTGTTTGCCTGTTTAATGGTGGTTTGGTATGGCTGAAAAAATAATCGGAATAGACTTAGGGACTAGCAACTCCGCCGCAGCGGTAGTGATAGGCGGGAGACCAACAATAATACCATCAACCGAGGGCGTTACATTATACGGCAAGGCATTCCCCTCGTATGTTGCTTTCACCAAAGAAGGCGAACTACTGGTCGGTGAGCCTGCAAGAAGACAGGCAATACTCAACCCAGAAGGCACGGTAACTGCGTGGAAACGTAAGATGGGGACAGACTACCGCTATAAGATATACGGAAAGGAATACGCCCCTGAGCAACTCTCAGCATTTCTTCTTCAGAAAATCAAGAAGGATGCCGAGGCGTTCTTAGGTGAAGAGGTTAAGAAGGCAGTAATTACGGTACCCGCATACTTTAACGACAATCAGCGGCAAGCCACTAAGGATGCTGGGAAGATAGCGGGGCTTGACGTGGTGAGGATAATCAACGAGCCCACAGCAGCAGCCTTGGCGTATGGGCTTGATAAACAGGATAAAGAAATGCGCATAATGGTCTTTGACTTAGGCGGTGGGACACTTGACGTAACAATAATGGAGTTTGGACAGGGCGTTTTTGAGGTGAAAGCCACATCTGGAGACACACAACTAGGCGGGACAGATATGGACAGAGCTCTGATAAATTACATCGTTGACAGGTATAAGCAGGAGAGTGGCATAGACCTAAGTAAAGATGCCTCAGCTATGAATAGGATAGCTGAGGCCGCGGAGAGGGCTAAGATAGAGCTCTCAAGCACCACAGAGACCGAGATAAACCTACCATACATAGCTTACGACTCTTCAGGCCCTAAGCACCTCTATATGCGGCTTACACGCGCCACTCTTGAGGAACTCGTTAGACCCATCGTGGAGCGATGCCGCGGCCCTATGATGCAAGCACTCCAAGACGCTAAGATGAGGCCAGAGGACATAGATAAGATAATACTAGTTGGTGGGCCAACCAGGATGCCAATAATACGCGAGTTCATAAAGAGCGTCATGGGGAAAGAACCTGAACGCGGGATAGACCCGATGGAATGTGTTGCAATGGGTGCGGCTATACAGGCAGCTATACTTAGTGGAGAGATGAGGGATAGGGAGATTGTTCTTCTGGATGTTGTTCCACTAACGCTGGGCGTGGAAACACTTGGAGGAATATTCACACCCATAATTGAGAGGAACACCACAATACCAGTAAGACGTAGCCAAATATTTACAACAGCAGCAGACTTCCAAACAAGTGTTGAGATTCATGTACTACAGGGAGAGAGGCAGATGGCCGCTGACAACATATCCCTAGGAAGATTTACTCTCAGTGGAATACCGCCAGCGCCGCGCGGTGTCCCGAAGATAGAGGTAACATTTGACATAAATGCTGATGGAATCCTAACAGTTACTGCGAAAGACCTTGGAACAGGAAAAGATGTTAGTGTTAAGATAACAGCGCCGCATAGGTTATCGCGTGAAGAGGTTGAGCGCATGGTGCGCGAGGCTGAGCAGTTTGCTGAGCAGGACAGGAAGAAACGACAAGAAGCAGAGTTACGTAACGAGGCGGACGCGCTACTCTACACAGCCGAGAAAGCTCTCTCGGAATTCGGCGATAAGGCTCCAGCAGAAGTTAAACAAGAAGTTGAAGAAGCAGCTAGGGAGCTCCGCGAGGCGCTAAAAGGAAGTGATATACAAGCCATTAAGGAGAAGATGGAGAAGCTTAGAAAAGCCGCCCAAAAGATAGGAACAACGATATATGGGCAAAGCGGGAAGGAAGGAGAGGGGAAGAAGGAGGGGGAGGATAAAACCTAGTCTAATATCCCTCTTCTCATAATTCCAAAGTATGTCCTTTTTGAAAGTCTTTAAATAACCAACTCACTTTCGGAGATGGAAGCCTTGTCCTACGATAGCGAGGATTACTATGAAATCTTAGGCGTGCCGCGTAATGCTACTAAGGAGGAGATTAAGAGAGCGTATAGGAGGCTGGCTCTCAAGTATCATCCAGACCGTAACAAGTCTCCAGAAGCAGAGGAGAAGTTTAAGAAGATAAGCGAGGCATATGCCGTACTTTCAGATGATGAGAAGCGTCGGTTATATGATATGTATGGCAAAGCAGGCCTTCAGGGCCAGTATAGTCAGGAGGATATTTTCAGGACAACGAGATTTGATTTTGAGGAGATATTACGCGACCTTGGTTTTGGTGATTTTGAGTCTTTCTTTGAACGTTTCTTCGGTGGTTTTGGTAGAACTAGACGCGAGCCTACGGCAACGCTGGTTGAGGTGGAGGTCTCGCTGGAGGAGGCGTTTCACGGCTGTGAGAAGACAATCCACATACCTATGCGCGTTCCATGCCATCGTTGCGGCGGCTCTGGAGCTGAGCCTGGTTGGGTTGAGAAATGCCCAACATGCGGAGGCTCTGGTCAGAGAGTCTCACATAGGCAAGTAGCCTTCGCATATTTCACTACAGTAACACCATGCGAAAACTGTAAGGGCGCTGGCCAAGTTATAAGAAAGAAATGCAGTAATTGTAGAGGTTCGGGGGTTCTTGAGATTATAGAGAGAGTGACCTTTACAATTCCCCGCGGCGTTGACGAGGGGCATATAATCACTTTACGCAGCCGTGGAATGCTAGACCCCTCAACAGGAGTTAGGGGAGATTTGAGAATTAGGGTTAGGATGATGCCGCATAAGGTCTTTAGACGTGATGGTGATAAGCTTATCGTGGAACTACCAGTCTCTCCAAGCGAAGTGGCGACAGGCAGGGTTGTTAAACTAAAAACATTAGACGGCGTTGTTGATGTTAAGCTCTCACCAAACAACTACCATAAGCCTATAATCATACGCGGTAGAGGAATGCCTAGAATAGATGGAGGACGTGGCGATCTTGAGGTTAGGCCAAGAATACAGCTCCCCACACCACTTTCACAAGAGCAAAAAGAGTTTTATGAACAGCTATCCTCTGTTGAATATGGTTTAATGGATGAGCTGCGTGATAGAATATTCAGCAACTGATTACCTATTCTTCACCTGCTCCACATACATAACTGGATACTCAAGTTTTTCAATATAACGCATACGTGCCCTGACTATTGTATCACCATACTGCGTCTCAACTATTATGTCAAGCCTATCAGGGGAGAGTGTTTCATAGTCGTATTCATTTTTCTTGGCTCTTTTCACCCCTCTAAGCCGTATCCCAACGCGCTTCCTATATGGCTGGAGCAGAAAACAACTACTCAACGCTCTACAAAGCCGTTCTTGTAGATTTTTTGAGCTGGATATAGGGATGCCAGCCAAAGTATGAGCGATGGAACCAAGCGCTATACCAGCTTCAAAAATTGCACGCTCTCTATCAGTGAAATCATTTGGAAATAATCTCCTAACTAGACGCTCAACATCGTTCATGTATGAAGTATATATCTCTAATGGATTATAAAATATTCAACAGCACCGCGGACGTGGAGGTAAAACCTTTAATCAGCCCCTAATATCCAATACAGCGAGCGGCATGGCAAGTGAGAGAAAGATAACATACGTCTCATTATTTGCCGATGAGAGCCTCCATCCCGCGTATGAGAAGGCGCTTGAGACGGTGAAGGACAAGTATTTCGGAAAACACTACCCCATGTACATAGGCGGCGAAGAGGTCTTCTCAGAGGAGGGAGAATTTGAGGATAGGAGCCCTATAGATACTTCAATACTTGTTGGGTATTTCCAGCGTGGAGGCAGGGGACATATAAAGAAAGCTATTGAAGAGGCTAAGAAAGCGTTTGAGTCATGGTCTTCTAAGAGCTGGAGAGAAAGGGTAAGAATAATCAGGCGGGCCGCCGAGCTGATAGATGAGAGGAAGTTTGAGATAGCTGCCGTGATAACTTATGAGGTTGGGAAGAATAGGATGGAAGCACTAGCCGAATGTTGGGAGGCCGTTGACGCTCTTAGGTACTATGCTAACATAATGGAGGAGAATAATGGCTATGAGAAGGATATGGGGCCAGGTGGTCCAGGCGAGAAATGTAAGATGGTTGCTCTCCCCTACGGAGTGTGGGTTGTAATCTCGCCTTTCAACTTCCCATTCATGCTGGCTAACGGCATGATACAAGGAGCTATACTAACAGGGAATACTGTAGTATTCAAGCCCACCAGCGAGGCACCTCTATCGGGCCTTATGTTGTATCAAATCTTTAGAGACGCTGGAGTTGATGCAGGAGCAATAAACTACGTAACAGGTCCTGGCGATGTCTTTGAGGATGAGGTTGTAACGAATCCCGATGTTGCTGGCATAGCATTCACTGGCTCTAGAGATGTGGGGATGCGTCTCTACAGGAGATTTACCTCATCCCAGCCCTATCCTAAGCCGATTCTACTTGAGATGGGCAGTAAGAACCCGACTATTGTAACTGAGAAGGCCGATTTGAAAAAAGCAGTTTTGGGCGTTATAAGAGCGGCTTTCGGCTATGATGGACAGAAGTGCTCAGCCACCTCAAGGCTCTACGTGCATAAGAATATTAAGGCTAGGTTTCTTGAGGAGTTGGTTAGAGAGACAAGTGCTCTGAAGGTTGGCGACCCGAGGAAGAGGGATGTTTTTATGGGGCCTGTGGTAAATAAGAGAGCTTTTGAGAACTTCAAGAAGTATATTGAGACTGCTAAGCGTGATGGTGGTGAAATACTGTATGGCGGCGAGGCTCTGAGCGGCGGTGAATATGACAAGGGATACTATGTACAGCCGACGATAATCACAGGATTAAAGAGGGATCATCAGCTCTTCAAACAGGAGCTTTTCCTACCCATATTGCTTGTTGATGAGTTTAGTAGCCTAGAGGAGGCTTTGAATGAAGCTAATAATACGGAGTATGGGCTTACTGCTGGCATCTTCTCCGAGGACAGAAGTGAGATAGACTACTTCATGCAGAAAATACAGTTCGGCGTTGTTTATGCTAACAGGAAAGGCGGCGCAACCACTGGAGCATGGCCAGGGGCGCAGACCTTTGTTGGCTGGAAAGCCAGCGGCGCAACTGGGAAAGGCATAGGAGGACCCCATTATCTACTGACATTCCTACGCGAACAAAGTAGAACCATCGTTGAAGAAGAGTAGCAGTATCATAAACTCTATTATTTACTGTTTTGTGGTAACTGGTTATGGGTATCGCGGAAGTTTCACGCGGTGATTTCCCACCTCTTAAGAAATATGCTTATCTTGATAGTGCTTCTACAGGTCTCCTGCCGCAGAGAACTGCACAGGCTATAGGGAGATTTCTGAGCGAGTATTTTGAGGAGGGGGAGAACTGGGATTATGTTCTTGAATCTGTCGTGGAGTGTAGAAAGCTATTTGCGCGTCTCGTTGGTGCGAGGTTTGAGGAAGTAGCAACAGCGCCCAACGTTTCAACGGCGTTGGCTGTGTTTGCCTATAGCCTAGGCCTTAGGCAGAGTGATAACGTGGTTGTGTCAGCTCATAACTTCCCTACTGGAATCCACATATGGCAGGCTGCGCGGCGACGCGGAATAATCGGCGAGGTTAGGATAGCCGAAGGCCGCGAAGACTCTATAGAGTCCCTGATTGATGATTCAACACGGATAGTCTCTATAGACTATGTTTCATGGCTCACAGGCTATACTTATGATTTGAGAAGGCTAGCTGAGGTGGCTCACAGGCATGGTGCGCTCATGGTTTCGGACATATTTCACGCTGCTGGCGTAATCCCGCTGGATGTTAAGAAACTAGGGCTTGATGCGGCGTTTTGTGGTAGCTATAAATGGCTTAACGGCCCCCCAGGTGTTGCGTTTATCTACATCTCTGAAGAGCTGTTGGGGGAGATAGAGCCCGCCTATATGGGCTGGATGGGTGTGAGCGATTCTGTTATACGCCGAATGCTAGATGGTGTCCCGCTCTTTGATGAGGAGTTTGATGTCAGAACACCGCAGCCAGCTCCTGATGCTTCGCGCTTAGAGTTGGGGAGCTGGTCAAGCCTTAGCGTGGTTGGCATGCGCGAATCTCTAAACTATCACCTATCCTTTGACCAGACTGCAAAACATAACCATATCAGAGAACTAGCCAAATACTGTGAGGAACATCTCCGCGGCCTTGGTTTAGACATTATAGATGTCTCTGAACGCCTTTCTGGAACAGTAGCTTTCAGACATCCTAAACCACGCGCTTTAGGTGAGCTCTTGCAAAAGCGTGGCGTCATTATATCCGCGAGACCAAGACTCGTGAGAATTTCCGCACATTTCTATAATAACCGCAGTGATATAGATAGACTTGTTGATGTTATTGCGGAGGGCTTAAAGCAGGGCTTGGATGTGGGTTAGCTATGTCGGCTAGTAGAGAGATAGAGGAGCTTTTGTCAGCGTATAGGAAAGCTCTCAACGAGCCCAGCGACGAGAATATTATTAGAATGCTCGCCGCGCTCTTACCTTTCTCGCCACCAGGTATTGAGTGGGGTATTGAATTCTCCAGCCTGGCTGGAATAACATACATGCTTGAGAATGGTAGAGTCCTTGCCGTCAAGGTCTCACGCGACGAATTCGGACCCTTCATGCAGACCTCAATAGCGCCCGTAAAATTGGAAGCGATACCTACGCAGGCTCTTAAGAGCATACAGAAAGATGTGGGAGGGTTCCTTGAAAGAGTGAGAAATCACCTTACTTCATGGCTCAGGATGGCGCCTGCCAAACACCCCAAGCGCGAAGCCATAAGAGAGCTTATTGAAGCATTAACAAACGAACTCAAATAATTCCCCTCTTCAATACAATCCTTATCATAATGTAGAACATGGCCGATGAAGACAGAGCTAATGGCACGGCAATAAAGTTATCCACAAACCTGCTCAGAATGGCCCACGCCAAAAATGCGACCAATATGTACAGTATTATTACGATTACGCGGACTATCCATGTTATGCGTCTTATCTTTAGTAGGCTGGTTAGCTCGGGAATGAGATAGCTCATATCCTAGAACCTCACAAGTTTGTATAGTAGTTATTCATAAGCGTTGTTGGAGCTCAATACTTTTTAGTATGACTCACATGCCACACCATAGCATGGAGGTTAGCGATATAGAAATATACTGGCGAGAGACAGACGGGCCTCTCACATTCTTTAAGGGAAGGGCGCGTGTAAGTGGTTCGTCAATAGAGTTTGATGGCCTTCTCTTCCAAAGCGTTGGAGGGCCTAATGTTAGTGTGAAACTTTCAGATGAATCAGCACGTATTTTATCTTCATCTGGATTTAATGAAGAACAATTACATAATCTTGAAGTTGAGCTTCAGCTAAAGATAATTGCTGGAGAACTCGTTATGGCGGGTGCTAGGGATGAGCGAAGAAGAAATATTGAGAGTAGTTAGGCAGGTATTTGAAACGGGTAAAGAGGGGAACTTAGAGACCTTTAGGCAGCTTCATAGCACGCATTACACACGCTTCAGCGACCTACCACCGTATAGAATCCAAGAGAAAGATGAAGCATTGAAATTGAAAGGCAGCCTTTACAGCGAGCTTGTAGATTTTACATACCAAATGAGCGATATAGAGGTTAAAGTCTTAGGAGACGTGGCTGTAGTAACATTTCTTCTAAAATATGGTGGTGTGTATGTTTATGGATATACGTTTGAGGGTAGGCCATTATCTATAACATCGCGCTGTACTGTTGTCCTCGTGCGTGAGGATGGAGAGTGGCGGATAATTCATGAGCATTATTCGCGTATTCCAGAACAAGAATAAATAATGAATTACCCCTCTATTCTGTGCGCGTTAGTGTTACGACTTCTGGCGGTATGCTGCCCATTTCTATATAACCCTTGACTATTCTGGAGAACTTGTATGCAAAATGCTTACTCGGCTTACCATCACCCTTACCTAGCCGTAGGCTGAAATCTTCATCTAAAACTAAGACAGACTCCCGTGGGTAAGCGTCGCAAGTATGTGGAATCTCATCACCAGGCCTCATCTGATAAACCTCTATTACGGGCTCTTCTCCAGCTAGGCAGAGAAAAACAACCCATTCCTTTCCAGGCTCTATATCTGGATACATGCCCTCGGAGGATAGTAAGACCTCTGGGCCTCTTCTCCCAAGCCGTAGAACACCACACTTCCTGCATTTCCAAGCTTCAACAACAGTAATCAGCTCTTTATTCTTGAAGAAGTTAAGCGCTCCATGGTATGTAAAGTCATGTTGGCAGGCTTCCTGCTGCATGTCCTTGAACCCTACTCCTCCTTCTCCAGTATTACTACTTCGCATTTTGCCAGGCTTTTGAAGGTCTCTGCATCCTTTTTACTTCCCACTATGGCGCCGTAATGCATTGGTATGGCGACTTTTGTTTCAAGCTCCTCAGCAGCTCTCGCGGCTTCCTCAGCGGTCATGACGTATGTACCGCTTACGGGAAGCAACGCTATATCTGGCTTGAGCCCCCTCATCTCAGGTATCAAATCACTGTCTCCCGCGTGGTATATTCTAACACCCTTCACCACGACTATATAACCCACTCCACCAGCCTCGCGGGGATGAAAGACCACACCAGGCTCTCTAAACTTATTCACATTATACGCCCTGACAGCCTCTATCTCCACATCATCAACTACAAGCTTATCGCCTGGCTTAACTATACGCACATCACGCACCTTAACTTTCCCAAGCTTATTAGAGCATGGCTCACTAGCTACTACTACAGTATTCGCACCAGCTATCTTGTTAATATCCTCTATGCTTAAATGGTCAAAATGGTCATGCGTTATTAGTATAATGTCCGCTGTTGCTCCACCCTTAATGGTGTAGGGGTCTATGTAGATTGTTTTTGTATTGGTTATTCTAAACGAGTCGTGTCCAAGCCAGCTTATCTTAACTCCTTTATACTCGTATGGCATTTCCCATCATCTCCCCATTATCTTTACACGTATCCTTAAAACATTTCCCTCCCTAATCGTTTCCTTAACGATTTTATAGGCAAGCTGTCTCAATTCGCTGAGAAGCCGCTCACGGCCGAGGCTCAGGAGATTCCAATCACTGAACATAGGGGAGTATAAGACTTCAAAACCTCCACCAACTAAGCGTATCCTACATATCTCCTCAAGCCTACATACACCATTATTACGGCATCTGAAAACAATCTCCCTCTCGCCTGCCCCGACTCTCTTTAGGTCTTCGGCCGAATCTATCTTAGAACCACAAACGCAGAATAGCGCGCCATCCAACCGCGGTCGCCAAACATATTACGTCTGAGACACTATTTTTGTATAACCCCTAAATAATCCACCCATCAACAAGAAAAGGCAGGACATGATAGACGTTCATTGCCATCTTACCGAAGAGCCTCTAGCAAGCAGGCTTGATATGGTTTTAAAGGAGTCGCGCGAAGCAGGGGTTAATGCTATAATTACTTCGGGCATAGGGCCAGACGACTGCCACCGAGCCCTCGCAATATCAGATTACCAGTATGTTTATCCATCGTTGGGTATAGAGCCTTATGAGCTGGAAGGATATGACCAAGTCATTGAGCTTATAAGAAGAAATAAGGATAGGGTAGTGCTAATAGGTGAGGTTGGTCTTGATTATTATTTCGGAACACGTGAAGACCGTGAGCTTCAGCGCAAAGTCTTCGCCGAGTTTATAAATCTCAGCAAGGAGCTTGATATCCCATTGATAATACACTCGCGGAGCGCGGGGAAGTATGCTATTGATATGTTGATAGAGCATGGGGCAGAGCAGGTCATTATGCATGCCTTTGATGGAAAACCATCACACGCGGAGAGAGGAGCGGCTAAGGGGTACTTCTTCTCAGTACCTCCCTCTATAGCTAGGTCTGAACAGAAGCAAAAGCTGGTTAAACGGCTACCGCTTGAGAATCTACTACTTGAGAGCGATGCTCCAGTATTAGCTCCAGAACGAGGAGAAGTAAATCATCCTAAAAACATACGTGTATCCGCTGAATGGATAGCTAGAATCAAGGGCATATCGCTGGAGTATGTCTTGGAGAAGCTCACAGAGCAGACGAAGACTCTACTACGTATATGAATACCTTTATGCTGGTAGGTGTTGGGTATTTGGTGATAATCCATGGCAGTTGAAGAACGGCTCGTGGGCGAGCTTCCCTGGATAGAGAAATACAGACCCAAAACGCTTGATGAGATGGTTGACCAGGAGGAAGTCGTAAGAACCTTGAAGAATATTCTACAGACAAAGCAGGTTCCACATATGCTCTTTGCAGGCCCGCCTGGAACTGGGAAAACTGCTTCAGCCCACGCATTCGCCCGCGAGTTATACGGCCCTAACTACCTTACTGAAGGGCTCTTCGTTGAGATTAACGCATCGGACGAACGCGGAATTCAAACAATCAGAGAAAAGGTGAAAATGTATGCGCGCTCCGTTCCATTCGGCCCTATAGGATTTAGAATTCTACTGCTGGATGAAAGCGACCAACTAACAGACGATGCACAGCATGCTTTCAGAAGAACAATGGAACAATTCTCAGCTACATGCAGATTTATCTTAGTAGCTAACTATAGTAATAGGATTATAGAGCCCATACAATCAAGATGCGCAGTACTGAGATTCAGACCTCTCCCCAGAGATAAGGTGATAGAACATTTGGGTAAAATCGCTAAAAACGAGGGGCTTAACATTTCATCAGCCGCGTTGGAGGCGATTTATGACTTTTCAGAGGGCGATATGCGTAAGTCAATAAACATACTCCAAGCAGCAGCCTCAATATCACGTGACGTGGATGAGAAGACGATTTATCAAGTGATAGGCTATGTTAGCCGTGGAGAGGTTAGACGGTTGCTTGAGTTGGGGCTGTCGGGCAAGATAAGTGAAGCACGCGACTTACTTCGCGAGCTTCTATACCTACAGGGTGTCGCACCAAGCGACCTCCTCACGGCAATATACCGTGAGGTCGGCCAACTTGATATATCGGAAGAAGATAAGGTGGAGATACTTGATGCATTGGGTGAGGCTGACTTCAGGATAGCAGAAGGCGGGACACCAGAGATACAGATATTAGCACTAGTATCTAAGCTGGCTAGGAAGATGCGGAAGACGCGATGATTCCTTGGACTGAGAAGTATAGACCTAAACGAGTATCCGAGGTCGTTGGGAATAAGGAGGCTGTAGAATCTTTCCTATCGTGGGCCAAGCAGTGGAGCGCTGGCAAGCCATCTAAGAAAGCCGCACTTCTTTACGGCCCTGCTGGAGTTGGAAAAACATCACTCGTTTTGGCATATGCAAATGAGAATGGACTAGATGTAGTTGAAGTTAATGCAAGCGACTTCAGAACAGCTGAAAAAGTAGAGCAAATAGTAGGCCTTGCTTCGCAGCAAGCGACGATCACTGGATTGAGAAAACGAATAATACTGGTGGATGAGGTTGATGGATTGGCGGGGAAAGAAGATGTTGGAGGAGTATCTGCATTATTAAAAGTAATAACCAATACGCGTGTGCCGATAGTTTTGGTAGCTAACAATCCATGGGACCAACGACTGGCTGGACTTCGCGAAAAAGCTCAACTGATAGAGTTTAAGAGGATACATAAAGCTACGGTAGTCAGTCATTTGAAGAAGATATGCGCAGCGGAGGGGCTTAAATGTTCTGACGAAGTCCTAAAGGAGATAGCGGATAGGAGTAATGGCGACCTACGCTCAGCCATAAACGACCTACAAGCTATTGCGGCGACGGGGACCATAAGCCGCGAGACGTTAAATGTTTTGGGATATAGATTACGTGACCGTGAGATATTCTCTGCTCTAGCCGCGGCGTTTAATGCCAAGAGCGTACGCGATGGGAGACTAGCGTTGGAAGGGCTTGATATGGATTTGCAGTCCTTTTACCAGTGGGTGTTTGATAATACTCCAGAGCAGATATCTGATATAGATGCGTTAGCGGAAGCCTTGGAACGGCTTGCCCGCGCAGATATGCATCTTCAACGTACAACACGACTCCAGCGATGGGGGTTGATGAAGTACGTCACCCCACTTATAACGACTGGTGTGGCAGCGGCCAAGCATAAGGCTCCGACAAAATTTGCCAAGTTTAGCTTTCCATCCAAGATACGGTTTATGAGCAACACGCGTAACGATAGGGAGATGCGCGAGCGTATAGCTACGAAAATAGCGGCTAAGTGTCATCTTTCTACCAGTAAGGCATGGCGCGAAATCCTACCGTTCATAGCATTCATCTTCTCTCATAATGGGGCTAAAGCACGTGGAATGGCAAAATTCTTTGACTTTGATAAGAGTGAGGTGAGCTACCTATCAAGCGGCTTGAAGTCAAGTAAGAAGTAGCCCCCTTAAGATTTATTGCTTGCATTAATGGCTTTAGAGAGCTCGGCTTCTAGTAGGGATGCAGGTATTCCAGGTAGGGATATATGAGATTTCCTTCCTCCACGCGAGCCCTCGCTTCTAACTCTTATACTGAGGAACCCTAGGTCCTGGAGTTTTTGCAGAGTTTCCCAGAATCGCGTATATCCCTTTGGGACAGCCCCCTTCTCTTCGCATACCAGTTTGTATATGTCAAAGATCTCGGCTGATGTTGTATATGCCCTATTGCTGCTTAGCGTTTTTGCGCATGCGAGTAGGATAAGAGCTTCATCGCGAGATAGGTATGAGAGATTCTCTCTCCTTATGGTTGGATATACGCTCGCGATAGCTCTCCTAACGTGTTCTGGAGTTATTTTCTCAGAATTGTCTGCTTCGGCGAATTTTCCTGAGCGCCAGAGCAGGTCTATGGCATATCTGGCGTCTCCCCGCTCAGCTGATACATCTGCTAAAAACTCCAGTGTTTCTTCCGCGAGGACATCAGGGTAAAAGGCCTCATCAGCTCTATACCTTATTATGTCCAAGAGCTGTTCATAACTGTATTCGCTGAGATGCACCGCCGTGCCCAGCAGGCTACTCCGTGTTTGGGCGTCAAGCCTATCCAATACCTCTGGGTCGCGAAGTATAACAATTATGGATAATCTTCCAGGTGCTTCTGTTTCCTCTCCTATACGTGAGAGAAAATAGAAAGGCTCAGCTCCTTCTTCTGAGAATAGAACCTCAGCCTCATCCAATCCCAGGATTACGTATGTGTTGCTTCTTGAGAGATACTTAAGGAGAGAATGCATAACCTCCTCGTCTGAAAAGCCGCGTTTGGGTACTGGGGCGTTTATAACCTCGCTTAGCCTCCTAAGAACAGAGTATAGAGAACGGTTAATCCTGCAGTTTATATGTATGTAATGGACTATTCTTCTGTTTTTTCTCGCTTCTAGCTCTACCTCCTGGCCGCATAGCTTGGCGAGCGAGGTCTTCCCAGTTCCGACGGAGCCTGTAATCACAGCGCGCACACTATACTGTGTCTTCCCATTTATGAGTGAGGAGAAGAATGACTTGAGAATTGAAAATTCCTTCTCTCTATGAGGCAGTTTGCTCGGAACATACTCAGGAGATAATCGCTCCTCGTCTTTGAATAGCCTCATTATCCAGACTCTAATTGGTTTAAGGCTGGAATTAAGTATGGAGAGGTGATTGAAAGTGAGGGGAGTAGCACTAAAATACCAAGGTAATAACGCTACATAACGCCGAGGAGTATATGAGCAGATTCTCCACGATATTTGACGGACTTTATAGGATTAGGATAGACTATTCAGAAGGCGGAATTGGCCATGTAGATGTCTTCCTAATACAGAATAATGAAGATGACGAATATACTATGATTGACGCTGGATTCCAAAGCACTTCAAGCGAGTTGCTTTCAACGATACACGACGAGTTTGGAGATAATATCAGGATAAGCCGACTAGTAATAACCCATATACATTATGACCATTATGGCGGTGTTAACCAAGTTGTTTCGCGTTTTTCTTCCCGTGTAATGATGCATCAAAGGGAGATGGAGGTCGTAAATGCATTATCACGAGCTGTTTCTGAAGAGGGAGTCTCATGGCTTAGACTATTAAGTGTACCGAACATGGTCATGGATAAGGTTTTGAAGATTATATCACAAGAACGTAAAAATATACCAAGACCTAATCAGCTGATTAATGGAGAACTATCTATAGAAAGCATAAGTGGGACTTGGAGGATAATTCACACTCCAGGACATACTCCAGGGCATGTTTGTCTGTACAATAATGATAATGGGGCGCTTATCTCAGGGGACCATCTTCTCCCCCAAGAGACCTCTAACGTGCCGTTTTATCCTATAGAGGGCTATAATCCCCTGAGAGATTATCTAGCTTCGCTTACAACAGTTAAGCGCATAAAGCCATCAATAGTTATTCCCTCCCATGGTGAGCCTTTCAGCTCCGCAGAAAGTAGAATTGGAGAGCTTTATCGCCATCATAATGAGCGGCTTAGGCAAACTCTCGCGGCCCTGCTATCAGGTGAATCAAAGATAACAGAGGTGGCACGTCAAATAAAGTGGTCGCGCGGTCATTTTGACACTCTTTCGGCGTTTGATAAATGGCTTGCTCTATTGGAGACTATATCGCATCTAGAATTTTTATGTTGGTGTGGTGTTGTTGAGAGGAAGATTGGAGAGAATATACGTTATGAGGCTTTGGCTGAGGACTTTACGTCTGTTGAGGCTAAGCTTGCCGAGTTATCTACCTCCCCTTAAAACTTGGTTTACGTTTTTCTATGAAAGCTCTAACCCCCTCTAAGTGGTCTTCACTTCTTCCAGCCCTGTCTTGAAGCTCTGCCTCAAGCCTAAGCGCATCCTCCAATGTTTGGCTTAGGCCTGCGTTTATTGCTTCTTTAATATACCCCACAGCTAATGGAGGTAGCTCGGCAAACATTAGAGCGGTCTCCTCTACAGCCTTCTCAAAATCACCAGCAGGGACTACCTTATTGACCAGCCCTATATTGAGAGCTTCCTGAGCGGTGAGGCGGGGGCTTAGAAGACAAAGCTCCAGAGCCTTAGCCAGCCCCACAATCCTTGGTAGGAAGTAATTCGCCCCTGTATCAGGTATTAACCCCACGCGTATGAATGCGGTTGTAAAGGTGGCGTTTTCAGATGCTATTCTATAATCACATGCTAGCGCTAGGCTTAGCCCAGCGCCAGCAGCAGCACCATTAACTGCGGCGATGAACGGCTTCCGCGACCTCCTGATAGCAAGCAACAAGGGATGGTATTCCTCTTCAAGCATCTTCTTAAAATCAGGACGCTTCCCAGCCTTATACAGGCCTCCAAGTTCCTTTAGATCTTCACCGCTTGCAAAGGCCTTCCCAGCACCCGTTATAACAACCACACGAACTCCCTCGTCAAGCTCAGACGCCCTAAACGCCTCCAATAGCTCATAACGCATCTCAGTAGTAAAGGCGTTGAAGGACTCTGGCCTATTCAACACAACGTACCTAACGCTGCCTCTATCCTCAACGCGTATAGTCTCAAAACTCACAACACAACAAACGAAAATCTCCTACATAAAATTACCTCATACACGTTATTAGTATTACGCAATTCCCAACAACGATAAATTTAAAAACACAATTAGCATTTTTTACTATGCGATGATGAGTCTGACCAGGCTGAGGG
>WAQC01000119.1 GCA_015520425.1 Candidatus Pelearchaeum sp. | reverse complement strand
GCATCAAAGCGCGGCTATGCTGATGAACCACGAACATACGCGAACCAACCTCAACCCGATACTCTATATATGAGCCCTTGAAAATCACATCCCTAACTATCCCATCCAATACATTGTCCAACCCCTCCAACTCGTTATCTATGCTAATTATCTCAGGCCTAACCGCCAAATATGCCTCGGAGGAGTTTTCGCCGTGATTTACTAGGATGGGCTGGTCTAAGACTTGTGTTGTTAATACCCCATCCTGAATTCTGCCCCTTATCAGGTTTATCGCCTCACCTATGAACGAAGCCACGAAAGCGCTCATAGGCTTGAAATATATCTCGGTGGGTGTTCCCACTTGCTGGAGACGGCCGTCTTTCATAATAGCTATTCGGTCGGACATGGTCATAGCCTCTGTCTGGTCATGGGTAACGTAGATGAATGTTGTTCCGACTCTTCTCTGTATGTTCTTCAGCTCAACCATCATGTGCTGCCTTATCTTGAGGTCTAGAGCCCCTAGGGGCTCGTCAAGCAATAGGACGCTTGGCTCTGTTACTAATGCGCGTGCGAGAGCTACTCTTTGTTGCTGGCCTCCGCTGAGCTGGTTTATCCTCCTAGCCTCCATGCCGCTGAGGTCAACAACTTCAAGAATCATCTTCACGCGGTTCTTTATCTCGTTCTTGGGGACTTTACGCATCTTTAATCCGAATGCCACGTTTTCAAAGACGTTCATGTGGGGGAAGAGTGCCAGATGCTGGAAGACCATGCCGATGTTTCGCTTATGTGTGGGAACGTCGGTAACATCCTGGCCGTGGAGCTTTACTACGCCGCTGTCAGGCTCCTCAAGGCCAGCGATTATTCTGAGCGTTGTCGTTTTACCGCATCCACTTGGCCCTAGGAGTGAGAAGAATTCATTCTCCCTTATCTTTAGTGATACGTTATCCACCGCCGCCACATTACCAAACTTTTTCACGATATTATCCAGCTCAACGGCGTACATCTAGCCTTCACCTACACGCCTCTCATCTTCTTCTCAGCCCTTATTCTAAAGACTGCGAAGAGGAGGGATATAGAGATGGCGAATGTTGAGAGGGCGTTAAGGTCTGGCGATACGCCTCCGCGGGCGGCTGAGCTCCATACTATCAGCGGGAGGGTCTTAAAACCAGGCCCTGTTGTGAAGAGGGTTTTTATTAGGTCGTCAAAGCTTAGGGTGAAAGCCAGTAAGCCCGCCGCCAGTATTGCTGGATACATTACTGGGAGGGTTATTCTGAAGAATGTCTGAAGCTCATTCGCCCCTAGTGTCCGCGCTGCCTCTTCTACTGTTCTGTCGTATCCAGCCATCCTGGCCCGTAGAACTACGGTGACAAAAGCCACGTCAAAGGCTGCGTGTCCTATTATAACTGTAAGAGGCCCTAGAGGAATGTTTAGGAAGACGTACATTACGAGGAGTGAGAGAGCTTCTGTTATCTCTGGGATTATTATGGGTATCAGTATTAATGCGTCAAGTATGGGCTTTCCAACGAAGTTGAATCGGGTTACTGCGAGGGCCATCATCATACCCAACACTATAGATACTGCGGTAACCACAGCGCCAACCCATACGGAGTTATAGAGAGCTATCCACACCTCGGTATTGGTGAATATTTTCTCATACCATCGTAGCGAGAACGCCGTAAAGACGCCAAGCGATTTTGCCTCATTGAATGAGAAGATAACCATGATAACTATTGGGGCATATAGAAATATGAAGACAAGGACTGTGAAAATCATTAGGAATAGGTTCGTTTTCTTCATCAGAACGACAACCCCACGCTACCGACTTTCTTTAAGTAGATAATAGCCAATACGAGTATTAGGGCGATGAATAGTATTGAGAGGGCTGAGCCTATCCACCAGTGGCGTGCTCCGAGGAATATCTGGTAGATGAGGTTTCCTATCATGAAGTTGTTCGGCCCCCCTACTAGCTCTGGAACCACGAACTCGCCTACAGCGGGTATGAATACTAGTAGAGAGCCAGCGAGTATGCCTGGCATACTTAGAGGGAGCGTTACTCTTAGGAATGTTGATACTGGCCCAGCGCCAAGCGTTGAGGAAGCTTCAAGCAGGCTCTTATCCAGCTTCTCTAAGTTAGCGTACAACGGCAGAACCATAAAGAGCATGTAATCATATACCATGACCGTTATCACCGCCACATCAGTATAGAGCAACTGTATGGGCTGCCGTATCAATCCAAGAGAGAGTAGGATATTGTTTATGAAGCTCCGCTCATCCAAGAGCGTCATGAAGGCGTATGTTCTAAGTAGGAAGCTAACCCAGAACGGTATTATAAAGAGGACTATTAGGACATCCTTATGTTTCTTGACTTTGAAGGAGATATAGTAGGCTAGTGGATAGCTCAGGAGTAGGCAGATGACGGTGGTGAGCGCTCCGAAGTATAGTGAGCGGAGCATTATTGTAAGCCCGCCGCGCCAGCCGAGTATGCGCTCATAATACTTCAGCGAAGGTGTGAAGACTATCTCTCTAGCACGTGTAATCATATCCAGACTGTATAGCCCTGTTATGATGAAAGGAGCATAGAACCAGATAGCCAAGAACGCCAGCGGCGGAGCTAGGAGAAGTGCAAGCTTAACCCGCTTACTTCTCCTAACCTTTCTCACGATACTGCCGAGCAGCGACACTGCCCCGCTCTACCGCATCACGCAGCCAAAAATACCAAATAAAGATATAATTGTGGGAAACGGTTTACGCCGCCATAAGCTCAAGCCAGTACTCCTGGCGCTTCTGCCGCTCATCTGGCGTGAAAGGCCTGCTCAGATGAAGCTTAGCCAGCAGCTCGCTAGGCGTGAATATCATCTGGTCCTTCGCTATCTCCTCTGGCACATAGTCAACGCCAGTTGGGAATGGATATTTTATGGTTATGCTGTTTATCGCGGCAACGCGCGGGTCTAGCATGAAGTTTATGAACGCATGAGCGGCCTCCTTATTCTGCGCCCCCTTGGGTATCACAAAGTTATCATACCACGCCAGAGCACCCTCCTCAGGAACGGTATAGACGATGTAGTCCAGTGATTTAGAGACTGTAACCTGCCGTTCATCACTGGCGTAGACGACGCCAGCTATGTCTCCATTCCAAGCATGGCTTATCAGGAAACGCTCCGTCTCAAGACCCTCCATATACTCTTCGGTTGTCGCATAGCCAGCTAGATACGGCTTCTGCTTTATCAACACCTCAATAGCCTCGCGGAGGTCCTCGTCCTTCGTGCTGTTGGGGTCTTTGCCCAGGTAAATGAGCGTAGCTGCAAAGGTCTCGTCAGTATCCGAGTGCATGGTTATCTTGCCCTTATACTTGCCCAGATGCCTATCAGGCTCAAAGACATCAGCCCACGCAGTTACTGGTGGTTCTACTCTATTGCTATTCCAGCCCAGCCCAGTAGTTCCGTAGCTGTATATCACGCTAAACCTATTTCCAGGGTCGTATGGCGGGTTCTTAAACTCGTCAGGGACATACTTGAAGTTTGGTATCTTCTTGAGGTCTATCTCCTCTATCAGCCCCAGGTCGGCCACCTCCTTAACCTCAGCATCGCTCACAACAGCTATGTCATAGCCGCTTGCGCCAGTCTCAAGCTTAGCCAAAACCTCATCAATAGACTCAAAATAATCATACACCAGCGATACCTCGTTCTCTTTGGCCCACCAGTCAACGAGGTTTCGGTTCACGTAAAAAGTCCAGTTGTATATGTTTAGGTTCTTCTCAAGCTGAGGCTTTCCCAAGACTGTGGTCGTTAGGGTTCTGGTTTCAGTTACGGTTTTTGTCGGTATCCCTGCCTGCTTTGCCAGGTCTTCAACCTCCTTCTTCAGCCTATCAACTTCCTGCTGCCTGGCAAAGAACGCGCCAGCACCACCTATCAGTAGGCCAGCTATACCAGTTACAGCTATTTTCAGAACATCACGCCTACCAGCCATTTCCAGCCCCTTCCCTGAGCGAGGTCATAAAATGATATATAAGCGCTCTGCGAAAATAGGCTGTTGTTAGGTTTCTCAGCGATATTTAAGACCGAATGCATAAATACGGGATTGCGCTGGACAACAACGGCGACAACATGGCCGCCATATGTGTCTCTCTTGCCGTTGGCGGCTGTGGTCGCTGCGCAGCATAAGGGGCTGGGAGGCTGTTAGAGGAGGATTCTGACTGTGACGGCCCTCCGATGGGGCCTTCTAGCGCGAACTCTCGCGACTCTGCCAGCTATGGTGATACGTCATGAAAACACTTGTTCTAGGAGTAGGTGCTGTAGGGGAGGTTATAGCACGTCATCTAGCAGAGAGCAGCCGCATATCTCTAACAGTAGCCGACGTGGATATACGAAGACTACGTAGGGTTAAGCGACTTGTAAAGAATAGAAGAGTACGTATAGAGCTACTTGATGCTTCAAAGCCTGAATATCTTACAGAAGTAATAAAGAACCACGACCTACTACTTAACGCCTCAAAACCAGACTTCAACCTACAGCTAATGGAGATATGCCTGAAGAATGACGTGAATTACATAGACCTCGCGAGTGATGAACTGGAGGAACAGCTCGCTCAGGATAGGCGTTGGAAGAATAAGGAGCTACTGGCGTTAATATGCTTGGGCGAGGACCCTGGACTATCCAACCTATACGCAAGGTATGCGGCTGATAAGCTGGAGAGGGTGTCTGAAATCAGGATAAGGGACGGAGAGGTATCCAAGAGCAGGAAATACCCGATAGTAGTGCTCTTCTCCCCAGAGGTCTTCTTTGACGAGGTTCTATGCCCCTCCTACATATATGAAGAAGGCGAGTATAAGCGCCTCCCACCATTCGGAGGCCACGAGATATACGATTTTCCAGAACCGATAGGAAGACAGCCAGTCTACTCGGTAAACCACGAAGAGGTATTCACACTTCCCCGCTTCATCAGGAAAGGCATAAGGTACGTGGACTTTAAGCTGGCTTTGTCAGACGAGCTGATTCAGGCTCTTAAGCTATTCAAAAAGATAGGCCTCCTTAGGGCTAGGAAGCTCTCTGTAAACGGCATGAAGGTAGCCCCTAAGGACGTCCTTTTTTCGCTGATGCCCAAACCCTCTGATGTCTCGCGCTATATAGAGGGGCATGCAGGCCTCGTTGTAGAAGTAACAGGCGAGAAAGAGGGGCGCGTAGTAACGTATACGATGTATACTCTTATGAGCCATATGGATGCTTATAAGCGGTTTAAGACTAATGCAACCGCCTATCTTACAGGCACAGTTCCCGCTGTGGTTGCCAAGATGCTAGCCGAGGAGGATATTGAGGGGTATGGTGTGATGGTTCCAGAGCAGCTTGAGCCTGAGCCTATAATTGAAGAGGTTGCCGAGAGAGCTATCTATAGCTATGTCAAAACATCTGAAGGAGTAATTCCACTGGTCTAGTAATTTCTCCTTTTTAATTCTTTAATAGCTGCGCGCCGCCTCAGAGCGGTAGGTTGCCGTAAAAATATGGGGTGCAGCGCTGTATGACTTACTATACTGGGTCCAGAACTGTTGAATACTTAGAACTGGCTAAACGTATGCTTCCCAAAAAGTTTTGGAGCGAGGAGAGCATAGTAACGGGGTTTATAGTAGCGGAAGCTAAGGGCTCTTACCTAATAGATGTTGAAGGTAGAAAGTTTGTAGACCTAACCAGCCAGTGGTCAACCAACAATATAGGGAATGTCCATCCAGAGGTTTTGGAGGCGGCTATTGAAGGGTTGAAGCAGTATGGTTTTCTAATCTATGGCCTTAATCTCCATAAACCTGTTTTTAGCCTGGTTGAGGAGCTGCTTAAGATAGCGCCCTCTAAAAAGCTCACGCGTGTAGCATTGGAGCTTTCAGGTACTGGGGCTGTTGATGCGGCTGTGAAATTCTGTGTTGGTGTGAAGAAGCGGCCTCATATAATAACATTCATGGGCCAGTACCACGGCTACTATACTGGAACGCTTGGCTATGGGCCAGAAAGCGCCGATATAAGGAAGAATTATGAAACACTCTATGGAAGTAGCGCTATAATCCTACCTTACCCAGATACGTATAGGAAGCCTGAACAAATGACAAGCGAAGAATGGGGGAAATTCATCATAGACTATATTCAGGATTATATTCTCACGTATGTAGCTCATCCAGAGCGCATAGCTGGTGTTTTGTTTGAGCCTATAGCATGTGAAGCTGGTATATGGATACCTCCCGACAGCTTCATACACGGCTTACGGCGTCTTGCGGATAACTATGGATGGTTTCTAATAGCTGACGAGGTTATGACGGGGTTTGGAAGAACGGGAAAATGGTTCGCGATAGAGCATTGGGGAATTGATGTGGAGCTTATGCCGCTGGGTAAGGGGTTATGCGGAGGCATATTCCCCATCGCAGCGGTTTATGGTAGCGAAGAAGCCATGGCTAGCGAGGAAATAGACTATGGAACAACATTCGGAGGTCATCCCGCGGGATGCCTAGCGGCCATAGAAAATATCCGCATTATGAAGCGCGAGAAGCTAGTTGAACGCGCAGCGCAGCTTGGTGAAGAAGCTCTCAAACGAATGCGAGACTGGCCAGAACGCTATGACATAGTAGGCGATGTACGTGGAAAGGGAATGCTCATGGCCGTAGAGTTTGTTAAGGATAAGAAACTAAAGACAAGAAACCCCCAAGCAACCCGCCAAGTATATTTAGAGTCCATTAAGCGAGGCGTAGTGCCGCTAATGGACCATGGGGATTGGACATTACGCATACAGCCTCCTCTAACAATAGAGAAGGACGTTTTAATGGAGTCTTTGGACATTATTGAAGAATGTATTAAGATGGTTGATAATTCATTTAAGGGGCGCTAGCTGACGGTAAATGGCCTATTGTTAAGGGATAATAATCGGCTTTGCGGGGCGTTTTTGGGGTTACCGCGAGTTGTCCGTTAGTTTCGGCGGCAAGGTACTTCCAACAAAGCTGGAGATGATTAGGATTAGGCGCTCTCTTCAAGTTGCGAAGAGCGTTTATAGGATTCTTGAAGATAAGCGCGACGTTCTTGTGAGACGGCTTAACGAGCTGATTGAGAAGGTTGAGGAGGAGAGGGAGAAGATAACAGGCCCCCTCTCAGAAGCCTATGCGGCGCTTTTTGAGAGCTACATGACTATGGGGCCCATGAAGGTTGAGAGTATGGCATCCACCATGCCCGAAACGTTAAGTGTCCGCGTGAGGGAGCAGACAATCATAGGGATAAGGATTCCATCGGTGGTAGTTGAAGAGAGGAAAGTAGGATTAACTTATGGCTTTGCGGATACAATATCAGCATTTGATAATACCGTGATGAAGTTTAGAGCTCTCCTGCCGATAATATGTAGGATAGCGGAGTTTGAGAACGCTATATTCAGGATGGCCGAAGAACTAAAGAAGACTCAACGTCTTCTTAACGCTCTTGAGCATCTGATAATACCGCGATACCAGGACTCAATAAGGTTTATAGCCGCGACTCTTGAAGAACGCGAGAGGGAGGATTTCGTTAAATTGAAGCATGTGAAGCGTGTTCTTGAGCGTCGTAAGGAGGGTGAGATGAAGGTTGGAGCATGAAGAGCTAATACGTAAGCGGTTTAATGAGCTGAGAGAGCGTGTAGAGAAGAAGGTTGAGGAACTTAAGGCAGAACTGGAGAAAGCCGCACAAAATAGCATACGCACAAAATAGCTTTAGCTTTTTATCGCGCCAAACCCGTAATATAGTTATGGACTTCTCATACTTATCCGCATCCCCCGCGACAATTAGGTTTAAGATTGTACGCATCCTAGAAGGCGAGCCATGCTGCGAACTGAATAAGGAAGAGCTGGACGACTTTACCGAGTTGATAGACGCATTTCCAGTAGCCGACCACGAGCTTGAAGAGGCACTAAAGAGATTTCCACGCGATTACTATTACCTATTTGTTAAGCCAGCAGTATTTACACTGGATAAAGAGAGGTCGGCTAAACTCATCAAGCTGATAGAGGAGAAATGCCGTATTGATTTGAGCGAGCAGGCAGCCACCATAAGGTATATGGGGAATCTCTATAGGATTGGGTTTGAATTTCCCTGCGGATGATTGATTGAGATATTTTCGCAGTATTATAACACAATCATATCCGTGCAAGAAGATACAACATTCTAGCTAAAACCATTATATGACTGTTGGAAAACCGCGACGCTAGCTTGTGCTACATAGTTGCAGCAGGCATGTCAAAAATAGGGAAGCGCGGAGAAGATGGGGTAGCGCTTTTTGTTGAGGCGTTTAACGAGGTTGCCAACATTATAGAACCGCGCGATATTGAAGCGATTTATGTGGGAGTCCAGTCTGAGCGCTATGAGCATCAAATAATGTATGGGGCGCTGATCGCTGAGAGGGCTGGCCTCCTCATGCGCGAAGCTTACCGCGTAGAGGCATGCGCGGCGGCTGGTGCTTTAGCTTTACACACGGCGTACATGGCTGTAAGGTCAGGGCTGCATAAAGTAGCTATGGCAGTTGGTCTGGAGAAGATGACCGCCAAAAACACGGAGGAGGTTACAGACTCCCTGATGAGCGCAAGCGACTATTACCTAGACCAGCTAAACAACATAACAATCCCAGCTCAATATGCCATGCTTGCTAGGCGATATATGCATGATTTCGGAGCAAGAGAAGAGGACCTATGTCTTGTAGCTGTGAAGAATCATGAAAACGCTCTCTATAATCCCAAAGCGCATATACAGAGAAGGATAACTGTGGAGGAGTGTATGAATAGCAGGCCCGTAGCGCGTCCTCTCAAACTTCTTGATTCAGCACCCATAAGCGATGGCGCTGCGGTTGTGGTAGTTGCTTCAGAGGATGTTGCGCGGCGATATACTGATACTCCCGTTAGAATACTTGCCTCAACAGTATCATCAGACACCCTCAGCATATCACAGCGACGCGACCTAACATGGCCCCGCGCAGTCCATTCAGCGGCAGAGAAGGCTTACAAACAAGCACGACTAAAACCAAGCGATATACAGCTTGCCGAGGTTCATGACTGCTTCACGATAAACGAGATACTCCTTTACGAAGCTCTGGGATTCGCACCACGGGGCCGTGGTTATCTTCTTGCGCGTGAGGGAGAGACCCAAAGAGGCGGCAGGATATCAGTCAACACCAGCGGCGGGCTTAAGGCTCGCGGCCACCCAGTAGGAGCTACAGGCCTAGCACAAATCTACGAGATATACCAGCAGCTCACCAAGCAGGCGGGGAAACGGCAGGTAGATGCTGATAGAGCGATAGCGGTTAATGAGGGGGGCGTAAACTCTACCGCCGTAGTCCATGTGTTGGCGGTATGAGCTCAGAGTTTCTCGCGGCGCTTTGTGAAGGCAGGATACTAGCGTCTAGATGTAGTAAGTGTGGTTCGTGTAGTCTTCCTCCTAGGCAGCGTTGCCCAGAATGCGGGGCAGAGACAGGCTATATGGAGCTTCCCCATAGGGGGAGGATAATCACATATTCGGAGATTCATGTATCATCAAAGGCGGAGACGCCGTATGTTGTAGCTATAGCAGAGTTGGGAGAGGCACGACTCCCAGGAGTAGTTAGGAATGCGCGTTATGAGGATATAGAGATAGGAGATGAGGTAGAGGTCGTGATAGAGAAGAGAGCTGGCGAAAACCCTCCCAGGTGTTGGTATTTCTTCAGACTTACCAAGCAAAAGCGCTGAACACTTATCACAAGGCTTTAACCCTAACACTACGCATGAAGGTTGACGTCTTGGTTATAGGGGGAGGCTCCACTGGAACCAGCATAGCTTACTACCTCTCTGAACGAGGCGCGGGGCGTGTTGCCTTGTTAGAGAGACAATACGTCGCGTGGGGACAGACAGGCAGGTCAACGGCTGTCGTAAGGCTACATTATAGCACGCCAGAAGTAGCGCGTATGGCGCTCATTAGCTGGGAGGTTCTACGCGAAATGGAGCGCAAGATAGGAGGCCCCTCAGGCTTTCGGGCCTGTGGCTTCGCAATAGCTGCAGGCCAAGAAGACTTGGAAGGGCTTAGGAAGAATGTAGAGATGCAGCGGTCACTGGGGATAAACACACGGCTCATCACCCCAGAGGAACTTAGGGAGATACAGCCCCAGATAGATACCGACGGGCTTGCTGGAGCGGCCTATGAGCCTGAATCAGGCTATGCAGACCCCGTCATGACAGCACAGACATTCGCGGAGGCAGCGGCCCGTAATGGCTGTATAATAAAGACGAAGACGGAGGTAAAGGGTTTCAGAGTTGATGGAAACAGGATTAAGGCTGTGCTAACCGATAAGGAGATTTTTGAAGCTGATGTTATTGTTAATGCTTCTGGAGTATGGAGCAACCAGGTCACTGCCGAGCTTGGTTTGAATCTTCCTGTTGAGGTGGTGAAGGAGGAGATAGCGGTTTGGAAGAGGCCTGAAGAGTTTAGGGGGGAGCATATAGTATTTGCGGATTTGCCGAATAACTATTACATGCGCCCATTTGGAGATACTCAGACGTATATGGGTAGCATAAACCCAGACCTCTCGCGTAGGGAGAGGGAGCCTACGGCCTTTAACTTGGATGAGCGCGTCAGCATGGATACGTTCATGAGCTATGGCGAGCTAATCTCGCGGCGCTTTCCATGTATGGTGAAGGCAGAAGCAGCAGGAGGATGGATAGGGCTATACGACATAACCCCTGACTGGCATCCCATAATTGGGAGGTCTTCCAAGTTTGAGAACCTTTACAACGCTGTAGGCATGAGCGGCCATGGGTTTAAGCTTTGTCCAGCCTTTGGAATGCTTGTCAGCGACCTTATACTCCGCGATGGAAAGAGCGACGTGGTTAACCCTGATTTCTTTAGCGAGCGGAGATTCGCGGAAGGCAGGCTGATAGGCACATCTTATCAATATGGCGTTATATCCTAAGGGCTGTGAGAAGTGTCGGAGAAGGTTAAGCGTCTCTTCCTGGCATCTACACTCCTAGCGCTGCTGATGACAGCACTACCCATAGCCATACTTGCCGCGCTCTACGTGCTTGGGCTTACCGAGCCACTATACATAATCCTCTGGCTCCTTCTAGCACTACTCTGGATGGTCTTCACAGCCATAACATACATGAAACGCAGCATCAAGGCATAAGGAGAGTTCAAAGCTTTTGTACCACTTCTCACAGATAAGCCTAGACAAGGTTTGGAGCCGAACCAGCAGCCACTAAGCTTTGAGGAAATCGTCAAAAACGATAGGCTAGTACGGGTTTTCTTGATAGAGGTTAATGTCATACTCTGGGGTGTTACGTTGGCTCTTCTATTCCTAGAGCATGAGCCGCTGCTCATAGCTATAGTTCTAGCCACCGCCTCTGCCTTCACGTTTCTAATGTTTAGAATAGAGAACAGGAGAAGACGAAGACGACTCGTTATGGGTATTGTAGTAGAGTCGCGTGAGATGAAATATAGGACAGACTTAAGGATACCCTACGCGCCGACAGCGTCTCTCATATACAGGATTTATGACGTTAATATACTCTGCGACGATAAGACGAATGTGAGATACTTTGATAAGCGTCGCCGCGAGATTGGCGAGAGAGTGCTAGTCCTATTAGACCATCAAGGCCGTTTGCTCGCTGTAAGCGCCAAAGATAAGCCAGTAAGCTTAGACATTCTTAGAAAAGCAATAGGCACCTCAGGCCAACCTATTTAGCAATGCTGTAAAACCTCGTGAAGCAAGTATGCGGACTAGAATACTACTAATAGGGCTGGCCGTTTCGCTAGTTCTTAACATATATCTAGCAACACAGCTACTAATAGAAAATAATGTAGCTGGACGTGATTATGAGGTTAAGATAACTGAGCTTTATTTTCCGCGTGATAACCTTCCAGATGCTAGGATAGTTCGGGTTTTCGTAATAAACTACTCAAACGAAGAGATAAACAACATAACTATACGGATTAAATGGCTACGCGGCGAGGAGGTCTTTCACACCGAGGAGATAATAGTAAGCAGGGTTGGGGCACGCTCTTACTTCCTATACGATTATGGTTTTCAGTTTGATGGCCAGGCGACGCGCATAGTCTATGAATATGACGGAGTACGTGAGGAGTTTCATCCAATACAATAGGAGAAGAGTAAGGCTTTTCATGGAGTTCCTCCATAATCTAGTGCTGTGAATGTTGAACCGCGTAGGGTTTTGTCTCTGATAGACCATACAAACCTCAGGCCTGAAGCGCGGAAGGAGGATATAGCCAGGTTATGCGAAGAAGCTAAACGTTACGGATTTGCAGCTGTGTGCGTTAACCCCTATTATGTCCCTCTAGCGGCTAGGTATCTCCGCACATCCCGTGTGAAGGTTTGCACGGTAGTTGGCTTCCCGCTTGGCGCTACGTTGATGGAGGCGAAGGTGTATGAAGCGAGGCTGGCACTTAAACACGGCGCCAACGAGATTGACATGGTAATAAGCTTACCAGCCCTGAAGTCAGGCAACTATAGATATGTGTTGAAGGAAATTCGCAGTATTGCTGGTGTTTGCAAGAGGTATAAAGCTCTGCTGAAGGTGATTATTGAGTGCGGCCTTCTAAGCGAGGATGAGAAACGTGTAGCCGCTGAGCTGGTGGTGAAGGCTGGTGCTGATTTCGTGAAGACCTCCACGGGCTTTGGACCATCTGGGGCTTCTGTGGAGGATGTGCGTCTGCTGAAGAGCGTAGTAGCTGGTAGGGCGCGGGTTAAGGCTGCTGGAGGTATAAGGACGCTGGAGAGCGCTCTTGCCATGGTTGAGGCTGGGGCTGACAGAATAGGAACCAGCAGCGGCGCTAGTATAGCTGAGGAGGTGCTTCGTTCTCACTAGCCTATATAGACTATGGAGATAATGCAATAGTATCAGTAGAATCTGAGAGATATGCGAACAGGCATGGAGGCAAGCTCACTGCAACAAAGAACCATGAGCGCAGCTCTTGAGACCATGCTAATAGCGCTCAACGCAGCGCTCTATGCGGGGATAGGGTATCTCACGTATCTCGGAATCTTCGCCCCCCTCTTTGGCACTGTCAGGTTTTGGCCAGTGGTCTTCATACCAGCGCTCTTCACAGTCCTCTTCTCCCCCAAGATAGGTGCGGTAGGCGCTGGGATAGGCATATTCATAAGCGACATGCTCATACACGGTAACGCGCTACTCAGCCTCACAGTAGGCGTGCCAGCCAACGTCCTAGGCTTCTACATACTTGGGATAGCGCATAGAGCTGCTAGGAGATGGAACCCATCGCTAACGCTGGGAGGCCTATTAATAGCCCCACTAGCGGCGGTGAGCCTAGTCTCGGCATACCTACTTTCTGGAGAGCCAGCGGTGGCGACGTTCTTCCTAGCGGTGGCTGGGGCTTCAGTCGGTATAGGAGCGCTACTCATACTGGCGGTAGCAGGATTCTCAATAGGCGGTGGCCTAGCCTATACGGCGATAAGTCGTGAAAACGCTCGCCTGCTAGCGTCATCATCCCTAGGACTCCTTGTGGGCAGCACAATAATAGGCGTCGGGGTATGGGCGTATAGCCAGTTTCTAGCACTCCCAAGCGGGCTAGTCAATGCACCGCTCTACGCGGCGCTTATACTCTTCCTCTGGACTTACCTCTCCGAGATACCGTTTCTAATAGCCCTATTACCGCCGCTTGTGAAGGCCGTTAAGAGAGCCATGCCAGCATGGATGCGCCAAGACTAAGGCGCGAAGGAAGATGTGGAGAGCATACGCACGCATACCAGCGGCGCTCTCCAGCATATTCTCACCAAAGATACTAGACGGCGATAAACAGAGAACCAACCCCGACCAAATCGGAGCACGCGGAGGAGGATTCGCATTTGAAGACGGGGTAGAGACATGGGTTTCAATTGAAGAAAACAGCGAAGAGGTTACAAGAATAATAGTTAATGGCGGGGAACTTGACTTTCCACCATCGCGCGAAGCGGCTACAGTTCTTAGACATATAACAGGTGTAAGCGGCACTATCCACATTAAACACGAGATTCGTGTCCCCATAGGAACGGGGTTTGGCACAAGCGCGGCAGGCGCTATGGGCGTTCTCCTAGCAGGCTCACTAGCAGCTGGAAGGCCAATAACCATGAACGAAGCAATCAAACAAACACACTACATAGAGCTTAGATGCAAGACTGGCCTGAACAGCGAGATAGGAGCTACGCTAAGCGGCCTAGTCTTGGTTTTGCGTGAAGGCTCTCCCGATAACGCGTTGATAGACGTTTTACCCCTACCGCCCCGCTGCAAGCTCATAGCACTCGTGGCTGGGCCTCTGAAAACCCCAGAGATATTAGCTGATGTTGAGAGGTTGCGCCATATAGAGAGGATAGGTGATGCGAAGCTCTCCGAAATTTTAGATAACCCTACGGTTGAGAACTTTCTCCAGAAGTCGCGTGAGTTTGCGGAAGCTACAGAACTGGCAACCAGCGATGTTAAGGCTATGTTTAGGGAATTTGCGAAGCTGCCAGTAATAGGCTATGCCCAGAATATGCTTGGGCGAGCTGTTCATGCATTGGTTTATGAGGATGAGCTGGAATATGTCATCAGGATTCTTAAGGAGAAATTTCCCAACCATCATCTTATAGTGTCTGGCTTTGGAGATGGTGTTAAATTACGCCGCATATAACCTACTCTTCCTCCAGAAATCGCTTTAGATAGCTGGTTTTTGGATTTTTAAGAAGCTCCTCCCTACTCCCTTCTTCAACAATCTTCCCAGAATCCAATACAGCTATCCTATCCGCTACCACACGCGCTTCACGCGCTTCATGAGTTACGTATATCTTCGGGATTTTAAGCTCTTTTAGTACATTCTTAAGCTCATACAGCAATTCGCGTCTCGCAACAGCGTCTAGATGGACTAGCGGCTCGTCAAGTAGCAATATCTTAGGTGTTGAAACAAGAGCGCGGGCAAGAGCGACTTTCTGAGCCTCTCCCCCACTTAGGCCATGCACATCACGGTCTAGTATATTCTCTATGCCCAATAACGACACTACATAATGAAACTTCTCACTATTATTTTCTTCACCACGCCTCAGGCCATACTCTATATTCTCTTTCACACTCATGTGTGGAAATAGATACGGCCGTTGGAAGATGTATCCCACTCCCCGCCTCTCTATTGGCTCTCCGTTGAGGAGATGGTCATTAAGTATGATTTCCCCATCATCTGGCTCCAGTATCCCTGCTATGAGGTTTAGGAGTGTGGTCTTTCCAGCCCCATTAACGCCAAGCACCACCAGCGTCTCGTCACCGACCTCAAGGCTTACTGGCCCTAGCGTGAACCTACCGACATGCTTAACAACATTACGTAATACGAGCATAAAATCACCGTAGTATTTTCTAGTATAGTGGTGAGCCGGGTTCCCTTCGTCTTCCAAGAGATATCCAAGCCCACGCGGCTAATAATGTGAGCGTGGTTAGTATGACTACTACGACGCCAGGTAGCGCCATGCTGAGGCCGCCTACAGCGTTATCCTCCCAGAGTTGTATAGAGACTGTTTTTGGGTTATATGCCATCATGACTGTAGCGCCGAATTCTCCCATAGCTCTTATCCAAGCCAGTATAAGCCCCGCAGCTATCCCACGCCAAGCCAGGGGGAGGGTTACGCGCATGAACGTCTCGCCAGCGCTTTTGCCTAGGCTGCGTGAGACATATTCATAGTACCTATCAATTCTCTCAAATGCTGCCGCGGCAGAAAGGACTACGAAGGGTGAGGAGACGAAGAGCTGCGCCAACACTATGCCTATGGATGACTGGGTTAGCTGGATACCGAGCTCGCGGACAAGCTGACCTATGGGTGATGTTAGGCCGTATATGTTTAGGAGCGCGGCTCCAGCTATGAGGGGAGGAAAGGCAAGTGGAAGAGCTACTAGAACCCTGATAATGTCAGAGATACGAGAGCTACTGCGCGCCAGGATATACGCTAGGGGTATTCCAGTTAGGGCAGCTAAGAAAGTAGCAACAGTAGCAGTCTGGATACTAAGACCGAGAGCGGAAATAAGCTGGGGCCTAGAGAAGGATTGGACCACGTTGTAGAAATCCACTCTGAAGAAAACACCAGCTATGGGTAATGTTATGTAGATTAGGAGAACACATGCTAGGATTATTAAGATAGCCGTGAACGCCAAGGCTATTCCTTATGCGCTATTCATGATTAACCCTCTTAAGTAGGTTAATTATCTCCTGGGGGGCTTCCCCATGTATCTGCGGCCTTATCCTCCTAAATCCGTGTTTCTCCATAATTTTTCCAGCCTCGTCTGAGAGAAGGAATTTTATGAAAGCAAGCGCACCCTCCACGTTATTCGCAGTTTCTGGAATCGTAACGGTAAAGACTATGGGCTTGCCAACTATAATCTTCCCGCTCTCGGTTGTGTAGTTAGCCTTCTTGTAGAAATCTGCGAACTCTGGGTATCCTAGGCTTATCTCAGGCGGCAGCCGTATAAACGGTAGCCCGCGCTCAATAGCTTCATGAAGATAGGCGCTCACCGCATCAGCCTCACCAGACTCAAGCAAAGTCATCAACACCTCCTCAGGCCTTATGAAATCCAGATTACGCTCACCCCTCAGAATAGAGCTACTTATTGATGGAGTTCCATAAAATATGTCAGCGAGCCGCGCCATTATCACGGTATAATATCCCTTTGGGTCAAGCTCTGGGTCTGTGCGGAGAAAACGTATATCGGGCCTAGATAGGACTTCATACCAAGACAGCTCATTACGCGCCGCTTTCTCAAGGAGACCTGCCGCTGGACTCTTCTCATTATATGCTATTACTATTTCATCTGCTGCGAAAGTTATGTACCAAGACACCAGTGGTCGTTCATTCTTCATGAGAATCTCCATAGCCTCGGTACCAGCGCTGATAAATACATCTGGAAAACGCTGACCATCTATCAGCATGTATGCATTTTGAATAGACCCATGACCCTCTCCCAAGTATCTAAAACCCGTTTCACGCATGAATGCAGGTCCTATGCTGGTCTCCATGAGGGATATTAGAGAGCCCGCATAGAGGACGCTAACCTCTTCTCCAGCTTTTTGTTGTGTTGAGACAAGGACGGCTATAATTATTAGTAGGAACAGAATAAGAGCAGCAGCCATACGCCAGATTCTTTTCATTCCAATCCCGTCTGGAGCTATGCAAGAAATATACATTAAGGATTTGACATAAGGTTGTACTACTTTAGAGTGTGGTGCGTGTTAGGGGGTATGATACGCTACAAACCAGCCCCAGACTTGGAAAGACGAGTAAAACAGATAGTGGAGCAGGCGGCTCTCAACTACATAGACACAAACCGTGTTAAATGTGTGCGGAGTTATGGTTCCCAATCACGCGGGACTTATGCAAGGATACACTCGGCCTCAAAAGCATTCTTTACGGGCTTGGGTATGAAGCCTGTCTATGTGATAGAGTTTATTTCGGAAAATTTTGATAAACTGAGTGAGGCTGAGAAGGAGAACATAATACTACATGAGTTGTTGCATATACCTAAGTCATTCGGTGGCGGACTCATAACTCATGGCCGTATAGACTTTGAACGTGAGATAAGGATTCTTAAGAAGGTCATGAGACGACAGACTACACTCTAGACAACTAATATAAGCAGGCAATTGATGAAAAGAGATACGTTGATGTAGATGGGGATTATGTTAAGCCCTAATGAGTTGTTGGTTCTCTATTTAATTCATAAAAGCAGATACTCACCACAGAGGGTTGCCAATATTGCCAAGATTGGGGAGGATGAAGCTAGGCTAATATTGGATAAGATGCTGTCCTATGGCTACGCTGTGGCGGAGAAGCGCTCATTCCTGTTCGTCTCGCGGACTAGCTATAGGCTGACAGATATGGGTGTGAGCGCGCTTAGACAGGCTGAGCACTCATTAGGCGGTGTTGCAGATTCCATTAAACGTGCATCAGAAAATAGGAATAGCGACGAGCTTGCGAGGCTTATGAATGAAAACCGTGAATGGCTACCATTCATGCTCACCGCAGGCTTAGTAGGCGGCGTAGCTCTTAAGGAGAACCTAACCAAATCATATCTACCCGACATAGACCCTAATTATCTATCAATTATAGAAGCATGGCTGGAAGAGAGCGAAGAAGTTGCTGAAGAAGAATCCAGCGACGACGATGATGACAGCTATTAGGGCCGAAAATGATAAAGCCATCATGACGATTAATTAGCTCAGCTATGACGCAGGGGAGCGTCTATCATCATATCTCAAGCGTGTATGGGACTAATGTTTATGAAGTTGATGAGCCCCTCAAGCTGACTCTCAGACATTTTCTTAAGAAGACGCCTGACTTATCATCGCTGGGCGCTTTCGCTGGTGGGGAGCTTTATGAGGTTGCTGATTATGTGGATAAGCTGGCAAACCCGCTGCATGTTATGTGGAGCATTAGGGGTGAGCGTGTTGATGCGGTTCTTCTTGACCCAGCCCAGCGTTGGGTTCTTGAGAAGCTTATGCATGAGTATAAGGTTAATCAACCACCTTTCAAAGGCGGTAGCTGGCATGAGCACTTCGCGGCGATATATCTAGTCTCGGACCCTGGGATAGCGTGCATACTCACCGTAACCATACAAACCGCATACGCTCTTGCCAAGTATGGTGATAGCGCGCTTAAGCGTTTCATCCCGCATTTGATAGGTGAGGCCGAGCCTATAATGTACGGAGCTACGTGGTTTACTGAGATTCAGGGAGGAAGCGACCTGGGAGCTAATCTTACCAAGGCTGTCAAAACAGGCGATTCTTGGAGGCTTTCAGGTGGTTGGAAGTATTTTGCCAGTAATGCTGGTCTCGCAGACGTGGCTTTGGTTACAGCTAGGCCTGAAGGCGCTCCACCAGGTGTTAAAGGCCTCGGTCTCTTTTTAGTTCCGCGTACACGCCCTGACGGCTCGGCGAATTTCACGATAAGGAGGCTTAAGTTGAAGAGCGCTACCAAGAGCGTCCCAACGGGTGAGGTAGAGTTTAACGACACAGTAGCATATCCAGTCGGGGAGCTGGAGAAGGGAATCTACTACGTGCTTGAAGATTTGATGGTCTCGCGTCTAGCTAACTCCGCTGGTGCTCTGGGAATTGCGCGTAAGGCGTTTCTAGAGGCGTTAGGCTATGCGCAGTTTAGGAGAGCCTTTGGGAAGAAGCTAATTGAACACCCACTCGTTGTGCATGACCTTCTTGAGATGGAGTTGCTGATAAATGGGGGTTTGGCTCTCATGTTTAAAGCTATCCAAGAGTTTCAGAGCGTCTCCAGCGAGACTCCGCCTTATAGTGAGCATTACCATTATGCACGCCTGCTCACGCACATTACGAAGAATATAACTGCCGAAGCTGCAGCGTATGTTACGCGCCTAGCTATGGAGCTTCATGGTGGGTTGGGGTTTCTTGAGGAGTTTCCCGTTGAGCGTTTGCATCGCGAGGCTCTCATCACACCTATATGGGAGGGAACGAGCAACATACAAGCTTTGGACATGCTTGAGGCAATCGTGAAGAAAAAGGCCCACATGCCGTTGTTGGACGATATGAGGGGCCTGAGTGAGAGTGAGAGTGAGATAGCTTTGAACGCCCTTAAGGTTATTGAGGGAACGCTAGGGAAAATAGCTCACATGACCGCGTATGAGGTAGAGTTTCATGCTAAGCGGATACTGGAGACAATAGGCCATGCTATAGCTACCATACTAACCGCAGATATGGGAATAAAACTGGGTGATGAGAGCATCTTAAATGCGGCGAGGCTCTATTATGCGAAATTCGTTGAAAATAGGGAGCTAACATCCAGGGAGATTGATGCGGGGCGTGAGTTGATTACCCGTTTCCTATCTCCTTAGTTTATGTGTAAAGCTATCTGCGCGGTTTCTTTACCTCTCCCGTTATGAGCCTATCCAGCGGAACACCATTAACAAGAATTACCTTGTACCTTACTCCTGGCAGGTCGCCCATGCTCTTTCCCATAGAGCCTCCTATGCCCGCTATCAGCACCTCATCATGCTCATCAACAACGTTAAGCGCCCCATCACCTGGTAGGAATGCGGTTACGACCTTGCTGTTCTTTATGAGCTGGACTCTTACGGCCTTCCTTACGGCTGAGTTTGGCTGTCGCGATTCTATCCCTACCTTCTGTATGACTATCCCCCTGCCCATAGGGGCGCCCTCTAGGGGGTCAGCCTTCTTCTTCAAACCGAGCATCCGAATTCTATACTTCCTACTACTCCACCTAAACCTGTTCCTGACGACCTTCAAGTGCCTTGCAGCGAATTCCCCGTTACCCAAGGCTGGGCACCTATCCTCTCTCGGCATGGTGTAGGCAGCTATTAATAAACATCATCAAGCAGCATACGCCTTACGCATAAGATAAGCCCTCACCATACTAGCCGCGACGGATATCGCGATAGCTGCTAAGATGAGCGTTATGGCTAGTAGGGCGCTGTTAGCCGCCAAGAAGGGCTTTAAGCCGAAGAATGTTATGCTCTCAGCGGCCTGCTCGGTGAAGGGGAGGGATAGGCTAATAGAGGCCAAGAGAGCTAGGGCTACCCATGTAGCCCCCGCGAGGGCTATCGCCATCACGGCCAGCCCAAGAAGGAATAAGCCCCTCCCACCTCTATGCACTGCTCCTAAGAGGACTATAAGCCCAAACAGTATGAGGTTGGCCGACCCGAAGAGAAGCCATAGAATAGGCCACGGGCTTGTTAGCGCTATTGCTAATGCAGGCAAAACCATTAGGACTAGTGAGGCTTCTCCCCGCAGAGCTGACTTGTTACTCCTATCTAACGGCGTGAGCGTGTTATACCAGGTTGATGTAGCTGTTAAGAGCGCGGTGAAAACTATGAAGAAGAGAATCATGTAGTAGAGAAGCTCTAGGGCTTGTTTGGCTACTTCGCCAAATATGGGCGCGAGCAACTTCACAATACCATTAATCAGAGGAGACAAACCTATCTCCGACACTTCTTGCGTTGCGACTATTACAGTGAAGACAATACCGACGATGAGCGCGATATTTCGCGCAGTCCGTGAAATGATGATTACTCCATTACTATTTTGAAGAGATGATATTGGGTTTGCTATTGCTGCCGCTAAAATCAGTAAGAGAGCGAGAATAGCTGGCGGCATCATAATACTGACAGCCTCTTCCCCTACGTCGGCAACCTCTTTTATTACAAGCCCGCCAATAGCGGGTGTTGCCAAATATGGTGCAGAGATTAATTCTCCTGATATTGGGGTTATTCCTATTCCAAGGATTATGAGCATTAAGATTGGGATAGTAGTTATCGCGAGTAAATATGTTAGATGATTTTTGAACTGTCGCGATTTTTGATGAGTGGCTGGTGCTATCACGAGAGCCGTAAGTATGATGAACCACGCCGCCATGAGCTGCGTTTCTCCTCCTAATGTCGGTTGTAGTATATTGGCTGCAGCGCTACCTATGGAGTATTCCCAGTAAAGGCTTATGATTGACCCCAACCCTCCGAGTAAAATGGCAGCAATAAGAGATGCCATGAAACCTGTCTTAAATCTGGCTATGTAGAAGCTCATTATGGCTGCGGCTATCGTGAATGAGAACAACGTGAAAGGCATGGATGGATGCGCTACTATAAGCTCTCCCAGAAGCAGAGCCAAGAAGGAGCTCATGAGTATTAGGTATATAAGTATAGCCAGCTTCGCCAATCTAACATAGCGTAAGCCTAGTGTTTGGGATAGTAAGTTTAGAAGGGGCTTATCCCTACCCCGCTCCAC
>WAQC01000118.1 GCA_015520425.1 Candidatus Pelearchaeum sp. | reverse complement strand
CAATCATTATGTGCGTAGCCGTGTGGTGGCGTATGATGCTCAGCCGCCTATCCCTATCAACCACACCCTCTACCTGCTCACCCACACGCGGGGGATTTCCTTCTACCTTATGCAGTATAACTCCATTAACTATCTGGGTATCAACAACCCTACAATCACCACCACCATAGATTAGCTCGCCAGTATCCCCCACCTGGCCGCCTCCCTCAGGGTAGAAGAGCGTCTGGTCAAGTATGACGTATCCATTAACCACGCCTAGGACTGTCGCATTAAAGGAGTATGTGAATGGCTTTTCATAGTATAGCTTTCTCGTGGGTGGGAATTGTTTGAGCTCTTCCTCATCAACAAGCTTGGCCTCTTCCTGCGGCGCTGTCTCGCGGAGATGCCGAGCTGCGACGAGCTCGTAGAAGTTCTCAGGCGTCTCTACCTTCATGCCTAGACGCTCGGCCACCTCAGATACGATGTCAGGCGTTATGCCACGCTCATCATAGAACCTGACCAGCGCCTCCACCGAGAGCTGCTCACCACGCTTCTTGAGGCTGGAAAGCTCTCGCTCAACAGCACTAACTCCCTTAGCCAGCGTGTCCTCAAACTTCTCAACCTCATGCCCAACTATGTCCAGCACCTCGTCGCGCATCTCTGCGAGATGCGGGAAGTCGCGCGACCAGTAGCTGAGCTGTAGGTCAAGCAGGTCTAGTAATCTATCGGCATACCCCATGCTCCTTAGGTGGCGGTATGTCTTTCTTATGAGGAGCCTTGTTAGGTAGCCTGCCTTGACGTTGCTGGGGACTACTCCCTCGGATACTATGAACGCTATAGCTTTCGTAAAGTCTAGGGCCGCGTATAGCCTTTCCAGCGGCGCTATCTCTGCCTCTATCCTCTCAACTGGTATGCCAGCAGCCGCCGCGACCTGCCGCCTAGCCTCGGCGACTGTTACATCGCTCTTGGGAACCACCAGCGCTGTGTGCGGCGCGTAGCTTGCTAGAAGCTCCTCAGAAGGCCACTCAACAGGAATAATCTCCAAAACCTTCGGGTATAGCTCGCCGTATATCGCGTCAAAGCAGCTAGGAGTCCCCTGGCTAAACCAGGCCAGGCGCTCTATCCCATACCCAGTATCAACCGTGAGTATGGGTATCTCGGTCAGCTCGTCCCCATCTGTCTTATACTGCATGAAGACGAGCGTCGCCAGCTCCAGGCCGCCTGAGATAACCTCAAGACACGGCCCAGCATTACCGCCCCCAGCCCAAGCAGCCTCCTTATAGGTTATGGAGAGCGGGTCTATGCCGAGAATACCAGTCATAAACTCATGACAATACTCAGTCGTCTCGTCCTTCCAGTATATCTTGTTTTCAGGTGAGTTAAACGCATGATGGCCGCCCATCTCAAAGATTGTTAAGTGCCTACCGAACGTGAGGCCTACTTTGTCAATATCCACCATCCTTATGCATGGCTGGCTTATGACGAGTGGGTTTGCTGGTGGCGGCGCTATGCCGCTGGTAGCCCAGGGCTGGAAATCCACGATTGATGCGTGGACTAGGTAGAGGTCTGTCCTCCAGCGCGCCACTACTGGGTAGGGCTTAATCACCTTATGCCCCTTCAGGGCGAAGAAGTCTAGAAAAGCCTGCCGCGCCTCGCGGACGCTCATACGCCTACTAGTGGGCTGCTGGCCGATGAACTGGTATGGTACGCAGGGAGACTCGCCGCAGACGTCAAGCTCTGGGTTAAGCGTCCAGAAAAACTCGCCGCAAACCCTGCACTGACGCCTGACAAACCCATTATTGAGGAAGAAGCTAAGCTGGTAGTGCTCAGCAGCGAACTTCATGCCTCATCTCCATCATGCGTTTCATGCATTAACGCAACACCACAACGCTGGTGCTGTCTTTAAAACTTTCCAATCGCCGCTGACTCTCCTTCTCGCTTGGGCCGTCCTAAAGAATTTATATACTCTCCACAGGCAGGGCTAGCTCCACCGCACCTGTGGAGACGCTGCTGGGGGTGTTTATCCGAAGAGGGCGCTGAGACCCGCGATGGCCTCCTCCTTCTTCTCCTCCTCTTCCTTCTTCTCCTCTTTCTTCTCCTCCTTAGCAGGCGCCTGCGGTGCCTGGGCTGCCGCTGGAGCTGCGGCAACCGCTGCTGGTGCCATAACAGCCTGCTTAAGCGTCTCCTCTATGTTTATCTCAGAGAGCGCCGCCACTAGGGACTTTACCTTAGCATCGTCAGGCGTAACGCCTGCGGCCGTAAGAACCTTCTTCACACCCTCCTCGTCTATCTGCTTCCCAGCCTTGTGTAATAGTAGCGCTGCGTAGATGTACTCCATCTCTAAGCTCCCTGCCTCCTTGCAGTATGCGCTGCCTCTTAAAGCTTCATCCAGCCTTCATTTATCTAGAGGCCTGCCTGGGCCTGGTCGGTGTGTATGGGGCTGGGACGAACTCCACCGAGGGCCTCGCCTGGGCTGGCTGTGGGTATAGGCTCATGAGCTGGTAGACTTCTTGGGGGACTTGGGTGTTGACGTTTATCCCAAGCTCTTGTAGCCGTTTGACGGTCAGTGGGTAGTCGTGTGTCCATGTTCCTGAGGCCATTATCTTGGCCAGCTCGCGCGCCCTCTCCTCGCCCAGCCTGTCGCGTGTTAGCTCAACTATCAGCTCCTCCATCTGGCGTATGGCTTTCTCAGCTATGTCAGCCTTAATCAAAGTCTCGTCCCTAACCCTCTCCCTACCCTTCTCCTGCACAACCCTGAGGATAGAGGCGGCGGGCATGGCTCCGCCGCGCGGGTCGCCCAACTGCGGGTCAACTGGGCCTAGGACAGCGTGCCTATCCATGATTATTTCATCCGCCGCAAGCGCTATGAGCGTGCCGCCGCTCATGGCGTAGTGCGGTACTATGACGGTCTTCTTGGCTGGGTGGTCTTTTAGAGCGAGCGCTATCTGCGCCGCCGCCAGAACCAGCCCCCCAGGTGTGTGGAGGACTAGCGTGAGCGGCATGTTCGGGGGCGTCATCCTGATTGCGCGTAGCACTTGTTCCGAGTCCTCCACATCTATGTAGCGGTAGAAGGGTATGCCGAAGAACGTTATCCTCTCCTGTCTGTGAATCATCGTAACTACGCGCGAGCCTGTCTTGGCTTCTATCCGCTGTATTAGTTTTAGCCTCTCGTTCTCTAGTATGCGGTGTCTGAGCTGGGGGTAGATGAAGAGCATCAGTATCACGAACCAGAATAGTATCCCTAGGTCCAGCCCTACACCAACCCCAGCGTCGTTAACCATGTGTAACCACCGCCCAGCTTAGACTGCGGCAGCGCTTCTGAAACGTTCAAACGACGCCTCATACTGCCTGAGCTCCTGCTTGGGGAGCGGCTTAACGCTCTCCATGGCTCGCCTGAAATGCTCCATCGTTACCTTAAGCTCCTTGACATTTTTCCTAGCATCCTCCTCGTCCTTATGCTTGCTAACATACTCGCGGATTGCTATGACTGAAGCTGTGCTACACAGGTTAGCCAGGTCTGCGCCAGTATATCCCTCGGTCATGTCGGCAAGCAGGTCTAGGCTCACATCATCAGCAAGAGGCTTCTTGCGCGTATGTATCTTTAGAATCTCTTTACGCGCCTCCCTATTGGGTAGAGGGACGTAGAGAAGCTTATCAAACCTACCAGGCCTCAGGAGGGCTGGGTCTAGAATATCAGGCCTGTTGGTGGCGGCTATAACTACTACATCCTTAAGCTCCTCAAGCCCGTCCATCTCTGTAAGGAGCTGGCTCACCACGCGCTCGGTTACATGCGAGTCTCCTAGGCCGCCTCCGCGTCTAGGCGCTAGGGCGTCTATCTCGTCTAGGAAAACTACGCATGGCGCCGCTTGCCGCGCCTTCCTGAATATCTCGCGCACAGCTTTCTCAGACTCCCCAACCCACTTGGAGAGGAGCTCAGGGCCTTTGACGCTTATGAAATTAGCTTGACTCTCAGTAGCTACGGCTTTGGCGAGGAGAGTCTTACCCGTGCCTGGAGGGCCGTAGAGCAATATACCCTTAGGCGGCTTGGCGTCAGCGTAGGCATAGACATCACGATACTTTAGGGGCCACTCAACAGCCTCGCGGAGCTCGCGCTTAACATCCTCAAGGTCTCCCACATCATCCCAGCGCACATTCGGGACCTCCACCAAGACCTCGCGCATGGCTGACGGGTGAACCTCCTTGAGCGCATCCTCAAAGTCGCGCATCGTGACCTTCAGCTTATTCAGCACCTCCGCGGGGATGCTCTCCTGCTCAAAGTCTATGTCTGGCAGGATTCTCCTAAGCGCCCTCATCGCAGCCTCCTTAACCAAAACCTCCAAATCAGCACCAACAAAACCGTGAGTAACGTCTGCTATCTTCTCCAAATCCACATCCTCGGCAAGCGGCACGCCGCGTGTGTGTATCTGGAGTATCTCAAGCCGCCCCTCCCTATCTGGTATTCCTATCTCTATTTCGCGGTCAAACCTCCCAGGCCTTCTAAGGGCTGGGTCAAGAGCATTAGGCCTATTCGTAGCGCCTATTACCACCACCCTACCGCGCGGCTCCAGCCCGTCCATTAGAGCGAGGAGCTGCGCCACAACACGCTTCTCAACCTCGCCAGTAACTTCCTCACGCTTCGGCGCTATTGAGTCCAGCTCGTCTATGAATATGATACTCGGCGCAGTCTCCTGGGCCTTCTTGAATATCTCGCGGAGCTTCTCCTCACTCTCGCCATAGTATTTGCTCATTATCTCAGGGCCGCTTATGGAGTAGAAGTTGGCATTCGTCTCGTTAGCCACGGCCTTTGCTAGGAGAGTCTTCCCAGTTCCAGGCGGCCCGTAGAGGAGGACGCCCTTGGGTGCCTCAACGCCCAGTCGTTCAAAAAGCTCAGGATACTTCAGCGGAAGCTCTATCATCTCGCGTATCTTCTGTATCTCGTTACGCAGGCCGCCTATGTCCTCGTAGCTTACACGCGGTATAGCTGTTGGGACAGCTTTGGGCGCTTCTTCACTCAAGACTATCTGCGTGTCGCTTGTCACTATCACAGCATTCGCGGCTGGCGTGGTTGAGGTTACCACTAGGTCTATCCTCCTGCCCATTATGTTAATGGCTATTGTGTCGCCGCGCGTTACTACACGCCCCTCAAGGAGCTGGCTCAGGTATTCTTCACCGCCGATTATTCTCAGCGGCTCAGTAGGGGCTAGCGTTATCTTCTCAGCGGTCTTCGCAGTAGTCTTCCTTATTGTTACCTTATCACCTATTGACGCTCCTACGTTATTACGTATATGACTGTCTATCCTTATGATACCTTTACCATAATCTTCGCGCCTACTCGGCCATAGGAGAGCGTGAGAACGCTTCTTCCCCGAAATCTCAATAACATCACCAGCGCGCCACCCCATCTCATTAACTACCTTAGAATCAACAACAGCAACACCCCGACCAACGTCGCGGGGATGAGCCTCAGCAACCCTAAGAACAACAGAACCGCTACCACTCATACCATCATGACAGGCCCAGCTAGGTAAAAATCTAATCTCAGCCACTGCTATGGGTAAATATTATGGGCCCAGGGGGCAGCACCCCAAGAGCCCCCAGGCCACAGCGGGCCCAGAGGGATTTGAACCCTATCGGCCCCCTCCTCTCAGAGGCTCTCGACCTGCCGGTTAAGAGCCGGCCGCTCTACCTGACTGAGCTATGGGCCCTCGGCGTTTTTCGCTGGAATAGGATGTAATAAACGTAAGCGGCGCGGTTTTTATAATAATTGGGGAGGGATGGGGTTCTTTAGGCTTTTGTCCAGCTGCCTGTCATTGTCTCGGCTAGCTTCTTGGCTAGTGCTTGGGTGGGCTTTAGGGAGCTGTCCAGGAGACCTGCTTCCTTCATCTGGTTTATCCTCTGCATTATCTCCTCGCCCAGTGCCGCCTTTAGGCTGGCTTCATCCCTAACACCAGAGCTTAGGAGGGCGAGTATCTTTAGGTCCACCTCCTCTATACCCAGCCGCTCCTTCATCATAGTCCCCACGATGTTGCGAAGCTGCGTCGCCGTCTCGCTGGGGGATAGCAGGAAGAGAGCGCGCCTAGTCTTCTTCAGCCTCAGCCTTACTATAGTCCCCGCATCACAGTCAGAGCTATCCATCTTATCTATAGAGGAGAACCTAACCAAGTACGTTACTCCCCTAACTATGTATATCCCCTGCCAATTCACGCGTATCGTAGCCATGCGCCAGTCAAAATGAAACGGGTCAAAATCCCATGGACCCAGCGCTGTTAGCATGACAGACTCAAATATAACACCATTAGACTCACCCATACCTTATTTCACCCCCTATTTTTCAGTGAGGCTAAAGTTATTTTCACTCTTTTTAGCATCATTTTTTCCACTTTGACGGTTTAGGGTTTGGGAAAATTTAAAAAGAATATGGCCTCCAGTTGTGTAGTTTTGCGTCTATCCTAAAACTTTAACGTCCATACTTGAATTTTAGCAAGAAGTGTTGAACGATGTTTAAAATTCTTTAGGCATAAAGTCTAGCCATGACCTACTTCATTCCTTTAGAGCGTAATGTTGGGGGCTCTGTCAGTATAGGTGTGGCTTCGTTTGGAGATTCTTATAACGATAGTGTAGAGTCCATACCAATTTTGCAGAGGTTTCCCTGGATTTTCAGGCCTGACAACACTCGGATAACGGAGAACGACCCTATAATAATGTCGGGTATGCTCATGGCGTTTAAAGGCGTTGACTGTATCCCAGTAGCTGGGGATTGGGGCTTCGCTGGCGTGGTTACGTCTTATGAGATTATTAAGTTTCTAAGGAGAGCCAGCAATGAGGGTGTGGCGTCGCTTTTACGCTGCACACCCAAGAATAACCCTGAGCTAGTTCTACGCCGTGATGTGGCGCTCCCACTCTACGACCTATCGGTAAGCAACATACTTAACTACATGTTCTACACGAAGTTCGGGAACGTGTGCCTACTTCAGGAGGATTCCCTCGTCGGCATAATCTCCCTACGCGACATAGTTAGGTACGCGTATTCGCAGCTTATTGACACGGGTGTAAAGACTGGCGAAGTGGCTTCAAGGGCTGTTATTCGGGTTTCCAGAGACGCCACACTGCTGGACGTTATTGACCTAATGCTTACACGAGGCGTTAGGCGCGTTATATATGAGGACGGGGATGAGAGGCGTGTAATAAACGATATGGGGGTTATACAATATGCGTTTAGTAATGAGAATCTAGCTGCGATGCGCGACACTCCTGAGGAGTTCTTCTCTAGACCAGTGGAAGAGCTGCCCATGGTTGAGGTAGGTGTAGCTGAAATAGGTATGGATGTTGCGGAGACGTGGGGGGAGATTTATAGGAGCCCAGCAGGCTGTCTCTTTGTTGAGGATACTGACATGATACTCACACCCTGGGATGCTGTGATAAAACCATTCTTACTGGGAAAACTTCCCATAGACTTGTCCTAGTCTCCCACTAGGTCTCGCAGCTCGTCAAGCCGCAGGTCTATCATCACCATGCCCTTTTTAAACTTCAGCACGAGAACACCGTTCATAAACTCCGACTCCACCAAGTCGCCTACCTCGGCTTCAAATGAGAGTAGGGGTTTATCAGGGCAGCCGATTTCTAGTCGTCTAAGCCCAGCATATTCAGTCAATTCTACAGCGATAACACGCATCTGTCTCTTATACACATCTGACGCT
>WAQC01000117.1 GCA_015520425.1 Candidatus Pelearchaeum sp. | reverse complement strand
GTTAGGTTAGCTGTTTTGGGAGCGACGCATGTAGATTATGTTTTAGTGGCTGACAGGCTTCCGCAGGTGGGCGAGACTGTAATAGGCCATAACCTAAAGCTCGCGCTGGGCGGGAAGGGGGCTAACCAGGCGGTGGCAGCGGCCAGGCTGGGAGCAGAGTCCTATCTGATAAGTAAAGTCGGCCGCGACATGCTGGGGGAAGTAGCGCTTGAGGGACTGAGGAAGAACGGCGTAATAACAAAGCATGTAACAATAGATGAAGCCCACCCGACATGCGTGGCTCTAATCTTCGTGGATAGGGTGGGCAGGAACATGATAGGTGTCGCGCCAGGGGTTGATGAGCATATAACGCGAGATGATGTTGATAGGGCGCGCGAGGCCTTGCTTGGTTGTTCAGTCTTTCTAACGCAGTTGGAGATACCCATCCCAACTATTGAGTATGCTATACGCGAGGTTAAGAGGATGGGGAAGACGGTTATACTCAACCCAGCACCAGCGAAGCCGCTGCCAGAGAGCCTGCTCTCATGCGTTGATATATTGACGCCCAACGAGGTTGAGCTGGCCATGCTCACAAACGAGCAGCCGAAAACGCAGAATGGAATCATAAGCGCCGCGCGCAAGCTCATAGAGAATGGAGTGAAGGCTGTTGTCGTAACGCTAGGCGCAGAGGGGGCGCTCCTAGTTACGGAGGACGCGGAGCTCCACATAAGGGGTGTTAGGGTGAATGCGGTAGATACCACTGGCGCAGGCGACGCGTTCAACGCTGCTATGGCGGTTATGCTCGCACGCGGCCGCGAGCTGGGCGAGGCTGTCCGCTACGCGAATTATGCAGGAGCGCTGGCAACAACGAAGCTGGGCGCACAGGAGGCGCTACCCACAATGGAGGAACTGGAACGCTTCATGGCGAAACGGTAAATTAGGGAGGAAGAGGGCGTATTGCTAGATGAGCTACGTCGGTCTTGTTGGTTTGGGCGTTATGGGCGAGAACCTTGCTCTCAACATAGCTTCGCGCGGCTTTCAGGTTTCCGTTTATAACAGGACGCGGGAGAAGACTGAGCGTTTCGTCCAGCGTTTGCCGCGTGGCTCTGCTATTGTCCCGACCTACTCTCTTGAGGAGTTCGTCTCCTCCCTTGAGAGGCCGCGTAGGGTTATCTTGATGGTTAAGGCTGGCAGGCCTGTTGATGATATTCTTGACGGGCTTGCCCCGTTGCTTGGTGAGGGGGATGTTGTCTTTGATTGTGGTAATTCTTTCTTTAGGGATACTGAGCGCCGCCAGGAGTGGCTGGCTCGGCGCGGCATAACGTTCATGGGTGTTGGTGTGAGTGGTGGTGAGGAGGGCGCGCTTAAGGGGCCTTCGGTCATGGTTGGCGGCGCTCCCTCTGGGTTTGAGGAGTCGCGCGCTATGTGGGAGGCGATAGCTGCGCGCGTTGATAACGAGCCATGCGCTGGCTACATGGGGCTGCGGGGCGCTGGCCATTTTGTTAAGATGACGCATAACGGGATAGAGTATGCCCTCCTACAGCTCATAGCCGAGAGCTACGACATCATGACGCGCGGCCTAGGGATGAGCGTTGAGGACGCTGCGCAGGTCTTCCGCGAGTGGCGGGATAGCGAGCTGGGCTCATACTTGCTGGAGATTACCGTTGATGCCCTCTCTGTTGTTGATGAGGAGACTGGCAAGCCTCTTGTGGAGCTTGTGATGGATAGGGCGGAGCAGAAGGGGACTGGTAAATGGACTTCCCAGACGGCTATGGATGTTGGTGTGCCTGTTCCGAATATTGACGCTGCCGTGTCTGCTCGGATAATGTCATCCCTGAAGGAGCAGCGCGTTAATGCCGCGCGGCTCTATGGGGGTGTGAGGACTAGGATAGAGGGAGACAGGAGAGAGCTTCTGGAGCTTCTCCGCCCAGCTTATAGCCTCGCCGCCATAACATCATACGCCCAGGGCTTGGCGCTCATATCAGAGGCCTCGCGCGAATACGGCTACGGGACTAAGATGCTGGATGTTGTCAAGGTTTGGCGCGGAGGATGCATAATAAGGGCTAAGTTGCTCCACACGATAATAGGGGCTTATGAGCGCGAGCCTGGGCTGGTGAATATATTGTTTGATGACGAGATTGCGGGTTTGGCGCGGGAGCTTGAGCCCAGCCTACGCGAGCTGCTGCGTAGGGTTAAGACAGCGCATATACCCACGCCAGTGATGGACGCTGCGTTGAACTACATCACATCGCTACGCCGCGAGAGGCTTCCAGCGCATGTAATCCAGGCTCTCCGCGACAGGTTTGGAGCGCATGAGTATGAGAGGGTAGATAAGCCTGGGAGGTTCCACTCTAGCTGGAGGCCAGGAAGCTAAGCCTTATGCTGGCCTTGATTCAGGCGCCATAACCTCGCGCGCAGCCTCCAGGAGGCTGTCATAGTCGGCGGAGACACCCATGCGCGCGTTCATCTCCCTTATAATCGCCTTCTCAATATACCTCGCACCAGTGCCGAACATACTGTAGAGAGCGCTGACGAAATCCTTGAGGCGCCTGGGTATCTCTTCGCGCTTAATCCCCCAACGCCTCTCCAGGTGCCAGAAGATTACCCGCTTAGTCTGCTGCCCCAGCGAGTCCAGCCCCTTATCAACGCATTCAAGAAGCTGCTCCTCAACATCATTATTGTTGTTGGGCATCCTCTAGTTCACCGCCTAGACTATGGGTGTGAGGAAGACGCGTGGATAGCCTGGGCTGAAGTCGTATTCAACGTGGTGTATCAGTGAGGGTGGCTTCACGGAGTAGAGAATCAGCGAGCCGTCCAGCTCGTCCATCCTGATGTGCGTCGTGGCCATGTCTGATACGGCGTTCTTGCTCTGGGTTGAGTGCTTCACCGCAAGCATCAGTATATCGCCGTAATACCTCACGCGCTGTATAGATGTTATGATGTTTCTGATGAGCGACTGCTGGCCGTGTATAGCCTCCATCACATCTATCCCAAGGAACATGAAGCATGGCTGGTTGCTCTTCTTCCTGAGCTTCTGAACCTCTCTCCAGAGCGTCTCAAAAGTCCTCGTTATGGAGTGGCTGTCAAGCTTGAGGAATATGGGGTCGCGGTGATACTGCTCGTAGTGGGCTATCCTGAGGTGGCCTTTCAGCGTCTCCTTCGGTATGTGTAGTGCTACTGACTCCTTAACCATCGTTGGCGTTATCCCGCCAGCGGGCAGGATTAGCGCGCACCCGCGGTTGAGGATGAAGTTGCACGCCATCATGGATAAGAGGGGTAGGTGCCAGTCTGGGCCAACGTTGCCGCCCATCTCAAGCAGTATAACCGAGCCGCGCCTCATGCCGCCTCCTAGGAACATGTCAAGGTCTGCGCTTGACGTGGAGAACAGCTCACCATGCTCCACATGCTTGAAGGGCTGAGGCTCCATCTCACTCGGTAGCTGCGTAATCACGCGGCCTAGTAGTGTGAAGCGACCTCCGTAGAGCGTGAATATGCTTGTGCGCTGTGTTATGGCTGAGCCGCGTAGCTTCTTCCACTCAATCCTCCTTATCCTCCGCCCCTCCATAACCTCGTCATGCAGCACGACTACGGCATCCACTAGGTAGTCGGTTGTGGTTAGATGCGGCTCCTCGCTAACAAACACAACCCTCGCGCCGCTGGTCTCTACGGTGGTGGCGAGAGCCTTCTCCATCTTCAGACGCTCCACCACATCCATCTCCTTCGCAAAAGCATCCCAAGAGTCTAGAACAATCAACGGCTCCTTAATCCTCTCCGTAACTGCTAGGATGAACTCCACTATGTCTGTTGATGTCCCCATCCTCACGTCTTCAAACCTTATGCCAGCGGCGTCTGACCTTGCTTCTAGAACCTTGCCGCTCTCTATGAGCTGCGCCATCCCAGGAACATGCTCCAATAGCTTCTCAGCCGATACGCGTGTTGAGACATAAACTCCCCTGCCGTGAAGCTTTAGTAGCTCTAGGGCGAGCATCGTCTTGCCAACGCCTGGCTCGCCCTTGATGAGGATAGACTTTACAGCGGGGCTTAGTAGAGAGTCCAGCCTCATCAGGTAGCCACCTCGCCTCGCGGTGGTCTGGCGCTCCCCTACGGCTGGCTCTCCAGAAAGTAGAGAATGCTGAAGCTCCACATTAATTTAACGAGGGTAGTGTCTTATATGGTTAGTCCAGCAAGTATTACTCCATTTTAACATGTGTATTACTCGCGTCGTAGCGCCTCTATGGGCTCCAGCTTAGCGGCGCGGTATGCTGGGATGATTCCAGCCAAAGCACCAACTATGACCGCCATCAGTATCCCAGCGAGTATCAGCTCAGGCGTTAGGTTTGGTGTGAATACCAGCGCCTCTGGCCTTGTTCCAGGTGCTTGGAACGCTCCTGGCCTGCTCCGCGACTGCGGCGGGCTTCCGAAGAAATCCACAAGAGCGAAAGAGCCAACAGCGCCTAGCGCTACGCCTATCACACCACCAATAAGCCCGATGAGAATGGCTTCCATCAAGAAGCTGAGCAGAACATCACGCGTCTTGAAGCCAAGCGCCTTAACAAGACCAATCTCCCTAACACGCTCAGTAACAGAGGTGAACATAGTCGTCATAATCCCTAGGAATGCCACGACTATGCTCATAGCACCTACGGCGCTTAGGAATATCGTCAGGCTTCCCAGGATTTGCTGGACGGTTTGCTGTATTGCGCTGAGGGAGAAGACGCGGACATCAGCGCCGTACATGGCTAGGAGCCTCTCCACCACCTGGTCGCTGTAGCTCGCGTCAACCAGCTTGATGAAAGCGCCGCTGTAGCTCCTGCCCCCCATGAGCTCGCGGCCATCGCGTAAATTGATGAACATGATGATGTCTGGGTTTAGGAAGAACGTCTGGCCATACTTGGCGAACTTGCCAGCAACCTGGAATGGCCTAGAGACAGCCCCGCCACCAGGCTGTTGCCTAATAACAGTCACGAGGCTGCCCACGTCTATATCAGGCATGTCTGGGTCCGTCGGGTTCCATACGCGGTAGCCGACATACGCCTTGCCACGCCCACCAGCAGCAAAATCACCGCCAGCAAGCTCTATGTCTGGGAATATCTTATCCATCTTACGTAGGTCAAACGCGAGTATGAGATAAGACTCAAACGGGTTGAGCTCAACGGTCTTCCCAGCGGTCTTGAGCTTTCCAGTTGCTATCTGGTAGAATGGTATGATGTCGGTTACGCCGTCTATCCTTGATATGCGCTGAACCTCCTTGTCGTTGAAGTCAAAGTCCCCAACGGCTATCATGTATATCGTGTTGGTGCCTATTGTCTGTAGCCTGTCGGTTATCGCGTACGTCAGGCCGCTGGTTGTCGCGTTGAGCGCAACTATGACCGCTGGGCCTATGACTATCCCTAGTATGGTTAGGGCTGACCTAACCTTCCTATCCTTTAGCGCGCTCCATGCTAGTAGAGCTATGTCGGCGAGCCTCACCCGCGCCTACGCCTCCTCACAGCGACTATAGCGGCTATTATCGCCAGAGCCGCTATAACCGCTAGGAGAGTCTGCTGCATACTCGCTGGGAATCCCTCTCCTCCACCACCCTCCTCCACCGTGAAGATACTCGCTGGCGCGGTCTTCTCGCCAACCACGTACTCAAGCGTCTTCTTTAGCTCAAACTCCCTGCCAAACCCATCGCGGTATTTGGCGATTATCGTGGCGCTATAAACCCCTGGCTTGGCGTCATCACTCACGCGGAATGAGAGGGTGAATGCCGAGACCTGCGAGGGGTTTATCGTGCCTATGAACGATGTGGAGTCAGGTATCGCCACCAAGGGAGCGTCGCCCATTATCTCTGTAATCACAGCCCGCGCTGTTGATGCGCCCATGTTAATCAGGTCCCCAGCCACATCAACTATACCACCTGGCTCGGCCTCCTTCGGGGAGAACTCAACACCCCTGAACACCAGCTTAATATCACCAACAACCACCAGCGGTATTGAGAGAGTCTCAACCCTCTCCTCGCCCCCAGCGGTCTTATACCTAACCGTAGCCACCGCCTCGTAGACGCCGTCACCCGCGGCAGGCGATACGGCAAGGGAATACTCAGCGGCATATTCCTCGCCAGGAGCCAGCGCCTCAACGTAATGGACAAGCCCGCCGCCTATCACGCTTATCGGCAGGCCGCGGAGGGAGAGGCTTATAGTGATGTCGCGCACCTCCTCTGGGTTTATGTTCCTGTAGGTTATCTTGATGCTGGAGAAGCCAGCCGCCTTAACTGGGTTTCCCTCCACGTCTGCGGAGAAACCAGGCGCTGGTGGGCGTAGAACATCAACAACAGCCTGGAAGTCCTCAACCTTCAGGTTTCCAAGAACATCACGGTATTCCACGGTTATCTTGACTGGATAAACACCCTCCAACGCCGTCGGCGAGGCGTGTATGCCTATCCTCAAGCCTGCGGTCTCGCCTGGAGCTAGTGAGCCTATCTCAATACGCTCATCTATCACGGTCAACGCCGCTGGAGAGCCTGACGCCACCCTCACGGTTGCCTTGTAGATTGGCGCGGTACCCACGTTGGAGAGCTCCACATTGAGAGCCGACTCGGCGCCAGCGCGGAGCTTAAGCCCCTCATAACCCAGCCTAAGCTCCTCCCTACCATTCACACTGGCCGAGAAGACCAGCTCCACAGACTTCTTACTCATCCACTGGTTTGTGTATGTGAGCTGGAGGCGCATCTTATACGTGCCTAGCCTCACATCATCCGAGAGCTTTATCGGGAAGGTTAGGGTGAATGCCTCGCCGCTTCTCACGCTCTTGAGCAAGCTGGTCTCAACAACATAGCCACCCGTCGTGTTGGTCAGTGGAGGCTCTAGGAGGAGACGACCAACAACATTAGCCATGCTCACGCGGCGCGGCGCTTCAAGCTCCACACGCAGTACTGCAACACCCATACCAGGCCCAACAGAAACCTCCCTACCATCCAACTCCCACGCCGCGCGCAGGAAAATAGGAGCAGGAGCCTCAGAAACCCTAATCACTATCGGGAGAGATAAGGTGTTTATCGGGAAGTCTGGGTCGGCGCAGTCGCGGTATTCTATTCTCAGGTCAGCAGGATAATCTCCTGGCAGTGCGTTCTCGTCTATCGTTATCTTGAATTGAAGCCTCCCTATTCCCTGCGCAGTTATGGCTCTCTCCAAGTAGCCTCTTATGCTGCTAGCTCCCTCGCGGTCTGTGAATGGGAAGGGAAAGCCCAGCGCCTTGCCGATTGTGGCTACTATGCCGCATATCGTTACATCCTCACGGTTCATGAAAACCACCGTCAGCGTGGCGTCCCTATCTCCTGGGCTGGCTATGCTGGGCGACTCAGGAGAGCCCCAAACAACATCCAGCACATCAATCGCCGCAGCATTGCCGACGGGTAGCGTGGTAATCACGGTGGATATGAGTAGAGCTAAAAACGCCAGCGCCTTAATGCGGCCTTTCATAGATGTTCTACCACGCAGACAACTGTGTGCGGTATATAGACATATCCCAAAACGGAAAACACAACAAAAACTCACGTTTAATATGGATATAACAACATACCGCTACGGAATCTCCTCACGCTCAACCCTTCCATCACGGAGATAGATAATCCTATTCGTCTCGCGCGCAACCTCCATATTATGAGTAACTACTATTATCGTCCTCCCCTTCCTGTTAAGCGTCTTGAATAGCTCTACTATTGCCTGGCCTGATTTTGAGTCTAGGTTTCCAGTCGGCTCGTCTGCTAGTATTATGCTTGGGTCCGTTACTAGTGCGCGTGCTATTGCTACGCGTTGTTGCTGGCCTCCGCTGAGTTGGTTTGGCTTGTTCCTGGCCTTATCAGCTAGGCCGACTTCCTCCAGCATCTCAAGAGCCTTACGACGCCTCTCCGCTGGGCTTATCCCACGCAACACCAAGGGAAGCTCAACATTACGCAGGACATCAATACGCGGGATAAGATTATACGACTGGAAGACGAAGCCTATCTTCTCATTACGCAGCTCAGCCCGCTTATTGTCGCTCAGCGTGGTTATATCCACGCCGTCTATGATTACCTTCCCCTCAGTCGGCTTGTCAAGAGCTCCAAGCATGTTGAGGAGCGTGGATTTACCACTCCCACTAGGGCCAACAATCGCTATAAACTCACCACGCCTAACCCTCAGCTCAACACCATTAAGAGCGTAGGTATCTATGCCATTGGAGCGGTAGACCTTCTTCAGACCGATGACCTCAACTACATAATCCCCAGCCTGTCGCTCGCCGCTCTCCAGCACAACCCCAGCCATATACCAGCGGTTCAAAACACGTGTAGAGTCAATATAAGCTCAACCTACCTGATACCAATCTACCCCCTTATATAGCAGAGGATAGTTATAGATTGCTGGGTGAAGCTTACATGGGGAAGAGGAAAATCGTAACCGAGCCTGACGAGCTTGAGCAGCTTATGGAGCCTGGGCCAGGCGATGTCTATGGTGTTGTCGCCAAGATGTATGGTTATGACCGCGTTTTGGTTGACTGCTCTGATGGGAAGCAGAGGCTCTGTAGGATTAGGGGGCAGTTGAAGAGGAGGATATGGATTAAGGAAGGAGACCTCGTCCTTGTCTCTCCCTGGGATTTTCAGCGCGACCAGCGTGGCGATATATGGTGGCGCTTCACGCGCAACCAGGCTCTTGAGCTGGCTAAGCGGGGAGCCCTCCCAGATTTTCTCAGGGCAAAGCTTGAGGCAACGGCCTAAGTTTTATACAGGCTTTAGTGTTCATCTTGTTGGAATGGCTTGAGCTACGACGAGGAGATTGAGGAGCGCCTAAGACGGCGGGAGCTTAGGGCTGAGCGCGCTCAGCGATACCTGCGGAAACGCTCAGAGCTTGACGAGGTGATGGAGGAAGTCTTTGACCGCGTAACGCTGATGACCATCTACGACCTGATGAACGACAGGCTCATAGAGGACTTCTATGGCGTTATAAGCTCTGGGAAGGAGTCGCGGATATACTATGCGAGAGGATGCGATGGCGTTGAGCTGGCTGTAAAGATATACCTCGTAACCAGCGCAGAGTTTAAGCATAACAGGATGGCTTATGTTGTTGACGACCCTAGGTTTAAGCGTGTGCCGACTGATTTCCGTAAGTTTATCAACCTATGGGCGCAGCGTGAGTTTAAGAATCTGGAAGAGGCTTACGAGGCTGGCGTAGCTGTTCCCAGGCCTAGGTTCGTGAGGAGGAATGTTCTGGGTATGGATTTTCTAGGCCGCGATGGCGCTAGGTACCCCCTGCTGAGCGAGCTGGAAGCGGAGCAGGAGGAGTTCGCAGAGCTTTATGAGAAGACACTCAACGTGGTCGCGGCGCTCTACCAGAAGGCCGGGCTAGTTCACGGCGACCTGAGCCAGTTCAACATCATAGTCGCGGATGGGCTGGAGGTTTATCTGATAGACTTGGCTCAGGCTGTTAAGCGTGGCCACCCGATAGCTGAGCCTTCGCTCATACATGGCCTAGAGACCTTAGCTAGGTTCTTCGCCAAGAAGGGCGTGGAAGTAGATGACCTAGACACGATGTTGAACCGTGTGCGCGGCGGGGTATGATGCATAAATAGCCCCGATACCTAGCTCATTACGGAGCTGAGAAAGGCTCTAATCAACGCCTCGTGGTTCTTCCTCCTCAATATAGTGCGCGGGGGATGCGTGTTGGGATACCTTGGTGGTGAAGGATTCACAGGCACGTCGTTTGTCGTCAATATACCGCGCGAGCGTGTAGGCGTGTTGGTGGGGACTAATGGGAGTGTTAAGCGGGAGATTGAGCAGAGGCTTGGTGTTGTTCTCTCAATAGACAGCCAGACGGGGACGGTGGTGATAAACCTAGCCAAGCCAGTCCATGAGGGCGGCGACCCAGCGGCGCTCTTCAAGGCGCGCGACATAGTTACGGCGATTGGCAGGGGCTTCTCACCTGAGAGAGCCTTCAAGCTCTTTGAGGATAACACGATGCTCAGCGTCGTGGATATAACCGACTACGTGGGCAGGAGCGCCAACAACCTAGTCAGGGTACGCGCCCGCCTCATAGGAACAGGCGGGAAGACGCGCAGAATAATTGAGGAGAACTGTCATGTTGAAATCTCAATCTACGGCGATACCGTTGCAATCATAGGGGATTATAGCGATGTCAAGGCGGCTGAGGAGGCTGTGATAACCTTGATTAAGGGAGCGCCACATGGAGCTGTGTATCGCATGGTTGACGAGTATGCGCGCCGCCGCAAGACTGGAGGACTGGTAAGACCATTCTAACACCAGCAACAATACACACAATATGCGCGGAGCTTTTGGCGAAAAAGTTTGGAGAACAAGTATTAGTAGATGAGGTGTATAGCTATAAATTAGGGTCAGAAACCATTGATGGCGCTACGGAAAGAATGGCGATGAACGTCTGTGAGGGATAGGATGGATATGACTGAGGTGAAGTTTGAGCAGATTAGTCCCAGTGAGTTCTTCTACAAGAACCGCGACATAGCGGGCTTCAGCAGCCCTTCACGCTCACTATACATGAGCATACGCGAGCTTGTGGAGAACTCTCTTGACGCGGCCGAGGCTGGGCGGATACTCCCTGAGATATATGTCCAGCTAACGTTGGAGAAGGATGCTAATGCGGAGTCTGATGTTAAGATATTCAAGCTCCGCGTGGAGGATAATGGCATAGGCGTCGCTGGTGAGCAGATTCCGCGAGCATTCGCCACAGTTCTCTACGGCAGCAAGTATGGATACAAGCAGTCGCGCGGCACATTCGGCCTAGGCGGGACTATGGCTCTCCTGTATGGACAGATAACCACCAACAGGCCAGCAACGGTAATCTCAAGCAACAACGGCCGCGAGATACACAAATACCAACTGATGATTGACGTTATTGAGAATAAGCCCCGCATAATGGGGCATGAGGTTCTGGAGAACAAGACCAAGTGGCGCGGCACGATTATAGAGTTTTACTTAGAGGCCGACTATACTGGGAGTAGGGCTAAGATTATAGAGTATTTCAAGAATACCGCGATAGTCAATCCCCATGCGACTATAACGTTTGTTGATAATCGTGGGAGGCTTTACTATTTTCCGCGTGTTATTGATAAGGTTCCTGAGCCGCCGCGCGAGTCTAAGCCGCATCCCATAGGTGTTGATGTGGAGACGATGACGCGGCTGCTCTCATCCACGCGGTCTGGCAACCTGGTCTCGTTCCTCACGACGGCTTTCCAGAAGGTTGGTGAGAAGACCGCCCGCGAGGTCTTGGACTTGGCTGGGCTTCCCTACGATATGAAGCCGCGCGAGCTGAGCCATGACGAGGTAACTGCTCTGGTTGAGGCGATTAAGAGGTATGGCAAGTTCCGCTCACCAGACCCCAACCCCCTAAGCCCCATCGGAAAGGACTTCCTAGAGTCTGGGATTCGGCAGATGCTTAGGCCAGACTTCCTCCACGTCGTCCAGAGGCCGCCGTCATCGTATAGTGGCTATCCATTCATAGTTGAGGCCGCCGTAGCTTATGGCGGCGACATACCAGCGACGGAGTCCATCAACCTCTACAGGTTCGCCAACAAGATACCCCTGCTCTACGATGAGCGCGCAGACGTGGCCTGGAAGGTTGTTACCGAGAAGATAGACTGGAGCACGTATAAGGTTCCGCGCGTGGCGCCCCTCGCTGTTTTTACCAGCATCTGCTCGCCCAAGATTCCGTACAAGACTGTTGGGAAGGAGGCGATAGCTGATAGGCCTGAGATTGAGCGTGAGCTTACCACAGCCATAAGGGAGTGCGCGAGGCATCTAAAGCTTTACTTGAGTAAGATTGAGAAGCGCGAGGCTGTGGCGAAGAGGCTGAGCATATACGCCAAGTATCTCCCCAAGATAGCAGAGTTCTCCGCCAAGACCGCTGGGAGGGAGAAGGCTCCAGACGTCTCGCAGCTCCTCAAGAAGATAGGCGTTACCGCTGAGATGGTGGCGCAGGCGCGGCGTGAGGAAGAGGAGGAAGTGGTGGAGATAGGGTAACACCCTTCTCTGTTGTCCTCAAAACCTAATACACCACCACGTAGCGTATCTCTTTATGAGCGGTAGGCTGGTTATCAGGAATTGGCGTAGCGTTAGGCCGACGATAGCGCATGGGGCGGGTATTGACTGGCGTCTAATGTCCATGCCCCTCAAGACAGGTGGCGACATAGATGTTGAGGTTGACCAAGAGAGCATGTGCCTCAAGGTGATAACCTACGTCTCCCTAGCGTGGCTCCAGCCAGGGCTTAGGTATGAGCCCCACAAACACGAGGACCATGAGGAGCTTTACTACATCATCAGGGGACGTGGGAGGATTAGGGTTGGTGAGGAGACGCGCGAGTTTAGGGACGGTGATTTGATATACATACCCGTAGGCGCCGAGCATGAGATAATTAACGACGGCGAAGAGATTGTGGAGTTCCTAGCGTTCGGCGGCTATACTGGACGTAGTTAGTCCTCGCTTAGTAAGAGCTGGGAGCATAGCCTAAGGCCTCCGTCTATGTAGAGCGTAGCACCTGTTATGTAGCGCGCCTTGTCAGATGCCAAGAAGACAGCGGCATAGGCTACCTCTTCAGGCATCCCCAGCCTGCCCAGCGGAATCGCAGCCTCAAGGCGGCGCATCTTCTCCCTATCCTCAAGCACCTCGCGGTTCATCTCAGTAACCATCGCGCCAGGCGCTATGGCGTTAACCCTAATCCCCCTACCAGCAAGCTCAAGGGCAAGCGTCCTAGTCATCATGCCCAACCCGCCCTTGGAGGCCGAGTAATGCACGTAGTAGGGCTTGGGAAGCGTCTCATGGACGGATGTGATGTTGATTATTGAGGGGTTCTCACGCCCCTCCATTAGCTTCACCGCATACTTGCTACATAGGAAGGGGCCGCGCAGGTTAACTCCTATGACCTTGCTCCACTCTTCCAGCGGCATCTCCTCTAAGCGGTACCTGTTCTGGATTCCAGCGTTGTTCACCAGCACGTCAAGGCCGTTGAAGCTTTCCTCAATGGCTCTAAACATCTCCGCCACGTCGCTCTCTATGCTCACGTCTCCAGCTAGTAGGAGAGGCTCTCCACCAAGCTTCTTGATTGCTTCAGCTGTCTCGCGGAGCCGCTCAACGCTACGGGCATTCACCGCCACGTCATAGCCTTCGCGCGCGAACTCAACAGCAATAGCCCGCCCAAGCCCGCGGCTGGCTCCAGTAACAAACACCTTACGCGCCAAGCATACCCGCCTCACAGATACTCCGAAGCATCACCATACAGCATGCTCGTCGCCAGTATATACATGGCATGGGACCACCCTAGGGGGAGGGCTGAGAGGGGCTCTCCAGTCTCTTTATCCACCTGCTCTGGGAGCATCCCCAGCTCGGTGGCGTGCTGGGCTGTCCATTCCACTAGGCTCTCCGCCTCCTCCAGCCTGCCCAGCTTGGCGAGGTAGAGGGAGAGCCAGAGGGTGGCTATCGGCCATGGGTTTCCACCATAGTTGGGGTCTCCCTCAAACCTCCCGATACCACCACGCGCGAAGCGGAGGTTTCTACGTATCTGCTCAGCCGTCCTCACCATACGCGGGTCGCTTGCGTCAACGACCTTGAAGGGGACTGTGAGCGCGAGGGCTGAGACGTCAAGAGCATCGCTGTACGGCTCTAGCCTCTTGATGAAGCGCTGCTTCTCCTCATTCCAGAACTCCGTCAGTATATCCTCTCTGACCGCCTTAGCTGCTTCAAGCCATGTTGCGGGGACTTCCTTATTGAGAACCTCCGCTATGTAGTGCGCGTTGTTGAGCGCAGCATATACCGAGGCTGCTGTGTAGATGTGCCTCACGTTTCCCTCCTCCCATATATCGCCGCTCCGCGCGACCTGGCCGCTAACCACATCAACGTTATGCATCAAGTAGTCAGCCGCCCTATCTATCATAGGCCAAACCCTATACAGGAAGCCCTTATCGCGCGTTATGTCGTAGTGGAGCTTACAACCCCAGACCACTATAGCGAGCTGGTCAAGCTGGTCGCTCCAATAGGGGCCTGGATACCTTGGGTTTGGGAAGTACCGCTGCTTCAGCATGCCCTCTGGTGTCTGCGCTCTCACGCACCAGAGGTAGAAACGCTCAGGCTCCAAGTGATGGCCAGCAATATCAAGAGCCGCAGCGATATACGTGGCGTCCCTAACCCAGACATACCTATAGTCGGGGTCCATCGTCGGCGCTGCTATTATACCACCATAACGCCTGTCGCAGAGGAGCTTTAGCGTCAAGACTGAGCGGTTATAGAGGCTCTTAATGTGGCTATCCGCTGATGGCCGTTTTGTTGTCTCGGTGTATAGCTCCCAGTAGCGTCTTGTTCTTGTGAGGAGCTGCTCATAGCCTAGGCTCCTAGCCCACGCTATGAGCGAGACCGAGTGATAGTAGCTTCTACTTGCAGAGATGAATAGCGTCGCTGTGGCTTCGCCTCTCTCATCAACCTCCCCAAGATTGAGCTGGAGAGCCGTGTAGATTCCGCGCCTCCCTATGGAGATAGCCACCTTGGGGCCGTGTATCTCCCCATCGCTAACAGGCACCGAGCAGCGGTTCTCGCTTTCGCATATGCCGCATACACAGGAGTCGTGGGGCTTCTCAAAGCCAAGCCCGATGTAGTAGCTCCGATAATACTGCAAGACAACACCGCTGGAGCTATCCGTTATAGCCGCATCGCCGTAGAGGTTCTCGCCGATGGCTGGGGTCTGGTAATAGAAGAAACGCAGAAGACAACGCTCACCCATATTCCTTACCCTGAAACTTCTAACGAGCAGGCTCACCGCATAATCAACGAAGGTCGTCTCCACTATCTCAATCCCAGCCTCCTCATTACTATAACGCGTCTCAAGGATATTCGTATTCCCCAAATAGCGTTGTTTCCTTCTCCACCTATTATCAACGAGCCACGCGAAGAAAGCCCCTGAGCTACGCGCGCAATAAACACCAGCGTAGCTATCCTTAACATGCTGCGGATAACCAACCGACGGCCAAAACAAATGATGCATATTCCCATCTGGCTTGATAGCGGCGGTCATCACAGAGTTTCCAACAATACCATGAACCTCAGTGCCGCGTCCAAGAATATGAGAACCAGGCCCTATCTCAATCTCCACAAATGATGTAAAAGAGTCTCAGATTTATATAGTGGCAGGTGGCCGACCCCGTCCAATTCATAACCCGTAAAGCTTCTTTCCTGAGATGAAAGATATAAGTTGCGGGTTATTGCGCCTAACTTGTGAGGGATTGCCTTGGCGGGGCAGAGGCGAAACTTTCTTAAGACGATATTCGGCTCGGCTTTCTTAGTTACTATTGCGCCTTTCCTCTCTTGGGGTGGCTTCCTATTTAGGAAGGAGAAGACTGGTGAGGAGCTTCGGCAGAAGGTTGCGAATATAAGCGAGGTGCCGCCCAACTCAATAGTTACGTTCCCATTCCCGCGGACGGGTAATCCCAAGGTTGATTCCGACCCGTTTAGGCAATACGCACTAATACACCTACCTAATGGTGATGTTAAGGCGTTTAGTAAGGTGTGCGTCCACCTGTGGTGTCTGTGGGGCTATTTCCCAGAACTACGCGAGATGCAGTGCCCCTGCCACGGGAGTATCTATAACCCCGATACTGGGGTTGCTACTGCTGGCCCCGCCGCTCTACAGCCCTACCCCACCAACGCGCTGCCTGAGCTGAAGGTTGAGATAGACGAGAACGGCGACATCTATGTTACGCATCTAGATGGGAAGGTTGGGTATGGCCGAGAGTGGAAACGGGCACTGGACAGCATACGTAAGCTTGCGGAGACCGCTCCAGATAACGAGGTTGTGGCGTATGTCCCATTCGCAAAGCCCATACAGTCTAAGAATATCAAGAGCTTCCTGAGCAAGTATAATGTTCGTCTAAGTAAGGCGTATGGCTATTCTGGTCAGGGTAAGAACCGCGAGTGGCTGGAGAGCGACTCGGTGGACGAGGCGCAGAACATCATGGACGCTGCTTATGGTCTTGATGTCGTGGCTAAGCCGCGCGACCTTCTGAAGATAGCTGATGACAGTAATGTTTTCGTCGTCTACGTGAGACGTGGCTAGTTCTCATTTGAGTAGCTTCTGCTGGCTTGGTGGGTAGGGAGGAGGTGGAGGCGGAGGGGGATAATAGCCTCTTGTGGGCGGCGTTTCGGGGACAGAGAAGAAGCCGATGATTGTGAATATCACGCCGATAAGGGCAACTATGATGAGGCCTATGAACATGGCTAGGAAAATTCCAGACGCCATGGGGAACGTGGCCGGCGGGGCTTGAGTCAGGCTTGGCTCACCCAGGAAAGCCATCATAGAGGAAATCATTACAGCCACGAAGAGCAGGGCTAGTATTATCGCTATTATCCTCATCCAGCCAGCGTATCTAAACCATTTAACATCTAGGGCTGAGGCAGCAGAGAAGTTGGCGGCTATCTCCAGTATCCCAGCAACAATCCCAAGTATCGCGAGCCCTATCATTAATGGCCCTATAACTAGGAATAGGGAGGACAGGGCTGTGGGGTCTAGGAATCCGCCTATCATGGATGTTAATAGCATGGGAATTGACAGCACCATCCCTATGGCGGCTATGTAGATTATGATTATCAAAACGCCTGTAGCGACCATCACACCCCGCCGCACATCTCTACCCATCAAAATCCACGCTATACCCACGAGAATGGGCGCGATAAAGTTGGCGACAGGTATCAGCATGAGTATATATCCTATACCTCCTAACCACTTATACGCTCCACTCAATATTGTTCAGCGATTCTTCCGCTGTGTAATTTATAATATTTCCTTCGGATTTAAATAATGGTCTTTACCCGCATTAGATTTAGAATTTTGCCATGAGTCAGCGTGCTGAGAGCGGGCCGTTGGGGCGTGTCTTTGACGAGTTCGTGAAGTGGCTTGTGGATAGGCTTGAGAGAACCCCTCTCATGGCGTTTAAGTTCCAAGTCCCGCGCGTCTTCGTGAGTCCCTTCGGATATCTCGGCATGCTCACCGCGATAACATTCCTAATCCTCGGCATAACTGGGGCTCTCCTGATGTTCTACTACAGGCCTGACATAGAGCTGGCGTATGACAGCGTTAAGGAGATAGAGGAGAACGTGGAGTTTGGCTTCTTCCTAAGAAACATACACTACCACGCCTCAAACATGATGATACTCCTAGCAATAGCGCACATGTTCTACCAGTTCTTCTCAGGCAGGTTTAAGGTGCGTAACGAGATTCTCTGGGTTACTGGGGTTATTCTGGGGACTCTCACGATACTTGAGGCATTCACGGGCTATGACTTGATACTCAACCAGCGTGCCATGCTGGCTATCAACATAGCTGGCGGCCTAACATTCTCAACGCCCTTTATTGGCGAGAGCATGGCGGCAATACTCCTCGGCGGGGGGCTCTACGACCTAGTGCTCCGCTTCTACGCGCTCCACGTCTTCATACTCCCTATGGTCATGCTCCTCCTAGTGGGCGTCCACTTCCCACGCTTCCTAGTCTTTGACCCGCCTATGGTCTCTGCCACGATAGGCGCTATACTGGTTGTCGCTGGCCTCTTCCCTGTTGAGCTGGGGCCGAAGTACAGCCCTACCGCTGCGCTGGTTGAGGTGCCTGAGTGGTATCTTACTGGGCTCTACGCGTTCATCAGGACTGGGCTTGACCGCTTCATCTCAGGTGCCCTGCTCCCGCTTCTCTTCATCCTAGCCTTCCTAGTGGTTCCATTCGTGGATAAGTCCAAGAAGCTTAGCTGGAGGGATAGGCCGTTCTTCACAGCCTTCGGAATAACGTCCATAGTCCTTATCGGGGTTACTACTGTCTGGGGCTTCTACACAGTCCCAGGCGTTCCAGCGTTTGACGCGGTGTATATTGAGCCGATGGTCTTCTGGCCTGTCCTCCTCATACTGACGGCAGCAACCTTCGGGATTAGCTATAAGTTCGTAGCCTCTCCTGGGAAGCAGGTTAAGCCGCCCACGCGTGGGAGGCCTATAGTCATCCAGATACCCTACGAGTGGGTTGTCCGTATAATAATGGCTCTACTGGCGCTTATAGCGTTCCTAGCCCTGCTCTCGTTCCAATACTACCTAGAGGGGCTGAAGAACATAGCTCTCTTCAACCTCGGCGTTGTCCTGATGATATTCGGCCTGATAGCGCACCTCTATAGGCACGCTATGCAGCAGATTAGCCGCCGCTAGCCTCTGCTTTTTTCTCTCCTCTTCTCCATAGCCTCTGTCAGGTATCCGCAGAGTAGGTAGAAGGTTGCCCATCCCTTGAATCTGCCCCAGCGTTCTATGGTTTTTCTTATCTTCTCGTTTGGCTGGGGCTTGCCGTTGAAGTAGTAGTGCGCTACTGCGCGTCTCACGCCTAGGTCGTCTGGGAATGATGTGTGCGGCCTCGCGAGGACTGCTGTGAGGACCAGCTCGGCGCTCCACCTCCCCAGGCCTGGGAAGCGTGTAAGCTCCTCCACCACCTCCTCGTCATCCATTAGCCTTAGCCTCTCAAAGTCGTAGCCTTCAAGAGCCGCTCTCGCCAGTTCATGGATGTAGCGCGCCTTCTGGCGCGAGAGCTTACAACGCCTAAGTCCATCTACGCCAGCGTCAGCCAGGGCTTCGGCGGTGGGGAAGTCATAGTAATCAACGCCGTTGACTGTTATCTTCTCTCCAAGCCTCTTTACAATCTCCGCAGTAGCTATGTATGCTACGCGTAGGGATACCTGCTGCTGGGTGATTACCCTGATTATTCCCTCAAAGACCGAGGCGCCGAACACGGGTGGCTTAAAGCCGTAGAGGAGCCTGAATAGCTTGCTTAGCCTCTTATCATCTTTCAGAGTGTTGTAGAGCTCGTTAAGGTCGTCGTCCAGCCTGAAGACAAGCGCTATTCTACGGGCTAGCTCGCTTCTCTCAGCGTCGGTAAGCTCTGCGTGGGCGGCTACGCGTAATAGTGGGCTATCCACATGCCCAGTGGCCGAGACCTCAACGGGTATTTTCTTGTCTTTTACCGTGAAGATGCGGCGCCAGATGTTGTTGCTGTATATTTCTGGCTGCGGCTCTGGGGAGCCGTAGAACCTCCACTGGAGCTCCATGCTGTATGGTGGCCTAGGCTTTAGCTCAAAGATGGTCAAGGCAGCATCTCCTCCATGAAGGGCTGGCGCTATATGTTTAATGCCAGAGACACCAACCTGATTGGGGTGTGCGCTGTGCATCGCGCGGGGAGACTGGGCAAAGGCATGGACGAGGAAGCAGCACGATACACTTCATCACTAGAGTTTGACCGTGAGATTCTAGAGGCTGTGATATACGTCAATATGGCTCATGTAAGGCTTCTTGAGCGGGTCGGCGTGTTGTCGGAGCAGGAAGCCCGCGAGGCTGTCATGTTTCTAGATAAGCTTCTGGAATCTCCCCCCAGCTTGGATAGGCATGAGTTTGAGGATATTCACATGGTTGTTGAGGACTGGCTCTCGCGCCATTCCCCGCGTGTGGGAGCTATGCTCGCCCTAGGCAAGAGTAGGAACGACGCGGTGGTGGCGGCGATTAAGCTACGCCTGAAGCAGAGAATAGCGCAACTACACGAATCAATAGATGAGCTATGCGCTACGCTGCTTAAACGAGCCGAGAGGGAGGCGGAGACTATATTCCCCGTGTATACGCATCTACAACGAGCAGCGCCAGCCACATTCGGCTTCATACTGCACAGCTATGCTACACGGCTGTTGAAGCTCTACCCGCATCTGAGGCTTGTGTATGAGCTTTGCGACGAGTCTCCGCTGGGCTCTGCTGCGGTTGCTGGAACCAGCGTCCCGCTGGATAGGGAGTATGCCGCTCAGTTGCTTGGGTTTGGCAGGGTAAGCGACAACGCCCTAGAGGCTACTGCTTCCCGCGACTTCATCATAGAGAGCATATCCCTAACGCTTCTCGTAGCGCTTATACTCTCCTCACTCGCCGAGGAGCTGGTGCTATACTCATCTGAGGAGTTCAGCCTTCTGGAGCTTCCTGACGAGCTGTCAGCCACGAGTAGTATTATGCCGCAGAAGAAGAACCCAGTGGTGGCTGAGATAACCAGAACTAAGGTGTGGGAAGTGTTGGGGCTTCTCTCCACAGCGTTAGGAATAGCGGCGCGTCAGCCTAGCGGCTATAGCCTAGACCTCCAGCAGATAACCCCCAAACTATGGAAAGCCCTAGACGAAACCGTTAGCGCGCTACGCCTTACCTCCAAGATGATTGAGAACATAACAATCAATACTGCTAGAAGCGCGGAGGCATGTAAGCCTCCTACGGGAATTGTAGAAGTAGCAAACCACCTAACACTAAACTATGGAATACCGTTCAGGAAGGCTCACAACCTGGCAGGCAGGCTGAGCAGACTAATCAACGAGGGAAGGCTAACACCTGAGACGTTTCAACAGACCCTCCACGAAGCTGGTGTGAGCGCTGACATAACGCTTGATGACGTGCTACAACTCATGGAGCCGCGTAGAGTTGTTTATGGATATAGGACACGCGGCTCGGCCAACCCACAGCACGTAAAGACAGCCGTGAACCAAGCATTCCAAGAGCTGGAAAGACAGCGTGAATGGTTCTTGGAGAGACGTAGAAGACTGGAGAATGCCCTAGAAGCGCTTAGAAAGACAGTCTAGATAGGGGCTGGGAAAGAATCCTACACCTGCCTCGCAAGCTCCGCTATAGCATTAGCATATATCGCGGCAGACCTCTTCAAATCGTCTATCGCTATCTGCTCCTCGCATGTATGGGCTAGGAGAGAGTCCCCAGGGCCGCATGCCACTATGTCGCTGGTTAGGGCGTAGAGTGTGTTCATGTCGCTTGTTCCTGTCTTCTTCACGATGCGCGGCTTTAGGCCTAGCCTTAGCATGGCGCGGGAGAGCGCACGCGCGGTCTTCGTTGATATGCTAGTTTCTACGGGCTCGGTTGTGTCTATGACTGAGACGCTGCATCCTGTCTTCTCAGCCTCCCTAGCGATATTCTCCAGCAGTTCCCTAGAGCTGTAGGGCTTCGGGTAGCGGATGTTTATAGTCGCCTCCGCCTTCTCAGGCATCCTAGTAGCCCAATCACCCGCGTGGAGTGTTGTGAGAGCTGATGTAACATCCTCATAGCGCGTGCCGCCGTACTCGTTCTTAACATAGCTCCATAGGGCTAGCACCTTTTCCAGAGCAGAGTCGGCCATATAGGGGGCTGAGCTATGCCCTCCCCGCGCCCTAGCTTCAACACGTATGGTTAAGCTACCGCGATAGGAGGTGGCTATACCCGTAACTCCTGTAGGCTCGCCTATGATTATGTAGTCTGCCTTGAAGCCGCGCTCAACTAGGCGCTTAGCTCCCAGCCCCGCTCCCTCCTCATCGGCCAGCCC
>WAQC01000116.1 GCA_015520425.1 Candidatus Pelearchaeum sp. | reverse complement strand
TGAGGCGGAGGTAAGCGCGGCCTCTAAGGTTCTCTTCAAGATAGTTAAGGAGGGCGGCGGCGTATATCTGGGTGAGGAGCTGTCCGAGGGGGACTGGGCGTCGCGCCACGATAGGTATCACTTAGCGCTTCACGGCAGGTCTCCAAAGGGAGAGGTCATGCCAAGCTCATGGCACTGCGAGGACTCTGCTATTCTATATAGCGAGTTGCCAGAGGTAAGGCGTAAGTGGCACGCTCTAGTCAAGGAGTACCGCGAGAAGTATGGGATATTTGACGACTGCGGCATGTTCATGTATAACAACAACCCGTTCAAGCCTTGGGGAGACTTCCTAACGGAGATAGACATCTTCATAGCTGAGATGGAGCTGGACGAGGAGAAATGGAAGGCATGGGTAGAGCTTAAGCGTAAGATAAGCGAGGTAACGCTTGAGCATAACGGTAGCATAACCGCGTGCCATGGAGCTACCAGACCAGGCGACGCTGAGCTCATCCCAGTTGAGCTGAAGAACGGCATGTATGAGCTTATGAAGCTTATTAAGAAGTCCCTAGACCCGAACAACATTATGAACCCAGGCAAGTTCGGCCTTGACGTAGCCTATACTGAGGAGGTGAGGCTGTGATGCAGAAGGGTGTGAGGCTATACTCCAAGGAAGCTTATAACACGCCGCTCAAGCCTGGTGAGAAGCCGCCAGAAGAACTTGCCCTAGACAACTACCTAACATTCGCGTGTAGGCATAAATTCTGTAGAGAGGTATGCCCAGTTTATCAAGTAACGCGCAACGAGGCGTACATCCCCTATGGATTCCACACCTCCCTACTAGCGCTCTACAAGGGAGTAAGCAGCTTTGAGGAGCTAGGCGACACATTCACCCACTGCCTACAGTGCGGAGCATGCGAGGTACGTTGTCCAAATACCCTCTTCATGGGCGACTTCTACAAGGTCTCACTCACAACCGTTGAGCTGGTTAGAAAGGTTAGGAGCGACTTAGTAAGGTCTGGAGTAGGATATCCAGGATATCAGGAAGTCATAAAGGAGGTTGACTTCCACCTACAGATGGTTAAGAAACGTGAGGATATGCTGAAATGGACTGAGGGGCTTAATGTTCAGGTAGGCGGTAAGAGTAGCGTGGTGCTGTATGTGAGCCGATTTACTGCTACGCAGGTAACGGAGACAGCGCGGGCAGCGGCCAAACTGTTAAAGAAAGCAGGCATAAAATTCGCGGTGGTAGATGTCCCCGAAGCAGGCATAGGCGAGCCGCTAGACGTTGCGCGGGAGCAAACATTCATAGACATGGCCAAGAAAGACATAGAGAAGATAAAAGCGATGGGCGCTGAGACCGTAATAGTAGTAGACCCGCATGACTACTTCTTCTTCGTCCGCGACTACTCGCGCATGTTCGGCGAACTGCCATTCAAGGTAGTATTCATAACCGACTACCTATGGCAGCTCATAGAGGAAGGAAGACTAATACCCAAGAACAACGTCAGCAAGAAGGTTACCTACCACGACCCATGCACCCTCAATAAGCTGACAAACCTCTGGGAGTCGCCGCGGAAGATACTAGAATCCATACCTGGGGTTGAGTTTGTTGACGAGCATCATATAGACCAGTGGTATTATTGCTGTGGTAACGGGGTGGCGTCATTCAAGAAGCTTCATCCAGAGATATCATTTACTATAGGCCAGCGTAGGATACAGCGGGCTCTGGACCTTGGCGCTGGAACGCTAGCTCTAGGCTGCCCACGCTGCTGGGACCACTTTACCGAGGTTAAGACTAAGGCGCGTATGGAGATAGAGCTTATTAATGTGGTGGAGCTTCTCGCAGAATCTGTGGGGGTGTGAGCAGGGATGGTAGAGGGAGTCATCATAAAGTACGGCCACTTTGAGGTTGACCCATCCCGAATGAAGATAGTCAAGCAGCAATACATGACTGAGGAAGAGGTTGAGCGCATAGTCCAGATGCGGCACGACTACCTAGAATGGATGCACTATAACTTTGCGAAGAAGGTTCTCAAGCCCCCGAAGGAAGAAGCCGAGGAAGGCCATAAGTAGAGAACTTCCTATACAAACATCACATAATCTCTTTCCACACATATTATCATGATGGTATAGTATGGGTGCTTGGTGTGAAGATAGCAGTACTTGCAAAATATTGTGTAGACCCCGCCAACCTGCGGATAGACCCCGCGAAAGGTGTTATTGACTTCGCTGGCTCTCCTAAGAAAATTAGTGAAGCCGATTTGAACGCTGTGGAGGAGGCTGTAAGGATAAAGGGCTCTCTGGGCGGGAGCATTCACATCTACTCAGTAGCTCCTTTTGAGGCTTCCAAGCTTCTACGCGAAACACTTGCCATGGGAGCGGATAAGGCGTATCTGATAGCTGACGTGAATATCAAAAACCCAGACGCGAACGCGACAGCGCATATACTCAGTAGAGCAATAGAGAAGAACGGCCCCTACGACCTAGTCTTGGCGGGCTACGCGTCTGAGGACAGATATGCTGGGAGCGTAGCTGTTATGGTGGCGGAGCTGCTAGGACTACCCCACGTAGCCTATGCCACAAAGATAGAAGCCTCAGAAGACAGTGCTAGGGTTGAGAGAAACTTGGGAGACAAAGTTGAGATGGTTGAGGTGAAACTACCCGCCATGATTACAGTAACCCCTGAGATTAACCAGCCACGCGTCGTAACGTCCCTACAAGTCATGAAAGTTCCCCGCGACGCGGTGGTTAACGTAAAGCTGGAAGACCTGGGAATTACACCAGAAGAATACGCAAGCTTTTTGTTGAACGAGCAAGTGGAGCTTTCGCCTGTAGTTGTTAAGCGCAAAAACATATTGATTGAAGAGGCCGACCCTGCCGCGAGTGCGCGTAAGCTTGTTGAGCTACTTAAGAATGAGGGGGTGATATAGGACATGAAGACACTCTTCTACTGCGAAGAAAGCAGTCACCCAACGAGTCTCATACCCATAGTATCGCAGGCCGTTAAGGGTGAGTACGCTATCTTCTGGCTGGGTAATGAAAACGACGCACCAAAGAGTTTAGCGCAGTTGGTCTATGTGGTGGAAGAGGAAAAGGCATCACCTGAAGACGTGAGCGCAACCATCAAGCAATTAGTTGAAAAAGATGGCTATAACCTGATAGTTTTCCCATCTACTAGAAGAGCTAAAGAAATAGCACCACGTCTTTCCATTTCGCTGAAAGCTGGCTATGTGGAGGACGTAAAAGCGATTGAAGTGAGAGACGGTTCCAACATGGTATTTACGCGTCTCTCCTACGGTGGCGCAGTGGTAGAGAAGACAAAGGTGAAAACTCCTATAAAGATACTCACACTAGCCGCCGAGAGCGAGGAGAAGGAAGTCCCCCACGTAGATGGAAGAATAGAGAAAGTCCAGCTCTCAAAAGCATTTGACGCTAAGAGTATCCTTGAAGAACGCGGAACGCGTGTTGAAGGTGGTTTGACATCGGCTGAGAAGATTGTAGCGGTTGGCCGTGGATTAAAGAAGAAAGAGGATATAACACTAGTGGAGGAGCTCGCCAAAACTATAGGAGCGGCGATAGGCTGTACTAGGCCGCTTGCCGAAGACTTAAAATGGTTTCCGAAAGAATGGCAGGTAGGCCTCTCAGGAACCATCGTGAAGCCCAAACTATACATAGCGCTTGGCATCTCTGGACAAATACAGCATATCGTCGGAATGCGCGACTCAAAGACAATAGTAGCCATAAACAAGGACAAAACAGCACCAATATTCCAGTACGCAGACTACGGCATAGTCGGAGACCTCTACCAAATAGTGCCTGAACTCGTAAAACTGCTAAAAATAAGCTAAAAATCTACAAAATATGACAAAAATATTAGAAAAAATTGATATTTTTACTTAAAATGTGGCATTATTTCGTCCTTTATTAGTCGTAGCTGGCCATTAAAATCAGGGACATCAGCGACGTCTTTTCCAGTAAAGAACTTCACGATAAATGGGTCTATTATGCATGCTACTACGTGTTTCACGCCCTCTGAGGCAAAGTTCTTCTTTAGCTGGTCTACGATTTCCTCTGGTGAGCCTGAGACAGATAGCTTATCAACGAGGTCCATGGATGTTAGCTGTATGACACGCTCCACATCTCCCTTTAAGAATGACTCATTTATCTCCTTGACTTCCTCGGGCTTTATTCCATGCATCTGGAGCTGTCTCTCAGGCATGGAGGGTATGTAGAAGCCCACTATGCTCTTTGCTACCTGTTTGGCTGCTTCCCTATTCTTAGAGACTGTAAATACTACCCACGCCGCCACGTCAAGCTCGTCTGGGTTTCGGCCAGCTTTCTGGGCCCCCTTACGCATATTACTAACAGCGTCACGCCAGAATTCCCGTGAATAGCCTAGGGCGCTCATCATCCCATCCGAAATCTCGCCAGCCAGCTCAAACGAGCGCGGACCGCCCATAGCGCCTAAATAGAGCGGGATTTTGCCCACAGGCCTAGCTGCCGTGAAGAGGCCGATATACTTGAAGAACTGGCCGTCATATGTTATCTTTCCTTCGTTAAGAAGCGTTCTTATGACGTGAAAAGCTTCCTTAACTCTGGCCAGCGGCCTAGTGCCCTGCCACTTCACATAATATTGTTGAAGCATTATCAGGTTACCGAAGCTTATCGCTGCCGCGGCGCGGCCATTAGAGAGCTCGTCTAAAGTGGCTAGTTGCTGTGCGATAAGCGTCGGCTCGCGGAGATACACGTGGGTAACTGCAGGCCCCATTACTATGTTCTTTGTCTCGCGTGCAGCAGCGGCAAAGATAGTCCATGCGTCTTTATGATAGGTCTCATCAACAGACCAGAAACCATAGAACCCCAGCTCATCAGCCTTCTTTATGTAGCCCAGTATATCGGATATCGGATATTCGGGCAACATAACAACACTGAACTTCATGTAGAATCGCGAAATTCATCACAGTAATCTTTTATAAATTTTATCTAGAAAAATTCCCATCATAATCAGTAAAAATCCATAATCCATTATGTATATGTTGTTGCAAAATCATAATTATTGATAAATTTATTGTGCTTGTGTTCTGCGGTCATTAAAAGAATATATAGGATTTATTATTCGTGTTGCGACGTTATGACGGAAATGGAACATGAAAAAACTTCTAAGGAAATTAGAGAGGTCGCGGAGATGCCTATAGACTTGCCGTACCTATCGCCAGAGGTTAAGGAAGAGCTTGAGAGGAGAATACTTGAGTATGAGAGGGAGTATGAGCAGGCCGTCTTTGAGAGACGAGATGCCCTAATTCCGCGCGTCTCTGCAACAGACTATATCATCGGTGGTGTCATATCGCTTTTGCTGACGATATACCTCGCCGCCTCTCTACTCATGTAAGAATACGGTGGAGGTGTGAAGTATGGGAGAGGCTGTTAAGAAGGATGTATGGTTCAACCTTTTGCCAACACTACGCGGCGACAGGCTATACGGCCTCTGGGACTTCCTAGCAATACAGATATCCTTCGGCATCGCGGCGTGGTTCTTCCTAGTCGGCGGTCTAACAGGCCTCGTTGTACCAGCATCTCAAGCCATCCCGATAGTCTTATTCGGCAACGTCATACCACTCTTCCTCATCTCTCCGCTTGCCGTTATATTTGCGCGCTATGGCGTGGAGCAGTTCATAGGTCATAGAGCGGTCTTCGGCCACAGAGGAGGAGACATCTGGTTCATAATCTACATAACGTCAAGTTTCGGCTGGATAGCCTATGCTGCGCTCCTCATGGGCTCAGGCTCATGGAAGCTAGCTGAGATACTCGGCGTTGGAGGTATTCTAGCAACTGAAACACCAGGCATGGTAATATGGGCGTTCCTAGCGACAATAGTAGGCGCATACCTAGCGTTCCGCGGACCGAATGTACTGAAATGGGCGATGAGAATCGGAGCAGCCTTCCTGATAATAGTTCTACTCTACTTCATAGCAGTCGTCTTCCTAGTCCATGGTGTAGAGAAGACCTTTGCAGCACCTCCTCCAGAGCCGTTTGAGGACCCAAGATGGAGCATAGCCTCAGCTATTGAGTGGAACGTTGGCCTAGGATTCTCATGGGCCTTCTGGTATGGCCAGTGGACGAGGCTCGCAAGAACCGAGAGGGCAGCATACCACGGTACGCTGTGGGGCTGGGGAATACTGTCATGCACCGCGGGAATCTTCGCAGCGCTCACAGCAATAATAGTAGGCTCCTTTGACCCAACAGACTGGCTGGTAGCGTCTCAGATAGCTGCCGTGCCAGTAATAGGTCTGGCGATGATAATTGTCGCTAACGTCAGCTCAATCGCGCTGCTCATATATCCGATGTCAATAACGTTCAGGAGCAGGTTCCCCAACATCAAGTGGGGTTATGTTGTTGGTATAATGACGCTCGGCGGCGTCCTGCTAGAGCTAATACCAGGCGTCTTTGACAGTTATGGAATCTACCTAGCGTACATAGCTCTACTGACAGGAATATACGGCGGCGTAATGATAGGCGACTACCTACTCACACGCGGAACCTACAAGCTTAGAGCACTATACAACAGGTCTATAGGCTACAGGTATGTGGGCGGCTTTAACCTCAACGCATTAATAGCTACAATCGTTGCGGTGGCATTCTACCTATGGACACTTGACCCACTGACCTGGACGAGCGCGAACGGGTTATTCCCGCTCATAACCGCAGGCATACCGAGCTATTTCCTCGCCATGGTCGTCTATATCCTGCTGACGAAGTCAGGAATCTTCGGTAAGGCAGGCGCATACATGCCTGGCAAGACGATTCCAACACCAGCAGCGGTGGCGGCAGTCAAAACAACAGACACATCAATAGACGTAAAACGCTCCTAAACCTTTCCAAAATCCTCTCCATAAATTTCCATAATTTTTAGAAATATAGCCTGGTCATGCTACTAGTAGAGCTCGGTTTTCGCCTTTGGATAAGAGCCGAGAACCTTTAGGAATATTACTTTCTTAGCAAGGGCTGATAATGCTTCTTTATAGGGCTCATCATCTTTATGGCCCTCAAAATCTAGGAAGAAGTAGTATTCCCATGGTCTTTGGCGTGTTGGTCTTGATTCTATCTTGGTTAAGTTTATTCCCCGTTTAGCGAACTCTTCTAGAGCGTGGTATAGTGAGCCTGGCGTGTGGGGTAGTGAGAAGATTATTGATGTTTTACAGTCGTTTCTTGTTTCTGCGTCGCGTCTAGATATTATGAAGAAGCGTGTATAGTTTCTTCCGTAGTCCTCTATCCCCTTAGCAAGTATCTTCATACCATACATCTGTGCTGCTTTCTCACTAGCAATAGCAGCAGCATCTTTGAGCTCTTTTTCTCTGATTAGCCTCACGCTTCCAGCGGTGTCGTATGTTATCATGGTCTCCACCCCTAGTGATGCCAGAAAGCCTTTACACTGCGCTAGAGCTTGTGGATGTGAATATACTATCTTCACGTCTTTCAGCTCTGTTGAGGGCAGGGCTATGAGGCAGTGAATTATCCTTAAAGACACTTCGCCCACTACCTTTACGCTTGACGTTAGCAGCAGGTCGTAGGTCTCGTATATGCTTCCTTCTATGGAGTTTTCAACAGGCACTACACCATATTCTACTTCTTCAACCTCCGCTAAGTTGAAGACCTCGCGTATCGTTTTACATGGTATAGTTTCTACTTCTGCTCCGAGGTATTGATGGACAGCCTCCTCACTATAGGCGCCATGCTCACCCTGGAAGGCTACGCGGGTTCTTTTCAACGCCTTTTCCCACCTAGTTGGGTGATATGTTGTTTAATAATATGAAGAGGCTAGAAAGCTATATAACTTGACTTACGGGGCGTATGAGAATACCGTTGCGCTGGTCTTGGGGTGCTACGTGATGGTGAAGGATAATCAGCAGGAATATTCATGCGACCCTGAAACTGCTCTTGATTTACTGATAGCTGAGCGTGGTAGGGTGTTGGAGGAGTATGGTGGCTTTATCATAGAGGTGATAGACCAGCGTGGCTTTCCCTGGCCTGACGTTATACGGATACTCCTTAGGATTAACCATGAGGTTTGGATTGAAGAGCGTGAGGGGAAGCTCTACATAGTCTCCAAGCCGAAGGCAGACTAGCCAGTCATTAGGGGTACCTGTAGATATAGTAGGAGGAGGGCTACCGAGAATGTCGGTATGGCTACTGTAGAGCCGACTTTAATCCATTCCAGTAGGGATACATGCCCCCTGCGCTGCCTCTCTATAAGCCCTACCGCGACGATGCCAGCTGTGCTGCCTATGTATGTGAGCGTTCCCGTGAATGTTCCTCCGAAGAGGAGAACCCACCACAGGGGATAGACATTCATCCCAGAATCACCCATCCCCTCAACTATGGGAATCCAGAGCGTTACTGCGAGGACGTTATCCATGAAGGCTGACATGAATCCCATAGTCCAGCCTGTGAAGAGGAATGTTGTGAGGAAGTCTCCCCCACCTATCGCTACCAGCGTGCTGGAGAATACCTCGGTTACTCCCGTGAATTGGAGGGTGCCGACAGACGCGAAGAGGAGTAGGAAGAAGCTGAGGGTCCACCAATCCACGCGCCGCTCAAGTAGTTCTCGCGCTTTTCCACGCTCCATCAACAGGGCTACGCCAGCAGCTATTACCGCGACGCCTATGAGCATGGTGTTCTTCTCAAGCCCCAGTACAGCTTCTATCTGGGTGTGAAAAATTAGACCAGCCAGAGTTCCCAGAAAGAGGAGCGTAGGACCAAGCCCCAGCTTTGAGCTATGCGACGAGCTACTCTCAACACCCGCGATAGCTACCTGCGCCTTCATCTTGGCGTCCATCTCAGCAAGGTAGCGTCGGAAATAGAGTTGCGTGATTGCTATACACATTAAAAGCCCGACTATAGATATTGGTGTTGCCCAGCGGAGGAAGTCAAAGAAGCTGAGCTTAGCCTTAAGCGCTATGATTACGCCTATAGGGTTGCCTACTACTGTGGCGCTACTTCCTATTATTGTGGCGAAGACGCTCATCATGATTAGTGGTATTATTGATATGCCCAGCCTGGTGGCTAGGTGTATTGCGGCAGAGCTTATGAAGAGGATTGAGGTAACCTCATCTACCAACGCCGCTGAGAGCGCCGCCATAGCCATAAGAAGCACAACGGTCTTTCTAGCGCTGCCACCAGCCAGACGTAGTATCTTGTCTAGTATAGCTTCAAAGAAACGCCGCTCCTCAAGGAAACCAACCACCGTCATCATGCTGATTAAGAACATGATTATGTCAAGCCCTGCCGACTTTATGAACTGCTCAATATCCATAACCCCTGCCGCAAAAAGTGCTCCAAGTCCTAGGAATGCGAAGACTACCCTAAACCGCCAGTAGAGTAGGGCTCCTAGGATTATGGCTGTAAAGATTGTGATGGAGAAGATTTGCTCCCGCGCGAAGCCCGCTATAAATGATGTTATGGTTGTGAATGCCAGAATAGCTACGTATGCAACTGCGCGCGGAGCCTGAGCCATTCCCAATACACCTCATATACTCCATAGCCATTATGGGGACGCTTCTCCTCTCAATGGGGGAGGGAGAGAGGACGTAGTACTCTGCTGTTCCACTAGGATATGAGTCTTACTACGCTTAGGGCATGAGCGGTATCTGGATGTAGAGCAGTATGAGCGAGAGTAGGAAGGTCGTGAAAGAGACCAGAGCACCAACGACAATCCAGTCGCGCATGGTTACGTGGGCTACTCTCTCGCGCTCCACCATTCCTACAGCCACGATGTTGGCCGTGCTGCCTATTATCGTGAGGTTTCCCATCAGAGTTCCAGCGAAGAGCATAGCCCACCACAGTGGGAAGATGTTGAAGCCAAACTCTCCGATTGACTTGACTATCGGTATCCATAGTGCTACAGCTAGCACGTTATCCATGAACGCTGTCATGAAGCCTACGGTCCATCCGACAAGCATGTAGGTGCTGAGGAAATCTCCTCCGCTGAGGCTGAAGATTGACTCTGACATTAGCTGCGCTACTCCCGTGAATTCCAGCGTCCCTACGGTGGCGAAGAAGAGGAAGAAGAAGCTAAGGGTCCACCAATCCACGCGCCGCTCAGTAAATTCGCGCGCCCTATCCTTGAGTAGGAAGAGCACTATCCCAGCGAAGATTACTGGAACGCCTATGAGCATTGTGTCGCGCTCAAGTCCCAGAGCATCTTCCAACGGGCTGTGCATCACAAGCCCCGCAACCATGCCGCCAAAGATTAGGAGAGAAAGCCAGTCAATCTTGTTGGGATTCTCGCCCGAAGCTGTCTTCTTCACAATCTTCTCAGCATGATACTGTTTGAGCCTCTCGTCCATCTCGCGGATATAGCCGCGATAGTATAGGAGGCAGAGGAATATCGTAAGCGCTAGGGTCGCGGCTGATATTGGTGCTGCCCAGCGTATGAAGTCTAGGAATGTCAGGCCTGCTCTCAGAGCTATTAATACTCCTATCGGGTTGCCTATTACTGTGGCGTTGCTTCCTACGTTTGTTGCAAACACAGTCATAATGAGAAGCGGGACTACGGGAAGTCTGAGTCTCCCTGTTAAGTGTATGACAGTTGCGAGGACGAAGAGTATGGAGGTTACCTCGCCCACTAAGGCTGACGCGACAGCCGCCATGACCATGAGGAATACGATAAGCTTCTTTGCGCTGGCTCCAGCGATAGCTATAAGCTTCTCCAAGAGAACCTCAAAGAAACGCCGCTCCTCCAAGAATCCTATGACCATCATCGTGGCTATCAGGAAGAGTATTATGTCAAAGCCTGCGAATTCTATGAAGTGTTTTATGTCAAGTAGGCCTGCTCCGAATAGTATTCCTATCCCCACTAAGGCGAATGCTACGCGGAATCTCCAGTAGAGCAGCGCGCCCATAACTATTGCCACGAATGCCGTTAGCGCGATTGACTGCCGCGGGATTACTCCAAGGCCTGTTGAAACTAGGCCGACCAGCGCCACAACAGCTATGTAGGCGGCTATCTTCCTGACATCAACCAAGACGTATACTCACCACTAGTTGTGGATACTCGCAAAACGCGTTTATGCGATAAGATAAGTTTTACCTAATAGCGCGTCAGCGTATCTGGATTCTGGCGAAGTCTGTCTCTTCAAGTATCTTCCTGAATGGTTTTCCAGTCCCGTCGTAGAATTTCGTGAAGAACTCGTAGAGATGAAGCCTGAGAGCCTGGATGAAGGCCAGTAGCCCTTCTAGAAGCATTATCCCGATATTGCCCAGTATCAGCGCTGGTATTGAGGCTGGTCCTAGCGCTTCCCACGCGTTGTTCAGGAGGAGGAGCAACGCTATATGGACTATCAGCAATATCGTAAGTCGTGCGTAGGATATTGTGTTGGAGAGGAACTGTATGACGTTCTCCATAAGTTCCAGCATTCCCTGGCCTATCGCGGCGCTGAATGAGATTTTATGAGTCTTGTCTGCGAGGCCGTATAGATACCTGCCAAACATTATTACGAACATACAGGCTGCGGCGCCTACAACCCCTATAGTGCCGACTATGTATGTTGGTACTCCTATGAACGGGGCAGGTTCTGTGCTGCTCATTATTCCCTCAATCCTGCCACCAGCGCCGAAGAATGCTAGGGCGAAGAATATCCCGAAGATATACATTATTAGCGTTGGAAGTCTTGATGTGAGTGCTTCAGCCTTCTCCCCAGCTTTGAGGAACTTCACCACGCTAAGGGCATAGCCTATCATTAGGTGGACTACGCCTAGTACGATTGTGAAGAGCAGTAGGCGCTGGACTTCGGTTATGCTGAACTGCTTCGCTCCCTCCGCCTCCTCTACTAGGTGTAGTATCTGGGGGGAGCCTATGTATTTGCCGAGTGAGAATCCGAATACCTCGCCAATGAGGAAACCACTCACCGCCGCCGACGCCCCCAGGAGAGCTAGGAGCTGGCCCCAGAGCCTTATCCTCCCACGTGTTCTACTAGCCATAAAGAGGCCGAAGAGCAGCAGGACAAGCCCCTGCCCAAAATCTGCAAACATAATGCCATAGAAGATTGAGAAGAATATTGCCACGAAGGGTGTGGGGTCTACCTCAAAGTATCCTGGTAATCCCTGTATGAAGGTTATGTTTTCAAACGGCCTCTGCGGAGCTGGGTATTTTACGAGTGAGGGAGGGTCTTCTTTTGTTTCGTGACTTTTGTGTCCGTTATGACCGTGATTGTGGTGCGCTCCTGGCTCGCGTGAGAACACGGGATAGCGGCTGCTGAAGGTGTTGATGAACTGCTCGTATCTGTTTTTGGGTATGTAGCCTTTGATGACCGCGAATCGTTTAAGCGAGCCTCCCCCGCCCAGGCTATGCACCGCATTCTTAAGAGTGTAGTAGCTATCCCGTAGCGAGATTATCCTAACAGCTTCTTTCTCAGAGACCTCACGGAGACGTGTTTCTATATTGTTTAACTCCTCTTCAAGCTTAGCCACCTCGTCGGATACGTTCTTATACGCTTCTGCTGGTTTTCTGGGTAGGTCTGGCGGGAGCGTGAATGGGCTAATCCCAAGCCCGCGTAGGGTTTTGTCTATCTTCTCGGCTAGCTTCTTACTACCTACTATGAGGACCGCACTCTGCGTTGGGGTAAGCGGGAACTCCAGCACCGCCGCCTCCTGAAGGGCGCGCGAAAGCTCCGCCACATCCTTTGACGGAGCTAGAGCAAAGACAACATAGAGGCGGCGCATACGAGCTAGGGAGTCAAGGTCTA
>WAQC01000115.1 GCA_015520425.1 Candidatus Pelearchaeum sp. | reverse complement strand
GTATCTCGGCGGTCTTCTCAAAATCACCCTCAAGAGGAGCGTACTGCGTTATCTCAGGAGGAACCTGCAGGTCACGTGGGGATTCAAGAGTCTTGACTATCTTCCCCTGGCGGCTATAGAACTCAGCTAGGCTCGCGGCGAATGTTGATTTCCCGCTCCCAGGAGGGCCTGATATCAGTATTCCCTCAGCGCGTTCTTTGAGCCGTTTCATCAGCTTGCTTGATAGTCTATAATCTTCTAGACGTAGCTTTACTATAGGCCTGACTACTGTGACCTCAAGCCCATCCGAGAATGGCGGCCTTGCTATCGCTATTCGGTATGAGCCGAGTTGCGCGACAAGAGCGCCGCTCCTCATTATCTCCACACCTCCCTCGCTGGCTACCCGCGCCCTCTCTGTGATTTCCTTGATTATGTTGTTCAGCTCCTCCGCCGATAAGGGTTCATCTCTCAACCTGACCAGCTCAAACTTCCCAGGCCTGCCCCTCTTGGCGTATGGTGGCGCGCCCTCCTTGAAGTGCAGGCTCAACGTATCGGGTGTGAAGAGGTTTTCAAATGATAGAGATGCTGGAAGCTCGTCTGGGGGGAAGTAGCGGACCTCTATCCCTTCAGCCTCCGCAACCAGCGCCTGGACGTAATCCGATGTGTATAATGTTCCTTTCTCGTTCTTGGCCACATCGCGTATGAGCGCGTCTATCCTACCGCTCCGCGCGAGCTTTATATCCTCCAGGCTGGGGCGCTCCCCAGAAAACCTTAACTCAACGTTCTTATCAAGAGCAAGCTCACGCAGCTTCTTGAGCTCATTAAGCCCAATAAACCCAGTCTCACGCTTCTTTGAAGCCTGAGCCTGCAACTCATCAACGACAGCTATGGGGATGACTATCTCAGCATCCTTGACCTCGCCCCTTTCCAACAGCTCTGTAATCTTACCATTAATTATGACGCTGGTATCAGGGATTATCTTCAACGCTTACTCCCTTTAGAGATAGTGTTGGGAACCGTGTTAAAAGTTTGAAGAATATGCTGGAGCTACGCCAGATAGTCCAGCAGGCCGTGTAGCTCTTTTAATACTGGGAGTATGGAGCCTCGTTGAAGCTCTTTACCAGGATGTATGCCTCCCTCTATGCCTATGAACGGAACCCCAGCCTCGGCCGCGGCCTGCATATCGTGAATACTATCTCCTATATAGAGCGCATCATGCGGCTTGACGTTAAGCCTCTCTAAGAGATGGCGCAAAATATCGCCACGCGGTTTAAGGTTCTCCACATCATCACGAGTAGCTAAGAAGTCTATATCGCTGAGTAGGCCGCTTCTCTCCAGTGCACGCAAAGCTGCATCACGATGCGTGTTCGTAGCAACAGCAACTCGGTATCCCCTTTTCTTAAGCTCCTGAAGAACATACGCAGCTCCCTCACGTGGTTCCGCGACCGCAGAAGCATTAATCTCAAATTCTTTCATAACATCAAGAACCTCTCTCCTAACAAACTCACGCTCTACACCACTATTATTCCCCAACGTCTTTGTTATTATGCTCTGTACGCTATCATCGGCTGTTATGCCTTGAGTATTAAGACCAAGCTCTTTAAGCCGTTGTATTATCCTCTGCTTGGCAGCGCGGACATTAAGCTTGAAAACTATTAGTGTGCCGTCTAAGTCAAATACGACAACTGCTGGCCTAAGCTGCGCCCTCATCCCTAGAACAACCACATACAAGGAATTCTAAGAAACCTAAATAAGCTACTTTACAGACTGGGCAACAGGTGCTAACCCTTTGGTAAACGCCGCAATAGTTGGTGTTGGTCATACAAAATTCGGCAGAGCAACAGATAAGCAGCTTCAGGAGCTGGCCTGGGAGGCCATAAAAGAGGCCCTCCAAGACGCTGGGATAACACAGCGGGATGTTCAGTTCGTAGCTGTGGGGAACACGGGTAGATGGAGCTCCGACCCACTACCTGCGGTGGTGATAAGCGAGTATTCAGACCTATGTCCAGCGGGCAGCATAAGAGTAGAGGCAGCATGCGCATCTGGTAGCGCCGCTGTCAGAGCGGCATACCAGACAGTAGCGTCTGGGCAGGCGGACATAGCGCTGGCAGTAGGCGTGGAGAAGATGAGCGAATCAACAAACCTGCAAGTGGTGGAGATGATAGGCAGGGCTGGAAACTTCTTCTGGGAGTTTGAGCAGTTCGGCCTAACATTCCCAGGCTATTACGCGATGTACGCAACCGCATACCTCCATAGATACGGCGCTAAGGAAGAGGACTTAGCCGCGATAGCCGTGAAGAACCACTACTACGCCGACCTTAATCCACACGCCCACTTCCACAAACGCATAACGATAGATGATGTTATGAAGTCCCGCTACGTCGCTTGGCCGCTCAAACTATTTGACTGCAGCCCCCAAACAGATGGAGCGGCAGCTGTTGTCATAGCCTCTGAGAAGATAGCTAGGAAACTGACCGACACGCCTGTGTGGATTAGAACGCAGGCAGTAGCTACGGGGACATCAAACCTAAGCAAGCGCAGCAACTTCCTGAGCTTAGATTCTGCTGTAAAAGCTGCTGAAGAAGCGTATAAGCGGGCAGGAGTGGAGCGCGATAAAGCCTACAAATACTTTGACGTTGCCGAGGTTCATGACTGCTTCACAATAGCAGAGATATTGGCGTATGAAGACCTTGGGTTTGTTGAGCGGGGCCAGGGATACGCTCTTGCGCGCGAGGGCGAGACGTATAAGGGTGGGAGAATTCCCGTAAACCTGGACGGCGGCCTCAAGGCCAAGGGCCATCCAATAGGAGCTACTGGTGTTAGCATGGCCGCGGAGCTTACGAAGCAGCTAAGGCAGCAGAACCCGCCTGAGAGGCAGGCTGACATAAAACGGGGCTGGGCCATAGCCCACAACATAGGAGGAACAGGCCACTACGCATACATAACGATATACACTCTGGACAAACCTCCGACAGGGTAGGGGGAAGATGGCCCAGTCGCGCGAGCAGATAGAGCAGATGGTAAATCAGTGGCTCAAGTATGTAGAGGAGCTCATGAAGAATGAGGGGCTGCCGATAGTCCCTGAAGAGAAGACAGGCGACCCCCTGTGGGTTGATGTCCGCGAGATGCGTCTCAAGTATCTAATCCCCGTGAAGAGGATTAAGAAGTTCTTTGACGGCCTCCGCGAGGGGAAGATATACGCCACGCGCTGTCCTGTGAAGGGAATATACTACTTCCCGCCACAAGCAGATTGTCCCGCCTGTATGGATGAGAACTTGGAGTGGGTGGAGGTTAAGGGAGAAGGGGAGATACTGACATTCACTAAGATAAACGTTAAGCCGCTTAGCTTTATCCACTACCCAGACTATATCGTGGCGATAGCGCGTATGAGCGAGGGCTTCAACATACTCTGCTGGCTTAGCACCGACAAGCCTGATGAGGTTAAGCCAGGGATGAAGGTCAGGCTTGTGGTTAAGCGGCGCGAGCCTGAGGGCTTCTTCTCATACTACCTAGAGCCAGCCTAGCCTCGGCGAGTAGCGGAGACGATAGTAAGAACATCCCTATCCTTAAGCTGGTAGTCGCCAGGAAGCCTAAGCCCAGTCCTAGCGTCAATAGCGTAGAGCAGCCCCTTCTCCAAGTCGGAGTGTATCGCCCTAGCCAGGTCTCTAACCGTAGCATTAGGCGGCATCAGATAAACATCAGGAAGAACATTCCCCGCTTTATCCACATACTTAACAGGGTCCGAAACTGGATAGACCGCGTTCATCCTCAACAGCTTAAATATGCTAACATTGATGGCGAATTGAACACCAGTCTGCATGTATTCGCCGAGTATTCTGCTTTCTATGAAATCAAGCGCCCACTTCTGCTTATCAGTAAGATGGTCTGGCTCAAGTATCGTGAACGTCTCTTCGCCTGGAATGTATTTTATGAGACCTTTCTGGACAGCTTTGCGGAGAGTGAGCTCAGCCTCCGCGCTCGCGGGGATAACTATCCTATTGGGGAGCTGGTCCCTCAATATCTCAAAGTTCTTGGGCGCTGTCTCCAAGTCCATTTTGTTGGCAACTATTATGGTCGGCTTAGCCACCTCCAACAGGTTTTCCGCGAATTTCTTATCATCAATAGGTGTCCAGTTCTCAAAATCCTTCTCCTCCAGCCCAGAGGTCTTAAGAGCACGTAGAATATGGTCTTCCGTTATGCGTGCTCCCTGAAGTATGTCGGCTAGGCTTTGGACTATGTTTTTCCCACTCCTTAGGTTTCTTATGATTTTGTCGTCCTGCTTCTCTATGAGCTTGGTAAGCCACATGACGAGCTCCTCCTCTATATCATAAACATCCGCAAGTGGGTTGCCGCTTCCAGGCTCAGTAAGCCTTCCCTCCTCATCCACGCTTCCCGACGCATCTACTACATGAAGCAACGCATCCGCCTGCGACGCTACAGTTAGAAACTGATTACCTAGCCCCTTTCCAGCCCACGCCCCCTTAATCAGCCCTGGCAGGTCTATCAGCTCTATCGGTATGTGGCGGTATCCCTCTACACATTTAGAGTTTCTGGGATTATCATTCACACCCAGCTCGCGGCAGACGCAGGGGGTTATCGCGTACGCGGTGCCATAGTTTGGCTGCTTTGTTGTGAAGGGATAGGTAGAGACCTCGGCCGAGAGTAAAGTTGCCGCGTTAAAGAACGTGGTCTTCCCAGTATTGGTCTTACCTATCAGGCCTAGCCGTATATGCAAAGACAGGTCTCCCCACTATCTACCTGAGAAATGTATCTGGGCATCTAAAAGGATTTCCCCCTTCTATAGCTCTAGATTAGCTTGTCATAGGGTTTTAGAACGTTAGGAATCTCGTTTATAATATCTTCTGGCGTTATGTGCATACCTTTAAGCTGCGCAGCTCGCTCACCAGCTATTCCATTAACGCGAGCCGCAGCTATGGCTGCCTCAAATGGAGAAGCGGCGCGGGCCATCAACCCTGCAGCGAGGCCGCATAAAACATCGCCAGAGCCTCCGACGGTCATCGCTGGTGAGCCAACCTTATTCAACACCACCATAGAGCCATCTGATATGACATCAACAACACCTTTCAAAAGTATGACTAATTCATTATTTTTCGCTTCTTCATGAACAGACTTGATGCGCTCATCCAACGTACTACCAGCATCTCTTCCAAATACCCTTCTAAACTCGCCAGCGTGAGGTGTCAATATGCAGGGCCTGCTCCTAACTTTGGGCAGTATATCAGGGTGTAAAGCGGTGGCGTCTAGGGTTAGCGGCACCCCACCCTCTATGAGGAGGTCAATCAACCTAATCAGCCCCTTCTCGGAGCCTCTAGCAAGGCCTGGCCCTATAGCCGCTGCCGTAACGTCTTGTAAGACAGCTCTAATACGACTTACCCCCTTACTGGTAAGCTTCATATCAGGCAGAGGAAGGACTATGAGTGATGGCGTATAGGCTCTTATGGGCGTGGCCACCTTCTCTGGAACAGCCACATAAACCAAATCAACACCAGACCTAAGCGCGGCTAGAGCCGTTAAAAGGGGCGCGCCATGATACAGCCAGCTCCCACCAACCACAAGAACAACACCATTCTCACCTTTCCGCGAATTAACGGACCTAGGCTTACACGCCCTCTCTATATCCTCATCAGTTGAATCTCTAACCACAGCACCAAAACTCATAGCATCCCTAAATGTTAGGAATTAGGTAAGTAAAATATAATTAAAAAATGAATGCGCCCCAGGCTGTCCTGGGCGCGTCGCTGGATGTTTACTTCTTCTTTGCCTGGTTAGGTGGCGCCACGACGATCTCTATCGTGCTGACGTTACGTGCCCTGCCGTCGTTGCCTACCCTGCCCTCCTCCGTGCCTATGTTTACGCGCTCAATTACTGCGTTCTGGACGAATCTGCGGCGGACGACCTCTACAACATCAACTGCTTTGCTGATGGCTCTGCCTCTCGCCTTCAGAACTACTTTCTTACCTTCGGCGAGTGGCAGCGTCGTGGCCAGCACGTAGTTCATCGCTGGTTTTTTACCGATAAGGACAACCGACTCCTCGGACATTCTCGTTTCACCGCTGACTGCAAATACGCCGATGTTATCGTCAATAGATAAATTTAACGCTCAGCCTACCCCATGCGCGATTCGTAAAATGCCCTAACAATGTGGGTTATTTGCTCCCTAGCGTAATATCCGACTGTTAGCTTCTTCTCTAGAAATTGGAAAAAGTCGTAGAAAGTGGATTCAGCCTCTTTACAGCCATTATTAACGATATTTGCCGCGCAGTATGTTGCGTCCATCAATTCGGCCACCGCGCTTCCCAGCGGAGAAAAGCATTTATTTGACGCACGGCCACAGCGTGCTGGCCGTCTGTCAGCATTTGGTAAGGGCTTGGCTAAGTAGTATCGGCTTTCTGCCAACCAGGAGGCTTGTTTTACCAAATTTGGATTACCTACATCATGAACGAGTAAAAACCCCTCACGGTATTCAACAACAATTCTAAAACCGCTAGACGATAAGTCAATAACTAAACCCCCATAATCACAGTGCTCAGATGCATAGATATAACTCACAACAGGAAAACCAGAACTGCTGGTAGATTCGCAGTCAATAACAATACCCGTATCGCTAGATATTAGTTGGTTAATCAAACTGGTTGATGCACCAAATGATATGCGCAGCTGGTTATATGCGGCGGCGCGTTCTAGGAGGTCTGTAATCCTGCATACATAGAGTCTATTATTGTGATGAATTGTTGAAGCACCTTCGTCATCTACTATAGTTACGTGGTTTATCTCATTCTCCAATACATTATGCGGCTCTACCCCCAGAAATGAGAGCTGGTCTTCTCTAACCAAGTCTATTATGCTAAGCCCTCTGAGCCTACGCCCCCTCTCCAGTATCTTAACGCTATAGCCTGCCCGCGATAACGCTACCGCTATCCCTACACCGCACACATTTCCACCTAAAATGACTACGTCATCACTTCTCATCCATAGCCGCCGCTGTTAAGTATGTTCATGCAATAGAGAAAATGGCTTTCCTTCATTCAATATATGCTGTGGTATCCTATTCTTCCACTTGATGAGAAAAGCCTCATCCTGCTGTCTATTCCTCAAGTCGTCAGGAAGCATACGCGGTATATCCTCTTCTATCGGATACCACCTTCCACAATTAGCGCATTCCAACAATCCATCACTAATCTCCTTCCCATAGCATGTTGCACAGTCTGTTTCACTTAAGTTCTTGATAAAATCTCCATGGTATGCGCAGTAGAGCTCGCATCTTCTAATACTTGTGGTGGGCTTTATGTTACGTACACTGAACACGAATAGCCTAAGGGGGAAGGTTTTACAAATCGGGCACGCCAACAAATCCATTAACCGATACTTCATGTACGTTTTTCTAAATTGCATATGGGCTTAAATAAAGGTTATCAAAGTAGCGCGTTAGATGAATGGCCAAAGACCTACGACCTCTCTTCTACATCTAGTTCCAGTTATGCTAACATTGTTCATAGCCTTCATACTATCGCTTCTCCTCTACCTATCTAGATTATCTCTCCCCCAGCCTGTCATAACTCCAGCACCAGAGCCTCCTGCTGAGGCTCCGCCAGAACAGGCATTAACAAATGTATCACCATACATAAACGCTCTCATAGTTGTTGGCCTGATATTCGTGGGGAGCTTCATACTAATTACAATAGTGAGCCGCTATAGGATTCTCCTGAGAATATTCATATTCTCTATTCTCAGCATAATAGCATTCTCCACTACTTTATTCTTCCTTGAAATCTCACCACTATTTTCAAGTAACTATAATGTAATCGCATCATTGCTCATAACTCTGGCTATTTTACTCGTGGTTTATCGCGAAATTGAACTGGCCTCGGTTGTGGGTCTCTCTTACGTAGCAGCTGCTGCTGGAACAATACTGGGGTTTAGCATCCCTTTCTGGACTACGATAGTGCTCGTATTGTTAATCTCTGCCTATGACATATATGCGATATTCCGCGGCCATTTAAGGGCGTTAGGAAGCGAGGACTCCCATAGTCTGCAGGGTTTAATGGTGGATTTTAGAGGGATAAGCATAGGCTTGGGCGACTTATTCTTCTACTCCATACTGCTGGCATTCGTGATAGCCAACTTTAGCATAGTCTCAGGCATAATGACCAGCCTAGGAATCCTCATAGGATTCTACCTAACTCTTCAGCTCCTTAAGAAATGGAGAGCAGTCCCAGGCCTGCCAATATCACTCATACTGGGGCTTGCCCTAGCTTACGTAAGCCTGGCTATATGATAATCTGCCTCACTTGAATCTTCTAAGCCTAGGATTTACCACAGGCTCTAGCCCGAGAGCTAGGAAGACGAATGTGATTGCGGTCAGGACTATTAGCAGGCCTGGTGGAACTATCCACCACCAGTATCCAACATATACCCCGCCGTCTCTAAATCCGTAGTTTAGTATCTGCCCCCACGTGGGTAGTGAGGGGTCGCCTAGGCCCAAGAAGCTCAGAGCTGCTTCTGCCAAGATAGCTGTTGGCGTGGCGAAAATCATTTGGGCGAAGATGAAAGGCGCTATCTGCGGGAAGATATGTCTAAACATTATACGCCATTTGGAAGCTCCAAGAGCAACCTCCGCCTCAACGAGCTGGCTAGTTCTCAACTGTAATATCATAGACCTCACTATTATAGTAAGGCCAGGCCAGCCAAAAGCCACGAGTAGGAAGACTATAAGCCAGATGCTGGGCTTTAGAATGAATATCAGGAATATTAGAATCGGTAGTAGTGGTATGTTGTTTATTATATCGGCTATTCGCTGTATTATGTCGTCTGTCTTGCCACCGATGTAGCCGCTTATTATTCCTGCAGAGGTTCCAACTGCGGTGGTCAGTGTTGTGGTTACCACGCCTATAAGAAGGGCTACAGGAAATCCAAATAGCAGCCCTACAGCGAGGTCGCGGCCTAGGGAATCTGTTCCAACCCATCCATACACATTACCAGCAACCACAAACCTAACATAACCAACCGAGTCCTCCTCATCGCCAGATGCTAATACAACATCCACACGATAAACACCCTTAAGTACGGTAAAGTTCTTCCCTACATCGGGCTTCCCGAATAGTATTTTCTCAGGGCCTATGGTGTTTATCTCGGTAGGCGTTAGGCTGATGTCAAAATCTCGTTTGAGCATACGTGAGAGTTGTTGCGCAACGCTGGGATCGCCGCTTAGAAAAACACGGAAAGGGGTCTCAGAATATCTCATATATGGCGCCTCTTCACCTTCTTGGGGGCCAGGGACGGCAAGCGTGTAAATCCGCGCAGATACACCATCAGGTCTGGAAATCTCAAGGAATATTATTGGTGGTTCGCGGCTAAACGTTACGTTAAATACTGTGAAGGAGAGAAAGCTGGGAAACTCATCATACTGGTAATCAAACGTTATGCTATATCTCTTGATGTAAAGCCCCGCGGATTCTACGAACCTACTCTCAGATGGAACATATATCGTGTATATTCTATGCTCTGTAACATTCTCGGATGTGAAGTATTTCGTCCATTCTGGCGGAACCCCCTTGGGATAGTCAACCCAGTGGCTTGGGTTATTCCAGTATTTCAGCCCGAAGTCAAGCGGATATGTGAAGACTACATAAAGCGACACTATAACCAAAATTGCCAATAGAGTAATTCCCAGTTTTGAGATATTTGAGGACCAGAAAACTCTCCACGCCTCACGACGGGTTTCCGCCATCAGTACCTCACCCTAGGGTCCAACGAGACGTATAGTATCTCTAGGATGAAGCGCGCAGCAGCGTAGATTAGGGTGAAGATGAAGGTGAGGGCTATTATTAGCGGCTCGTCAAATGCGGTTATGGCTTCGTAGTAGAGGAGCCCCATTCCAGGCCATCTGAACACGGTTTCGGTTAGTATAGCGCCGCCTAAAGAGCCCGCTATGCCGAATACTATGTTTGTCAGGATTGGGGGAGTTGATGCTCTTAAGATATAGCGGCGCATAACGATTCTCTCAGGTAATCCTTTAGCTCTCGCAGCGCTAACAAAATCTTCCTGCGCCACGTTGAGGACTATTGTTCTGGAGACGTAAATCCATCCACCTAAGATTGCTGCCATAAGAGTTAGGACAGGCAAGACGGCGTGAAGCATTAGGTCTAATAAGCGTGCCAGAGGTTCCTGAGGCGGTGGAGTGCTATACATACCCCCAGGAGGCAATAAACGAAAATAGAACGAGAATATCAGGATGAATATTATCCCCGTCCACCATGAGGGTAAAGCGTAGGAGACTGCTGAGAAGTATGAGGTTATCCTATCAAGTAGAGAGCCTACCCGCGTAGCTATCTTAACTCCCGCGGATATTCCAACCAGAGCGCTCAACATTACCGCTACGGTTACTAGTATCACCGTATTTGGTATCCTCTCCAATATTATGTCAGACACTTTATTGCTTCCTGAGAATGATGTTATTGTTCTTGATGTGCCTAGGTCTAGCATCACAACGCGGCGAACCATATCAGGAAGCCTGAAGTACCAGGGTTTGTCAAGCCCAAACGCCCTCTCCAAATCTAGCTTATACGCTTCAAGCGCCTTCTCAAGCTCCTGCGGGTCTCTTATACGTTGCGACAGCTCTTGCCTGATTTGGCGAAGCTCCTCACTAACATACGCCTTTAGTATCTTGTCAGAAACACCAGTAGCGCCTAGGACTATAACCACCATTAAGAGAACCACGAAGACTACTAACAACAGGGATAAGCCGCGTATAAGCAGCGTTCTCCCAAGTCCCATGCCTTTTTAAATCGCTGCTCTGCTCTAATAATAAGGTTAGTATAAATTATCGTCGGAGGGGCTGACTAGGTGGATGCGGATAACGTCGCTAGTTGCATGCAGTTAGCCCTTCTACTTGAGCTGAGCACGACGCCAAAGCCTGGGCTGGTTGATAGGGAGTCGCGGCGGCGGGGGTTTGAATGTTTCCTAGCATCTATAGCATCTCTATATCCTCATTTCCGCGAGGCAGCGCTCAATAATAGAGCTATGGGAGCTATTATAGAGCAGGCATGTAAAACCATGCTCTCATGGCAGCATGAAGGGAATACACATCTAGGGGCTATACTTCTCCTGATGCCCATAGCAGCTGCTGCGGGAAAGGTTAAGAGAGCCGACTCTCTCCGAACAGCTCTTAAAACAACCCTACTCAACATGGATTATAGAGACACTATAAGCATATTCAGAGCGATAAAACTCGTTAGACCCGCTGGCTTGGGGCGTGTGGCTTACCTAGATGTAAGAAAGCCCGAAACTGAGAGGAGAATAATTCAAGAAAAGATAACGGTAGTTGATGCTTTTAAGCCGTATTCACATTTTGACACCATAGCTCACGAATATGCCACTAACTACCAAGCAACCCACATGTTTGGTTATAAATTTCTTAAGAAACAACTATGCGCTGGTATAGAGATTAATGAGGCAGCTGTCATGACGTTTCTCAACATATTGGCTTTTTTTCCTGATACTAATATAGCTAGGAGAAACGGCTACAAGGCTGCGGTTCTTGCCTCCAAATATGCTAGTAAAGTTCTGCGGGAAAAGGAGAGGCGTAAGAGAGGTGAGCTACTAGCGTGGCTTGTGAGAGTTTTCTCTAAGAGCGGCTGGCGGCCAGCGTCTACGGCAGATATTCTAGCAGCCTCATTCTCCTTACTGCTATTGGAGGGCTGGCGACCTTGAAAACAACGCCTAAAGACCTTGGCTTGAAACCTATGATAATCTATGAATCAATAGTATCAACATTAAAGCCTGATAAGACTCCACATGCAGCTCCGATAGGATTCACGCTACTTGATGACCACACTATCAGGCTAAGACCATACAAGAGGACAATAACGTACAAAAACTTGAGAAGAGAAAGACAGGGAGTAATAAACATAGTTAGCGAAGCGTATCTATTTTTTGAGACAACATTTCCTAAGCTTGTTTCTGAGAAGAGTCATAGCTTTGAGCCTTCTGTAAAGATTTTAACACCACGTCTAGCGGGTGCTGATGCGTATATAGAATTTGAAGTTTCAGAAATTAACGAGATTGATGAACTATGCGAAGTTTATTGCGCGCCACTTAATGTTGTAGTTGGCTGCTTAAGACCGAAGGCGATTACCCGTGCAGAAACGGCTTTACTAGAAGCCACAATACACGCAACGCGGATAAGAGTCTTTATGAGGATGGGAAGTATTCAGAAAGCTGAGGAGCTCCTCCAACGTATTTTGTATTATAAATCGCTGGTTGAACGGGTGGCTCCTGAATCAAAATACGCCTCAGCTCTAGATAAGCTCATCAAATACGCTGAAGAGCTACTAAACAGACAATAGAGGGCTCTACTTGTAGAGGCTTCGGACTTTCTTTAGGTTGGTCTCAAAATTTCCCCGCTTATCCTCAGGTGTTTCCAATATCATTGGCTTGTCCCTTACTGCCTTATGATTTATGAAAGCCTGGAATCCCTTTTCACCTATCTCTCCCTGCCCTATGTGCTCGTGTCTATCTAGGCCGCTCTTTAGACTACCCTTTGAGTCGTTAAGATGCACCGCATATAGCCGTTTTAAACCAACTATATTATCAAACTCTTCTAATGTCTTCTCAACGCTTTCTGGGCTTCGTATATCATAGCCAGCTGCGAAGAGGTGGCATGTGTCCAGGCATATTCCAACCCTGTCTGGATATTCTATCTTATCCAAAATGCGTCTAAGGTCCTCAAACGAGCTGCCACACGAATTGCGTTGCCCCGCCATGTTCTCTAGAAGGAGTATGGTATCGTTGTCAATCTTTGATAGCGCTGTATTGCAGGCTTCAGCTACCTTCTGTATCCCTGCGTCTATGCCAGCTCCCAGATGGCTTCCAACATGACATACTAGATACTTTAAGCCTAATGCGCCGCTTCGTTCAAGTTCCGTTATAAGCGATTTGACAGACTTGTTGTATATCAACTTCTTGGGCGACGCTATGTTGGGTAGATATGGCATGTGAGCCATAGCTACCTCATATCCATGCTCCTTACACTTCTCTCTGAAGTTATCAACCTCCTTCTTGCCCAATTTCTTATAGGTCCATCCGCGCGGGTTCCTTGTGAATATCTGGAACGTGGTGCAGCCTAGCTTTACGGCCCTATCCACAGCATTATCTATTGAGCCTGATATGGATACATGAACTCCTAGAAGCATTAAATCTGATATGCTAGGCCACTCTTAAATACGTATCGGCTCTTAATCATGGTGATGGAGAGAGCTGAATGCCCGCTCTGTGGCGAGCAGGTCACGTGGAAGGAGAGGACAGCAGCAGAGTACGCGTGTTTAACTGTTTGCATACGCGCGGTAAGATTTCCGCAGCACCTCATAGAGAAGCATCAAGACTATTTAAAAGAGGCGTCGGAAGTGGCTAAGCCTATCTTCTTCACAGCATTAGGCATCTTCATAGCATTATTAATCCAGATAGTAACTTATGCTCCTCAGCTCTCATTACTAATCACAACAATCGCCCTAGCTTCTGTCTTGGGGTATGGTTGGTATGTGAGGGTTAGACTTCTTAGGAAGTATCGCCGCCTTCAGAACGTCTAGAAGCAGATATATCCCGTATAAAGAGTATTATGTTGGCAACGATGAGTAGAGCTATTAAGAGCGGGCCAAGCGGGTAATAGTATTCGCCGCGTAGAAATAGCGAGAGATAACCTAGGCCAGTCCAGTATGGAATCTTGATATTAGTCCAGCGCCCTATGATGTTCTTATATGGGACAGGCCCCCATAAATCCTTGACTGGGTTAGCGTCGCCTTTCGTGATGAAGCCTTGGTCCGTCTTCTCTATTGCGCGGTGAACTATTATGGCGTCCTTGACACCGTATTCTCCTGGCCTGTAGAAGACTATAACATCGCCGTCTGTTGGGGATGCTTTTATATCATCAGGATTTACTGGTGTTACTATTATTATATCTCCTATTTCTATAAGCGGCTTCATACTCCCGCTCTTTACTACCAGCAGGGGGTATGTTACTCCCATAATGGAGTGGAAGAGTGAGAAGAGTAGTATGACTAGGATTATGCTTATGAACGCGCCGTATAGTATGTTTCGTTTCTTGTTACCCATTCCAGCTAGATTCTGGGAACTCGCGACCTCTTAACCGTTGTCCGTCTCCTCTCCTCCTGCCGCCTCTCGCCCCGCTCCCTTCTCTGCATAGGCTTGGAGAACTTGAAGAGGCTAAAGACAGAGATTGCGGAAACACCAGCCACAGAAGCAAAGACCATAACCTGGTTATTCACATTATTAACTACGTAAGGTATTATGAATTCCTTATTATCCTCAACGGCGAAATTGGATGTGAAGGTATAGTTATCCACGGTAAACATCCACTCATAGTCTCCGCCAGCTACGTAGAACTCTGCCACGCCGTCTTGGTTTGTGAATGTAGATTCAACTATATCCCCCTCTCTAACTAGGTTGATAGAGACGCCTGCTACTGGCTTTTCGCTTATATCAACAAATTTTATAGAGACCTTATACACCGCCGCATTAAGCAGTAGTTCGGCATCGCTCCGTAGGACTATGCTTTCAGCAGCTACCACCACGTCCTTGAAATATGCCTGTACAGAGTACTCTCCTTTCGGCAGTCTCACAACAAGCTTCCCATTCTCGTTAGTCTCTTCCACTTTGATTTCTTTACCCCTATAGAGGAATGAGACCTTAGAGGAGAGCGGCGTATCGTCAGCCTTCTTCACCTCAACCGATAAGTAATAGACGTTGGTGTTGATGTTCCTGACATCCTCCTCTATGGAGAGCGGTACTAGCTGGTCCAATACCTCAACTCCCAGATACTTTACTGATAGCCTGTAGCTTGCCGCGGGTATGTTGGAGAATCTAACCTGACCTTTTGTGATGTTCTCCGAGAACCTAGCCTGACCTGAAAATATTTCAACACTCCCATCATCCAGCGGCTCTCCTGCCGCGTCTAGGACGTTAAAGGTAACATCAATTATGCCTTTTGCCTTTATGTCTATCTGCTTACTAGCGTCAAATGTTATCTCATCTTGTCTATGGACTGGATTGTCGTAATATAGTATTTCTAGCCTGTATTTTCCTATTGGTAGATTTCTCAATAGCGCGATTCCCTGGTCATCGGTTATCCCATCTCTTGATATCTCGTCGCGTGAAGCTATTACCACCGCTGTTGGTATTGCTTTTTCTCCATCAGCGTCTAGAACTCTTATTCTTATATTGAATACGTCAGTAATTATCTCCAGCGTCGTGTCGCCGTTTAATGCTATTTGCTTAAATCCTACTTTCACATTTTCGTAGAATACGGTTATTTCGTAGGTTATTGGTATTAGGCCAGCCAGCTCTAATACTCCTTCATCATCAGTATCTAGTGTCTTGAGTTTTAATCCATCAACCGTGGAGATGGTTACTGTTGCCTTTATGGCCTCTCCATCTGCGTTGCGTATATCAAGTGTGAGCGTCCATATGTCTGGCTTTAATACGACTCGTTGCTCATCCTCGTTTAACGTAAATTCTCCAGCCCCTATTTCTGTTGTTCCATACTTCAGGACGTAGTTGTATGTTCCCTTCGGAAGATTCTCAATGCGTAGAGCCCTCTGTGTAGTTACTCCCTCTGCGCTGAATATATCTCCCATCTGTATGCTGACTCCCAGCTCTGAGAGGAGACGCTCATCAAACGCTCCTGTCGGGTCTATGTTGATTATCAGGTCGTAGAACTCCGCGTTTACGCTTGTGTCGGTGGGCGCTGTTATTGTGCCGTCAAACACTACTAAATTGCCCAGCTTTATGACCAGTCTATATTCTCCGGGGAATACGAGGCCGAAGTTGAGCTCTCCGTCTGTGGTTGTTGTGGGTGTTCCAAATGGTGTTGAGCCGCTTATATAGAGTTGCCCAGATAGCGAGTATTTCTCGCCCCTAAGCACGGTGGAGCCATCGCTGTCATAGACGGTTATCGTATATGTCTGGAGGGAGGTCTCTATTGTTACTTCGCGGTCAGCCCCTGAGATGACTATTCCTGTTGAAGCTGTATAGACCACCACATCCCTATAGATTATCTGTACATAGTATGTTCCTTCAGGCATTAGGGTGAATTCCGCCAGCCCTAGAGAGCTTGTGGTTGTTTCTGCGAAGGGTGCCACGTTATCATCTGGGGCAGTGTTCCGCCAGACCTTAACAACTGCGTTAGGGACATAGTTGCCCTGAGCATCTTTAACCCAAACCTTCAGAACATAAAGCGAGACATTCAAGGTTACTTGGCTACCCATAAAAGAGAAACTAGAATCATACACCACCACACCCCTGTATTTCACTTCAACATTGTAAGTTCCGAAGGGCATTTTTTGCAGAGTAGTACTGCCAGCCGAGTTTGTGGTTGTAGAGTTAAAAAGCCCAGTATAGCCTGTAAATGTAGTATTTACTTGCGCATTAGCTACTGCACGTGTACCAGAAGCGTCCCTCACCCTTATGACCAAATCATCAACATCAACTCTTACACTTGCAAAACCACTTGTATTATTCCATTCACTAAACGATGTATTACTATATACTACTATGCTTGAATGTCTATACGTTATCTGTAAACCCGTTGAATTCTTCCTAACTAATTCAGAAAACGTTGCTTTCCCTGTAGAGTCTGTTACTTCTTCTACACTATTTCCACTGGTTCCGTTTGCGTTTAGTATCTTTACAACAGCTCCCACAAGTACCGAATTTCCTGAACTCGTTCTCACTTCAACGGTGATTCCTGTAGCATCACTTGTGGAGTAGGCAGGTGATGTTATATACGGGAGTATGAGGGTAAGAGTAAGAACACCAACCAGTAGTATTTTAGCATTCTTCATAGCGGCTTCTTCGGCTTAGTTCTACTTAATCAGAAGTATTTGACATTTAGCCCCTATTTGACAGGAGTAGCTTATGGCGGTATTTCTTGAGGATTCTAGAGCCCTTTTTAACGCGATGCGGCTAGGGTTTCCAACGTCCATTTGACAGCATTCACAATCTCACGAAGACGAGCCTCGTCGCGGTAGTTTCTGACTATAATCTCCCGCGCATGGTCATCGTCATACACAACCTCATAGTTCATGGCGTATCCTGGGTCTAACCGCCCCTCATCAACGCGCTGGAGGTCTGCCTCAACCATCTGGTCAAGAACCTTTCTGAGCAGGAAGGAGTTGAATGGCCTGTCATCGCGGAGAACCCTTATCTCGGGGTTGAAGATTATTCTGGCCTCCGTCCCCGTTAAGGCCATAGTTGCAAGAAGCTGGCCAGCCTTCCCGCGTATCTTGCGCAGAGTAGCCTCCTCAGCCGCGCGTTGCTGTACTGCCTCAGCCTTCCTAAAGCTCTTGCCGACTAGCTCCCTATCAACAAGCTCAGTAAGAATCCTTAGAAATTGCAGCTCCCGTTCAAGCTCGGCCATCCTAGCCTCAAGATAGCTCTTCAGCTCCGCAAGCTGCCTAACATTATCCTGCTCCGAACTCAAGACAACCACACAGTCTTCCTACAATAGGATTGACAAGCCCAGTTATCTCTTAAGTCTTTCACACCAAACCTAGACCTCCCCCTCAACCTGGCTTACACGTTCCTCGGTTATCTTCTTGAGCTGCCGCTTATACATCTCCACTATCTCATCTGTTGTCGTCGCGTCCTCAGGAGCTTTATCGTCTCTGAGCCTCCCAGTGTAGCGGGGAAACCTGATAGCCAAGCCGAAGTTTTTACGAGCCATATCCCAGCCGCAGGTGTGGGTAGGGCTTATCGTAATCTCAGCACCTATAATCTCAAGAACTATCTTAGGCTCAACCCACACATCAGCCTCCATGATAGAATCTACACGCGCATGCCTATGTGGAATTATATGCGGTCTAAGAAGATTAACGAACATCTCCAAATCCTCATCAGTAAAGCCAGAACCAACCTTACACACTGTTTGGAAGACATCCTTCTCCTTGTTATAAGCAGCCATTAGAAGAGCGCCATATTTTCCACTCCGTTTCCCACGTCCATGAAAAGCCCCTACAATAACCAGGTCTACTGTATCTATCATCTCGCTCTTGTAGTCCCGCTTATACTTTATCCAGAGCCAGCCACGGGCACCCGCGCGGTAGACTGATTCTGGGCCTATAGCCTTTACAATAATGCCCTCGCAGCCAGACTCTATAGCTTCTTGGAAGAAACGCTCAAGCTGTTCAGCATTTTCCACCACCATACCCTTACTGAGCCTGCTCATGTTTGTCTCGCTTAAGATTGCTTCCAGCATTCTCCTACGCTCAAGGAAAGGTGAGAGGGTAAGGTCTTTTCCATCAACATAGAGGAGGTCAAAGAAGAATAGGTTAACGGGATACTCCTCAACCGCGCGCTCAATCTCCTTCTTCCTCTTTCTATGCATAAGCTCCTGGAACGGGAGCATCTCCCCAGTGTTGGCATCTATTGCAACAGTTTCACATTCAAGTATGGCCTCATCAGCTTTAACACAGCTCTTCACCTGCTCCACCACATCTGGATACTGGCTGGTTATGTTCTCCTGGCGGCGCGAGAATATCATCACTTCGTCGCGTTTTTTATGTATCTGCATCCTCTCGCCATCATATTTATACTCCGCAAAGCCCGAACCATCCAGCTTGTCAAGTATTTCCTCGGGGGAGGAGAGGCGTTCGGCCAGCATCGGCCTTATGGGCTTTCCCACTATAAGCTTGAAGTTCTTAATTCCCTCAAGCCCTTCCAACGCTGCGGTCTTGGCGACCAGACCTATGTCTGAGCTTAGGTTATACGCCCTCTCAAAATAATCGCGCGTCTCCTTGCTGCCGCCAAACACTATAGCCAGAGCGTCCAGAATGGTCATGTCAGCTATACCGAGACGCATCTTACCAGTAACTATGCGTAGTATGTGTTTGGCCTCGGTGGGTGATGCTTGCGATAAAAGCCCAGAGAGAATCTGGAGCTTTGTCTCTATTGAGCCTGGCCCGCTTGCCTTTGCTATCCTCTCCAACGCGTTATAGACCGTCTCCACGGTTAGGGGTTCTTGGAAAAGCGTCTGCTGCCCACGTCTCCCGATTAGAGTTTCCGCAACAAGCCCTATATCGCCCAGCCTAGCCATGAGCTCGTTTACCTGCTTCTCCGACGCGCCGCTCACCTGCCTAACAGCCCTCAGAGCCAGCTTATCAGCCACACCAAGCTCAAGACCAACATAAGCAGGATAAACCTCACCCAACGTAAGATACGCAACCTTATCCACAATCTCCCGCGGAGTCTTATGGAATAACGAGACTAGAAGGTCGGTCATCTCAAGCCTTTTACTTGTTCTCTCTATCTTCTCGTATAGTTCAACCAGCTCGCTGAATAGCAAGGGAGGCCCCCTCTAGTCAATTAGGTTGTCTGGGCTGGATAATAATTATTTATCTCGTGGCCATGTTGTTGCGGGAATTTTACAGTCTTACTCTGGTATCTTCCGTATCTCCGCCCCCCTATTCCTAGGCCTTCCTATAACCACCTCAACCCTCCCGCCATAAATATCGCCCACCGCCTTTCTAACATTCTCGGCTACATGGTTTGATGATGTGAAGCCATAGACCGTCGGCCCCCATGAGCTCTGACCAAGCCCCACCAGCCCATACTCTCTAAAGACATCCAGAACACGCCGCCCTACTGAGCTGGCTATAACACCACCTTGAACATTCTTGAAAATATCCCCAACTAGCTGCTGAATCTCACTAAGCGCGTCACCAAACTCGTACAAGTCATCATCTATAATTGCTGGGATGAGCTTAACAAGAACCAACCTAGATATTCTCTCTGGATATTTACTTGAGGGTTTTTGAAATGACTTCATGAATACTTCCCGTTCCTTCTCTTCGCTCAACCCTTTTTCATCACGCGGTATAGCGAGAACAACAATCCAATCACTAGGTACCTCAAGCCTAGTTATCAGTCGGCTCCCAGCGGAGCTGGTAGGTCTTTTTGCTCCGTCTAATACAAATCCGCCCCTCTTGAACAGTTCAACACCAACGCTGGAGAGCTTACCGCGTTCTAGTAGGGCGGCTAGCTCATCTACAGTGTAGTTGAGTCCGTAAAGCTCTGAAGCCGCTCTTCCTATGGCTAAAGAGGTCTGTGTGGTAGCTCCCAGCCCTACGTGGAGCGGAAGAATACTACCAGCCCTTAATCTCAGTGAGACATTCAGCCTATTAACTACGTTAAAGAAGAGACTTGCCAAGTCTTCGGGCAGGTTTTCGGCCACTATCTCCTCCGACATCTCAAAAGAGGCGCTGAACGATGGGGGGCTCACAGCCATCCCCAATCCTCCATAAAGGCGGCCAAGACTACCCTCTAGGTCTATTAGCCCGAAATGAAGCCTAGCAGGCGTCTCCACGACCACCTTCATAGCCTAAACTACTCTTATACGCACCAACCCGACCAAATAGCGCCTATATTTTATCTTTCAACAAAAACATAATGTTTGTTCATTTCACCAAAACCATAAATCGCGCATATCGGGGTGATTGTTGGTTGATAAGGGTTTGCATAAGATACCCGACGTACAGGCAGGTAGGCCGCTCATCCCGATGCCGATAACTTGGGTTTCGCTAAAAGATGTCAAAATACCCTCGGTGGATTTTGTAGTTAACGGGATGAAGCTAACACTGGTCCCCGTTGTTGAGGCATCAGTTAACCTGCCTGCAAACCAACGCGGAATACACGCATCAAGAACATACGAGGCAATCATAACAGCTGTAAATCAGGCAAACAGAACAGGCATAAAGCTGGAAGAGCTTGCAGGAGTAATAGCTGAAGAACTGATTAGAAAGCATCACTATTCTACAAAATCTAGAGTTAGGATTAAGTCTGAAGCCTACTTTAGGGAGCGCGCACCAGTAACTTCAGCGGTTTCGTATGAGGTTTTTCAGATAATCTTAGAAGCAACAGCAAGCAAGCTGGATGATGATATAGATGTTAAGCGTTTTCTGGGTGCGCGTGTAACTGGATTAACAGCCTGCCCCTGTGCCAAGGAGATGGTCCGCGAGATTTACCGCAGCGTGAGTAACGGAGGCATAGCGGAAGATGCTCCTCTAGCCACGCATATGCAAAGAAGCTACGGCACAATTCTTGTTGAAGCAATAGACAACATGAAGGTTATGGACCTCGTTTCAATAATGCGCGGCTCATTAAGCGCAGGCACCGTTGAGCTGCTTAAGCGGGAGGATGAAGCTAGGATAGTGCTGAACGCGCTAGAAAAAACACGCTTCGTTGAAGACGCTGCACGCGAGGCAGCGGCGAAGCTGTTGCAACAGTATCCGACAATGCCTGATAGTAATAGGATATTCATTAAGGTAGAGGCGTTGGAGAGCATACATAATCATAATTTGGTTGCTGTTATCAGAGCATCGGCGGGGGAGATAAGGAATCAGATGACACGCGGCCTTGAGGCTTGATGAATGGCTACGTTGGTATGAATGGATAGTAGAATACCTTAATCTAGATAAGGAGAAAGATAGGGAAGCAGCTATTCTTCTATCTCGCCTCATTTGTGAGAACTCATTAAGCATCGCGAATCTAGAATGGCAATTGAGAAAATTCAGATATGTGGTAATCTTTGGTGCGGGGCCTTCGCTCAAGCGGGATATATCTCTGGCCAAGCCTATACTATCTAAGAATGAAGTCTGCGTAGTAGCGTGTGATGGCGCAGCTAAAGC
>WAQC01000114.1 GCA_015520425.1 Candidatus Pelearchaeum sp. | reverse complement strand
GTTATGAAGGGTGATGTGCGGGAGGTATTAGACGAATCTGGAAATAAAATCCTACTGATGGGAGGCTATGTGTTTATTGTGAGCGGTGAGCGTGTCGTACCCGCTCTGACGGGAGAGGGAGTTCATCTACTTGACAAGCTTCCCAGCGTGAGGGTGGATAGGGGAGCAATACCCCACGTAGCCAGCGGCGCCCATATAATGAGACCTGGAATAACGCGCTTTGAGCAGAGCTTCAAAAGCGGCGACCTGGTGGTTGTGCGCGACGAGACCTATGGAAAACCACTGGCGGTGGGCATAGCCTTAGAAGATTCTGATAAAGCAGAGGAGATGCGGCGGGGAAAGATACTAGCCAACATACACCACGTTGATGATAAGTTCTGGAAGCTTGCCCAACGAGCTCTGGGGGGCTAATCAACACCCACTGACCGTGTTATCTCACCGTTCTTAACAACGAGCACAGGCTTCGGCTGGTATCGGAAAAGCTCGCTTATGCTCTTCTCCCTGTATAGTATTAGATTTGCCTGGGCTCCTTCATGGATTTTGTGTTCTTTCATTTCTATTGCGCGGGCTGCTCGCGTGGTTATCATCTCGTAGAGTAGCTGCTGGTCTCTGGCTGTCATCATTCTTAGTAGATGCGATGCTAGGAAGGCTACCTCCAGCATGCTACACCTACCGTATGGATAGTATGCATCAGCGCAGTCGTCCTGGCCCAGAGCTACGTTGACGCCGTTCTCTAATAGCTTCTTCACAGGTGCCACTACAGGCCCCGTATGAGGATTGACGACAATACTTACATCCAGCAGTTTTAGCTTGTTGATTATTGTCTTTAGGTATTCTTCTGGGTATTTGGCTAATGCTCTTGCGTGGCATATCTCTACCCTTCCATGCCAGCCGCGTTGCTCTGTCTCGTTCAGTATCATCTCGGTGGTTCTCATTTCTGGGTTTCCAGTATCGTCGCTTAGGAATGCTGCTGGGATGTTGTATTGTGCTGCGGCGTCAAAGACACGTTTTACGTGGTAGCGCTGCTCCTCTCGCGTGGGCTCAATCCATGGTATTCCTCCTACAACGTCTGCCCCTTCCTCAACGGCTTTCATGAGTATTTCCTCGTTCTCGGCGTCTCCTGAGAAGCCCTCCTGCGGGAATGCCACAACATCAATAGTGAGGACTCCAGCCAGCTCTTTCTTGAGCTTCTTCAACGCCCTTAATGCCGTGAGCCGCGCCTTCTTATCCACGTCAGCGAAAGCCCTTACATGCGTCACGCCGTTCTCCACGGCCATAATGCAGATACGCCTAGCACGCGCGATTATCTCATCTTCCGCGTATGTTTCCTTCACCCGCGACGCGGCTCTAATGGCCTGTTCGGCGCTCATCATCTCCCCAGCGTGGTAGTGCTGTAACGCCGCGTCGCCCACCAAGTTTATGGTATCCACTTTATCCAAGTGGAGGTGCGGTATTACGTGGCTCTCGGTAACCAGTCCTCCCCCAGCGTCTATAACCGTATCAGCCCCGCCGCCTATCTCGCGGGAGACTCTCCTTATGACGCCTTCCCCGACGAGTATTGACCAGAGACCATCGCGCCCGATTAGCCGCGCGTTTCGTATGAGTATTGTCATAGCACCAGTAATCCTAGGAATACCGAGACGAAGACTATCGCCACCGTGTTGAGAACTTTAATCACCGTATTGAGGCTTGGGCCTGCCGTATCCTTGTACGGGTCTCCGACCAAGTCTCCTGAGACCGCTATAGCATGTTCTGGTGTCTTCTTCTTGCCTATCACCTCAAGATACTTCTTGGCATTATCCCATGCAGCGCCGCTGTTCGCCATGTGGTAAGCCAGGTATAGGCCGCTCAGCACGGCTCCTGTGAGAACACCCACCACAGCCTCTGGTCCGAGCAAGACGCCGACTAGTATCGGGGTTATTACTACTATGGCCGCTGGTGCGAACAGCTCCTTTATCGCTCCACTAGTTGCTATATCAACAACGCGCGCGTAATTCGGCCTCGTTGTTCCCTCAAGTATTCCAGGGTTATTCCTGAACTGCTGCCTAACCTCCTCAACTATCTTCGCAGCGGTGTTTCCTACCGCTGTGATTAGCCTGCTGCTTATATAGAAGGGCAGTAGCGCTCCTATGAGGAGACCTACTATCACGACTGGGTTGGTGAGGCTATACTCAAATGCCCGTCCTGCGAAGAACTTCTGGGCCTCGTGCTGGAATGCCTGTATCATTGCCAGCGCCGCGAGCGCTGCGCTGGCTATCGCGAATCCCTTTGTAGTAGCTTTGGCCGTGTTTCCTACGGCGTCAAGCTGGTCGGTTACGTTTCTATTCTCCTCACTCATCCCAGACATCTCTACAATACCGCCAGCGTTGTCGCTTACTGGGCCGAAGCTGTCTATTGACAATACGATACCCGCTAGGCTGAGCATGGCCATCGTCGTTATCGCTGTGGCGTAGATTCCCAGAAGCGTGTCTCCCGATACTGAGAAGACAGCGTAGTAGCTCACCACGATGGCTACGATGAGAGATATTGCTAGGGGTAGGGTTGATTTAAGGCCCTGGCTTATCCCCTCAAGTATGTTGGCGCTATGCCCTATCTTGGTTGCCTCGGCGACAGCCTTAACAGGCTTGTAGATGTAGTTTGTGTAGTAGTCGGTTATGCGCTGTATTATCGGGACCAGAATAACGCCCAGCAAGGCTGAGGCGAAGAGAGCATAGGCAAGCATGTTATTCCCTAGTAGTGTGGTGATTATTATGAGGTCTAGGATTATTGCCAAGACCGCCGCTACTATGAATGAGGTGTTAAGGGGTGACATGGGGTTTGATACGTTCTTGCCCCTGACTGTGAATACTCCGACTATTGAGGCTATTAGGCCCGCGCCGCCGACTAGTAGGGGGAGTATAACCAGCTCGGTTGCTCCCGCTATGCCGCCTAGGAGCATAGCGGCCAGCAGCGTTACTACATACGACTCATATACATCAGCCCCCATCCCAGCCGCGTCTCCCACGTTATCGCCCACGTTGTCAGCTATGGTTGCGGGGTTTCGCGGGTCATCCTCTGGAATTCCCGCCTCTATCTTACCCACCAAGTCAGCGCCCAGGTCTGCGGCCTTTGTATAGATTCCGCCGCCAGCTCGTATGAAGAGCGCTACTAGGCTTGCTCCGAAGCCCGCCCCAGCAACGGCGACTGGGTCTGGGTAGATTATGTAGAGGAGGGTAACTGCGAGCAGGGCCATGGATGTTATTATAAGGCCTGCGGTAGCTCCTCCCCTGAATGAAGCTAGTAATGTAGCGCCTATGCCTTTGTTGGTTGCTTCAGCCGCTCTTGGCGCCGCGCCTACTGTTGTCATCATGGAGATTATCCCAGCTATGGCTGAGAGCGCAGCCCCGACCGCGAATGATACTGCTACCGCCACATCTATCGCCACAGCTATGAGAACGCCTATCACAACACCTATTGGTGCGATTGTCTTGTATTCGCGCATGAGGAAGGCCACGGCACCCTCGCGGACGGCTGAGGAGATGCTCATCATCTTCTCGTTTCCAGGCGACTGGTTGCGGAGCCAAGCATAGAGGCCGCCAGCAGCAGCTACCGCAAGCACCGACGCGATGAGAGGTATGAAGGTGAAGATACTCATATCTCTATTCAGCCTCCCAGCTTCTTTAACCAGCCATCAATTGAACCATCTATATACTTATCTCTCTTCTGACAACGCCGTTACTGGTCTTCCGTATTCTTCGTAGTATGCCAGCTCGCTGAGAGGTTTTCTCCTCTTACGCCCAAGTCGCTTAGGATTCCTTGGATAGCCGAATGGGATTACTGTTATGAGCTTCCACGAAGCGGGTGCTTTCAGCAGCTTCTTAACCCTATCCTCGTCAAAGTTGGTTATCCAGCACGAGCCTATGCCTAGGGACCAGGCGTATAGAATCATGTCCTCCATGGCTCTCGCGCCATCAATCTCTGGGAGCTTGGCGTTCTCCGTAAAGAGAGCTATAGCGAAAGACGCCCGCGCTATGTGCGCTCCTGTTGGTGTTGTCCTGCTAATCTCATATAACTTCGCCTTATCCCTGACCACCACAAACCTCCAGGGCTGTGTATTCTTTGAGCTATGCGCCAATCGCCCAACCTCAAGAATCCTAAGTATAACATCACTGGGCACATCTTCCTCCTTAAAGTCCCTAACGGCCAGGTTTGTCTTTATCAGCTCCTCAACAATCTCATGCCTCTCCATACCGCTATCGCTTGTTAATTCATGTTTTTATGAGTGATGGCGCTAAGACTAAAAGCAGCTCGCTCCCCAGCATGTTGGTAGGCTATGGTTCAGGCGACCAGCGAGGAGCAGCTTCCCCCAGGCCAGGTATGGGGTAGGAGCTGGATAATATACGCAGCACTCGGAATACCAAAGATAGACCTTAATGAATGGCGTCTAAAGATAAACGGCCTAGTCAAGAATGAGCTGGAGCTTACGTATGAGGAGCTGGACAAGCTACCCAAGATAAGATATGTCAGGTCTTTTCACTGCGTAACCAAGTGGTCTATTAAGCAGGTTAGCGGGGAGGGTGTGGGTATTAGGCTTCTCGCGGAGATGGTGCAGCCGCTTCCTGAGGCTCGTTGGGTTATGTTC
>WAQC01000113.1 GCA_015520425.1 Candidatus Pelearchaeum sp. | reverse complement strand
GAGCGATACACTGGTTGCAGACGTCTTTATGGAATGGAGCCGCATAAGCCCCAGCACTATTAGTAGCGTTGCGAGGTTATCCGCCTTACCCCATGTTGAGGAGACAAGTATGAGAAAGGGGTTGAAGAGGAAGAATCTCCATCCCTTATTTCCACGCGCGTATAGGAGGTATGAGAGTGAGATGTTCGCAGCTATTATCGGTATCTTGGATATTATGTTGAAGATTATGGGAGAGCCTGACGATGCTATATAGGCTAGGCCCATATAGAGCGCCCATAGGGGCGTTTCACCTATTCCTTGAACATCAGCGCCATATCCAACGGCTAACTCACCGCCCAGCTCTCCTCCAAAATAGGGAGATAAGCCCATAGCGATGTTTCGCCCAGCAACATAACCAACACGGAAATCATAACCATGAGCGAGGAAAAAACCAAGAAAAGCCTGAACAGCTATTGATATAAGAACGTCTCTACGCTTGATGAAAGGGACAAAACCGACAGCAGGCGTTATTGAGTATTTTCTGGACAAGGATTAACAGCCATTTTCTAGCATTTAGTCGGATAATAATGATTTCTCATCTTGATTATATTTTTGGGAAAGTTTTAAAAACAATACGATAACGAAAAATCATCGTGTCGTTGAATAAGTTTCAGAAACTAACAGGCATATTCTTACTTCTCTCAGGGGTCTTCGGGATTTACATACTCGTTGAAGACGCGGTCATAGGCCCGCCTCAACGTCTCTTGTGGGCTGATAACTGGATATGGGCACCCGTGCCTCACGCTACCGCGCTGGTTGTTATGGTGTTGATTGATTTCGCCGCCGCTGGCCTGGTGCTCACAAGGCCTGCGAAGTTTGTGAAGATAGTCCTGCTGTGGGGCGTCTTACAGGTGCTCGCCATGCTGCTAAACCCGCTGACAGGCTCATACTATGTTGATGCTCTCCTCAGGGCTGCTGAGGAGAATCCTCAGCTCATAGTGCCGCAGGAATTCCGCGACTTCCTTTTGGGCATGGATGCTGCTGCGCGTAGAAGCTTCCTTGAACAAGCATTCAGCCCCCAGTCCTTCGCCGCCTATCTCTTCAGCATACCTGGCTTCGTCGCAAGACTGGTTAGCGAGATAATCGTAGCCGTAAGCGGTGTCTTGGCTTTAAGGTCTAGACAATAGCATGGATGTATGAGGAGGGAGCGCCTAGAGCTTGCTTGGCAGCTGGCGCTTAGACTCTCTATTGGGATTTACTGGCTTTACTTCGCAAGCCAACGCTGGATTGATGTCTCGTGGGTTGAATGGCTTCTAAAGACAGCGGCAGAAAGAAACTACGTACCGATATACGGCGATATTCTGCGGATGACTGTGGCATGGGACTGGGAAAACCTGGCGCGGATAGTAACAATAGCAGAAACCACTGTGGGGCTTATGATAATACTGGGCATACTCGTCAAGATAGCGGGAGCTATAGGAGCGTTGATAGGCTTAAACCTACTAACCACATTCGCGTTCTGTAGCTGTCCATGGAACGAGCGGGAGTTTCCGCTGGTCTTCTGGTTCTACTTCGCTCCCACACTACTAAACATGCAGCTAATCTTTGACAAATCATCCAAGACTATTGGTGTTGAGCGTCTTTTTGGACGTGTGTTAGTAGCTCGCGCGTCTCACGCCTAGCCTTGACAACATACATCATGGTGAGGGCGAGCCACATAGCAAACGCGGGTATTGTGGGATACTCTATGAGCATACCGCCTGTTATTATCACAATCCCCGTATATTGGGGGTGTTTCATGTATCGGTATATCCCCCAATCAACAACCTTTCCCCTGCCCGCGTAGAGCGTGGCGTGTCCCACTATGAGGAGCGCCACTCCCACGCTTATTATGAGCGCTGAGAGGAAGTGCGCTGTTACGCTATCCGTTATTCCGAGGGTAACCCAGAGGTGCGCTTTCTCCAGACCTGCTCTCCCCACTGTTGGAAAGCCAGTTCCGAATATCGTGTTTATCAGATAGAGGCTCAAGGGGAAGCCGAACATCTCAAAGAAGAACGAGACTATGAACGCTCCAGCTATACCATAGTCCTGCGGCCTCACCTTCCATATGGGTAGAAGGCCAGCGGTTATGAAGGCTAGGAAGAGCAGCGTCATGAAGATGAAGTAGTCCCACCTCCCGAAGCTGAATGCGGGATAGAGCAGTAGCGAGATTGTTGCTCCCGTGAATGAAGCTCCAGCAACACCTAGTAAGATTCTCTCCATAGGCTTGGCGTGTATGAATCTCCCGATAACCACGGCTTGGAATCCTATTAGCGACGCTATGAGAAACGCCTCGCGGCCAGGGTATAGGCGTATCATATGCCCAGCGTAGAAGAGGAAGAAGCTTACAAGCATCATGCCTAAGCCGAGATATATCAATACGCGCGGCAGAGTGCCTAGGATTACGCCAGCAGCATCCTCATTTACCAAGGCTCTCTAGGGATTTTGCCGAGATGCATATATTGCTTGTCCGTAAAAGCATATCGCGACGATATAACCCGTTGATTCCCTATGGTAATGATTTATAAATAGACACGGTGAGCTGGCGTAGATGATGTCATACGGCAGAGCTATACCCTCAATAATGCTACTCATACTCCTAACACTCATACCATTATCCACAGCTCAGGAGACAGACCCGTCGTGGCTACCTGACGGAAAGTTATCATACACAGTTGAATGGAGACCCTTAAGTGAAGGAGCTTGGAACCTGACAGGCCGAACATCCTATGAGATAAGCCTAGACGTGGAAGAGGAGACAATCATCAACTTCAAAATCACGTATATCTTTGAACAGGATGCCCAGAACATAGTAATCTTCTTGGTGAATGGTTTTAGTAAGGGTGCTCTCAGAAATGAGAGCAGGGGGCTTCTTACACAGTTTGAGTTCGTTGAGCCTCCCAAGATGGATGACGTGGAGATGGAGCCATTTGGCCCTGAGCCTTTTGGAGCCATAGGATATTACACGGGCGCTCTAAACGTTAGCGCTGGCCAGGAAGTAGTGTTTACGGGCGCTGTAAAGCTCGTTGATGACGAAACCTCAGACCTCTATGCAGATGGCCTGAGCTTCGTAGAATCCTATAAAGAAGCGTATCTCCCGTTGGGTGATATAATCATTCATGAAGGAGCGTTTCTATCTCCATCGCTTATCTTCTGGGGCTCTCTCGGAATACCATTACCGAAAAACACGATAGACGTTCTCAAGAAAATACGCGAGAATGAAGATAGAATTCTATCTCTGCAGAGCGAGCTTCAGGATGCTGAGGAGAGGATAGGCAACTTGACGCAGGAGCTGGAGAATCTCAGGGAGGAGGTGGAGCCTTTACAGAAGCAGGTTGAGGAACTTCAGAGCGAGCGCGACGACTTGCAGAAACAGCTCTCCCTTAAGGACGCTACAATAAACAGACTTCAGCAAGACGTATCGCAGCTTCAGACTCTCTTCTACGTCAGCATAGCGCTCTTCGTTCTGCTGATGGGTGTTACGGCGTTCATAATAATACGCGGTGCGCGGAGCTACGCAGCCCAGAGGAGAGCTAGGCCGAGGAGCGTTGAGCCTTCATTGTAGCTGTGCCTCAGCCCGTCTCAGG
>WAQC01000112.1 GCA_015520425.1 Candidatus Pelearchaeum sp. | reverse complement strand
GTCCTCTGATATTGTTGTTGCTAGGGGTGGTTTGACCATAATCTCTAAATGCATTCTCTATGGCCGTAAAATGCTCCTCATACCAATCCCGCGTCATGGGGAGCAGAGGGGCAATGCTACGCGCGTAGCTGAGCTTGGGCTTGGCCTAATGATTGAGGAAAGCGAGCTTAACGTTATGTCTATGCAAGATGCGTTAGACCGTCTGCGTAGCAGCGATTACTATGATAAACGTTTGCTTGATATTGGGAAACTTATCACGCGATTGGGTGGTGTTAAGGAAGTGGTTAGCATTATTGAGAAGCTCGGCACGCGTAGCGGCTTCTCTATTTAAGATTTGCGCCTAAACCCTTATCTCTTAACAACATAAACATTACAGACGAAAGGGGTAGATGAGCGAACATCCGCCTAAGCTCTTTCCTCCCGAAGCCCGTCTGGGCATGGTTATAGGCCTTATAGAAGTTGTAGCAGCCTCAGGTGGGCGCGCAGAAATAGCGCAAATCTCACGCGACCTCCAAACAGATATAGACCAAATACTTCCCGTCGTTGAAGCCGCAGAACAACTAGGCCTAGTCACAGTTGAAGATGGGGAATGTATAGTTACACCACTAGGCCAGAAGCTCAGCAATAGCCGTTCATCAGGTAAGAAACAGATACTAAGGAAGGAAGTTGTGAAGATTGAGCCATTCGCAACAGCGATAAAGCTCTCACGCGAGCTACCTGAAGGCTTCACAGCCGAGGAGGTTGCTTCTTATCTTTCTGAAAAAGCAGGGATAAGTCTCTATGCAGAAAATGTGGAAAAACTGCACGAACTCTTGGTGGATTGGCTTCTCTATGCAGAACTCCTTGAATATAATGGAGATAACAAACGCTTCAAGGCACGTGCGACTAGCTCATCAACGTGAATATCTCATCCACGTATTCGTAGAACTCCCTGCTTCTCCTTATGCGAGGTCGGGGCAGTGAGATATCTAGCGTTGCGGCAATCTTAGCAGGCCGCGGAGTTAATACAATAACCCTATCACAAAGCTCTACGACCTCCTCAATATCATGCGATACTAGGACAACAGAGCTTGGAGGGAGGCTCTCACTCAGCCACATGGACTCTATTTCCCTACGTAGGGAAATGGCGGTTAGTGGGTCTACGTTACTGAACGGCTCATCCATCAATAGAACATCTGGCTGTGTTACTAGAGCTCTTGCGAGCATTACTTTTCTTTTCATGCCATCACTAAGCTCTGCTGGGTATGCGGATTCAAAGCCTGAGAGGCCGACCATATTCAGGAACGCTCTACAACGCTCCAACTTATCCTGTTTGGACAGCTCTTTGTCCTTGCTTAGTGCCAGCATAACGTTCTCCAGAACGGTATACCATGGGAAGAGGGCGAAGTTTTGGAGAACAAGCGCTATTGCTGGTGTAGGGCTGTTTAGTGGCTGGCCTTTGTAATAGACCGCCCCTACTGAAGGCTTAACCAAACCAGCCATAACTTTGAGGAGCGTCGTCTTACCACAACCGCTAGGGCCGACTATCCCTAGAAACTCGGTATAGCGAACACTTATAGAAAGGCCCTCAAAAACCTTCACAACCATGCCTTTCCTCAAATTATAACTCACATGAATGTCTCTACACTCCAGTATAGACTCTAAGACCTTCGTGGCTGTTCTTGGTTCTTCGCTGACTACCATAACGACACCCTTTGGGGCTTTTTGATGCTTAAGTAATAACAGAACTACATGATATAGTCTTCTCATGCTCCTTTACGGCTTCCGCCTCTCCGACTGGGCAGAAAGCTCCTCAAGACACAGCCCAGATTGGGTAATAATAGTGGTGTGGATGAGACGTATTCATTAAATTCATCTCCAAATCTCCTAGACAAAAAGGGCACCTCATACTTTAGATAAAGCATCATGGCTAAAGAGAGTATGATAAAAGCTAGGATAATCATTATGTATTCGCCCATATGTAATCCTATTCCGACATACTCTATGGTTGTTCCCAAATACATGGGATTTCGCGTGCATCCATAGATTCCCTCTTTGACAAGCCGCTGTGGCGGAGAGTAGAATGGGATAGGCGTACCGCTACCACCATAGCGGTACATATCTATTTCAGCGCGTAGCATCATCCAAACACCTATTATTACCAGAGATAATCCAAGAATAGACATAATACTATTTCCGTAGTAAGATAGCCCAGCAACACTTCTCACTGAGTATGCTATTACATACAATATGCTTGGGAATACTATGGTGAAAAAGATGAAATGCCCAATAAACAAGAGGGCGCGCTTCATCCCAGACTTTAGTTATTAGTTTTTCTAACGTAAAAACCCGTGCAAACCTTATTCTGGGAGCTTCCACATCTGTACCGCGTGGTCATATAGCCTTTTCCAGAAGACGCGGTTTATCACTATTATAACTATTACCATAACAGCCACGAGGGAGAGGAGGGTATACACGTCCCCAGTCTCGGTTGCTATGTTGATTAGCTTCCCTAGGCCAGGTGCTTCAATCTCTGCTGTTATTACATCTAGTTTAAGACGTTCTGCTACTACCAGAGTATTCCACGCACCTCCCGTCGCGGCTATACAGCCAGTTATCAGAGCTGGGATTATACGTGGGAAATACAATGCTTTAAGACGCTGGAGCCCTTTTATACCCAGCAGGTCTGCAACCTCAAGCTCCTCGCTTGGTGTGTTTGAGAGTCCTCCAAAGATTGAGAAGAAAACATACCACTGCGTCCCTAGCGTTATGAGTATGAATGTTCTGAGCTCATCATAATCATATAACAGGGTTGCGAAGATGGGGTATGTTATCGTTGCAGGTATGGATGCAATGACTTGTAGTAGGGGTATTATAAAGGCTGAGGCTCTTCTGTGCGTGAATAATAAAATAGCAATGGGCAGGCTCCACGCCACCGCAAATGCTACTGATAGGGCTACACGGGCAAGTGAGAAGAGTACAGGTATGATTATTCCTTCAATACCGAGCTGCGTAAAGCTCTCCACCACACCTACGAAAATATCCCCTATCCCTTTACCCCACGATAACCATATGAGGCTAATGATGTAAGCGAGTATGGCAAATAGGAATAGTTGTGCTATAGACCTGCGTATAGCTATTCTCCGCGTTATCCCTGAGAGCGCGCGGTGGAGTTCTGGGTAGTTGGCTATTCCTGGGCGTCTAACCTCAACTTTTGATAACCGCTCAGATACAATACCTAGTCTGCGTGTTATTCTGCTAACCCATACCGTCCTAGTCTCGCGGGCAGCTGTCTCAAATCTAAAGCGTTCCCCATAATGCATGAGTGGTAGAAAAACTAGAAGGTTAGTGGCTATTACGGCTAGAATCAAGACTGCTAATGTTATCGTCATTCCGTAAAAGTTTCCCGATGACGCGAATTGCGCCATTAGGGAGCCTAGGCCGAATAACCTTACTTGAAGCTGTCCAAAGTTTAGTATTTCGCTGGCGACTAGGAAGTATAAGCCATTTGACCATGAGGGGGGTATATTCTGAAAAACGCGGGGAAGTGTAGCTGGTATGTAGATTCTGAAGACTCTCTCCAGCCTACCTATACCCATAGCCTTAGACGCCTCAACCAAATCCGTGGGCACCATGCGGATAGACTCATAGACGGCAAAGGTTATGTTCCAAACCTGACTTGTGAAGATGAGAAAGATAGCCGCGAGCTCAGGCCCTATGACTGGACTCACCATGTAGAGGGCATATATCGCTATTGGAAAGAATCCCAGTATGGGTATTGACTGGAGTATGTCTAGTATTGGTATGATTATGCGCTCGGCATTCTTATTTACTCCTGCTAGACCACCTATAGTGAATGAGAAGGCGAGGGAAAGGAGGAGGGCTACTGACATTCTAAACCATGAGATGGAGACCGCCGCCCCTGCCAGCCAGACCTCCTCCATCCAGGGCATAACTCACGCACGGGCGGGGGATATATTACTCTCTAGGCAGCCTCCTTAAGCATTTGCTTCACAAAATAGGCTGGTAGCTCAATCAAAACGCGCTTATAGGGCGAGTCTGGTATAAGCGCGTTTGACGCTAATTCTTGGGCTGCATTTATGCGTCGCGCAATCTCTTTCAACAAGAACTCCTCTGAGGGGGTTTTGGGAGATAGGGCGCTCACGAGTGTGCTCATTCGGCCAGTTTTAGAAGCTATGAACGCCCTCAAAACCCTATCACGCATCTCGTGGAATACATATAGCATCCTCCCATAGCGTCTCCTCTTGATAGATTCTGCCAAGTCGTCTGCAAGCTGATATGCAGTTCCGACCTCACAGCCATACTTCTTTATCAAGTTTTTTAAATTCTCATTAGCATCAGCCAAAACCGCTGCTGACTCTGTAGCAGCCTCAAACAATGAGGCTGTCTTCTCACGTATTATTCTAAGATAAAGCTCCGTAGTTAGGTGAGTGCTTGCTATAATCTCCTCCCAGATGCCGCGAGCTGCCTTCTCCCCCGCCTCTACAACTATACGCGCAAGCTCCATACCCTTCTCCAAAACCGTCTCAAAGGCTAGGTTGATTATTCTATGCCCCTCAAGAAGAGCTTTCCCCACACCTATCTGTCTCCATAATGCCAAGCTACCACGCCGCTTATAGTCTAGGTCAAGTATATCATCATGGACTAGACTCGCACTATGAGCCAACTCAAGCGCGCAGGCCACGTCAAGGGCTTTTACGTAATCCCTTCCACCGAGAGCCTTAAAGGTAACAAGCAGAAGAAGGGGTCTGAGTCTCTTGCCCCCCGCTATAGCCCGCTCTATAAGGAACCTATCGCTTCGTTTATTTATTCTTCGTTGTAGCTGTTGCTCTAAGTCGTTGCGCAGTTGACCTATTATCTCCTCAACTCTAGCCTCCTCAAGCAGTGTCAATTGGACTACCTTGGTCTATCCAGATGCCTTATTTACGTTAGTTGTTATTTAAATCTTATAAACACGTTAAAGATATTGTCGCAGCTTAGACTCTATTGCGCGTCTGGGTACCGCCCCTATTATAGCATCAACAGGCTTGCCTTCACGGAAGATTAGGAGCGTCGGTATGCTCATTATACCGAACCTAGCTGCGGTGCGTGGGTTTTCATCAACATTCAGCTTTGCGAAGACTATTTTACCAGCATAGTCGTGCGCGAGCTCCTTCACTATTGGAGCTATGGCCCTGCATGGCGCGCACCAGGCAGCCCAGAAATCAACAACCACCAACGGGTATGTTGATACCAGCTCATCAAAATTCATATCGGTAGCCTCCACGGGCTCTGATGGCCATTCCATACTCTCTTCCCCCTTCTTTCCTCCTGACAACAGCTCAGCCATCTTTTTCATCTTAATACGCTCTAGCTCTGAATCATCCATATTTGGTCTGCCGCTCTAGTCTTTCCAGCCATTAATAAAGTGTTGTCTAAAGCGTTTAATTGCGCACTATAATGGGGCTTATCTTCCTGTAATAAACTGTGTAAGTGTTTGTTGGATATAAATAAAATAAGGAGTCTATGTAGATTTGGTTTAATTCTTCATAATTTTTAAGAACATACGTGTATAGAGAAAGCAATTACGACGTTGGCCAGACCGTCATGAGCATCCCTCTCCACATAACGGGGTTTTTCGCCCCCCACTATGGTGCAGACCCTCTGCATACAGGCTCTATAGGCGCTGGCCTAGTCTTAACGCCTGGCGTAATATGCAAAGCCCTACCTTCACGCGAGAGGGGCATAATTGTTAATGATGAGAGTTGTAATATTAGGCCTGCGTGGCTCATCCTTAGCCAACTACCGCCCATACGGCTTGAGATTAGAACACCAGTACCTATAGGGGCTGGCTATGCTCTAAGCGCATGCGCCTCACTCGGCGCGGCCCTCGCGTCAAATAGCTGGACCAGCCTAGAAGCTGCAAAGGAAGCGCATAAAGCAGAGGTGCTGAGCCTCACTGGTCTAGGAGATGTGCCCGCTATATTCTATGGTAATGGGCTTACCGTTAGAACTAGGCCGGGCGCCCCAGGACTTGGAGAAGTAAAAAGCATACCAACGCGCAGAAAACTAGCCATAGTAACAGCGGATTTGGGAAGAATGGAAACAACAAACATGCTAGCCAGATATTCTGAAAAAATAGCCATACACGGAAAACTTGCATTCAGAAAATTCACGAAAGACCCTACGCTGGAAAACTTCCTAGATACATCACGTTGGTTTGCCCGTAAAGTAGGCTTCTTAAACCATCGCATAGAAGAAGCTCTAAAACCAATAAACTCTAGAATCATAGGAACAAGCGTCAAGAAACAGGTTCTTTTCATAGCCGTAGATGAAGACTTAGCATATGATGTTGCTAGCTATGTGAATGATAGATTTGGTAACTCTCACTTATTCACGCTGGGTGGTGGAATATGGATGAAGAAACAATCCCTCCAGACCATCCAAGGTACTGGTCTCTAGTTATACGGGAGCGCCTAGTTAGAGGTTTTAGGAATGGGATAGTTGTGCCTCAAGGGCTTATAGCGCATGGCCGAGGCGAAGCATTTGATTATATACTAGGTGAAGAAACACATCCACCTGCGCGCGAAGCTACCAAAGCTGCCGCAGCCCTACTCTTGGTCTCACAAAATCCAGTAATCTCTGTTAATGGAAATTCAGCAGCATTGGCCGCATCCGAGCTGGTAAAGCTATCCCAGATATCTAATGCCAAACTTGAGGTAAATCTCTTTCATAGGAGTAGAGAGAGGGAAGAACGCATATTAAGTCGCCTACGAGAAGAAGGAGCAGATAATATACTCGGCGTGGGCGAAGATGCCGATGCAATAATACCAGATATATCTAGCATGAGGAGAAAAGTAAGCTCTAGAGGAATATACAGAGCCGATACCGTATTAGTGGCCATAGAGGATGGTGATAGAACAGAATCACTTGTAAAAATGGGAAAGAAAGTCATAGCGATAGACATCAACCCATTCTCAAGAACAGCAAGATACGCGACAGTAACAATAGTAGATAACATAATACGAGCAATACCCAACCTAGTCAAAGAATGTGAAGAGCTGAGACACCTATCATTAGAAGAAATAAGATGTATAGCTGAAAGGTTTGATAATGAAGCAAATTTATGTAATATGGTGGCGATAATTCTGCGACGGCTTGAGAAAATAGCCCAGCAGGGTTTTTGACTGGGTTATTTAAGAGCCAGCCAGGGTATTATGATATACAATTGTATGCAGGCTAATACACATATACATAATGGTTTTAATACATCAACCAGCAATTTGACAAAACGAAACTGTCATGACCAGCCTGATGAGCCTAACAATAGCATTAACATCCAATAATGGTTGTTGGATTTCGCGGCTTATCCAGAAATTTAAAGGAAGCTTCGTTAAGGTTATGCAGGTAGAGAGGAATGGGAATAATGGCGAGACCTATCATCTTTTTGAGATAATATCATCGCGGAACTCTGATGATATATGCAGGGAGCTTGAGAAAGAGCAGATGTTGAAGGATGTAAGGCTTGTTAGGTCAGGCCGCGATAGAATCTATGGCAGCGGTAGGGCGGTCTGCTCGTCCAAATGCCCGCTGGAAAAGGTAAACTGCGCCTTTTTACGCTGCATAACCTCAGGCGTAAATGGAGAAGTTTACTGGCACTTCGTAGGAAGCAACGCAGATTGCAGGAGAATAATGCAGAAACTGACCGATAATGGCGTTTTCTACAGAGTAGTAGAACTTAGCACGCTGAAAGGAAGAAACCAAATTACAGGTAAGCAGGAGCTCGCGGTTAAAGTGGCTCTAGACCTAGGATACTTTGACTATCCCAAGAAAGTAAATATAAAACATTTAGCAGACCTATTTGACCTCTCTCCAGCAACCCTCAGTGAGGAAATCAGAAAGGGATTAAAGAAGATACTTAATCAATACTTTAAGAACGTTGATTCAATAGAACTTTTGGATGAGTATAGAGCAATTGAGGAGAAGCATATACTGCTTCAGCTTTATCAATAGCTAGTCCGTAGGATAGTATGTAGTATCCTAGAAGTGATAGTAGTAGTGGATAGATATCCCAGTGTGGTAGCCCTCCCAAAAAGAGCATTATGATACCATATTTTATCATGGGTTGCTTGACTCTGAAGAATGTTAATAGTAGTAAGGCTAGGGATGCAGCGTATATCTCTAACGGCAAGTATAGGAGAAAGCCAAGTGAGAACGATGATACTTGCCTAATAGTCCAGGGCATTACTGGAATAGTGTATTTCGGTGCAACCAATATTACTGCGGGTATTACTATGCTGATTAGTTTTGATGAAAAACTAAGCGAGCCTTGCCTATTGAAATGAAGGAAGAGCATTATACTGGCTATAATTGTAGATATTTCTGCAAGAAGCCGCATTATAGAGTAGTTAATGAACAGCATGTTAGACAATGTTAATATAAACGCGAGTGAAATGGGCGTAGAAATTAGAATGTTTTTCATTTTAGTTGTTTTTATGAGAAGTAAAAATGATGTTAGGACCAGCAGCAGTGCGGTTGGATAGGTATAATAAGGTAGGAGTAAGGCAATTGGAACTATAGCTATCAAGGATAAAGATACGATTCGCGTAAAAACGTTTATGTGCATGAGCGTTAATGCGAGTAGAATTAAAGAAGCAAAAACGAGTAATGTATTAACTCTGATTGCGAAGAGGCCAACCTCATACAGCGCTCTTACAGCATCGTTTCCAGCGAATAGAAATGATATTCTTCCCATTATGCGTGCTGTGATAAGCTCTATCACTGCAACTGCGCAAATAATAGGGAGTAGCTGGTTGAGAATATTAAG
>WAQC01000111.1 GCA_015520425.1 Candidatus Pelearchaeum sp. | reverse complement strand
TTTCTAATGTATAAATTAAACTTTTCCATAATAACCAACTAAAAAATTCAACCGATGTAAAAGGTGTTTTCCGCGTCAAAATCCTTAATCACTTCAGGTTTTTCATCTAATTTTCTAGCAATTGGCATCGTTTTTAGCTCTGGATATATGCGGTGTATTGGATTTGATGCGAATTTAAATGCTTGGTGTCTTTCCGTTAATAAATGCTTAATTATTTCCTTTGAATATTCTCTGGATTCTTCTTTTGTGAATCCTAAAGTGTGTAGGTATTCGTTTAGCAGTATTGCGAATACGTAGCTATTAACCTCGCGGCGTGTTTTTGCTATGCTCGTTATAGCCTCTAGGAGGGCGCGGTTTAGTATGATGGAGTTTGAGCCCAGCTCGTGGTATGCTGGCATGTTGTTGGGTAGAGTAGCTAAGACCAGGCTCAGACCCGCGCGATGCATCCCCATATGCTCCTCAACCACCCGCTTCACAAGCCTGAATATGTCTGCGAAGCTTTTCGCATCATCCAGCATGGCTACGTACTTATTATCCAAAGCTCACCACCTCTTGACTGGCTCTGGCGGGCATTTGTTGTACGATGATATTAAGCGTTAGAGTGTATGCCGTGTATATAGGTTGGCCAGTTAAACCACGATGTTATCTGGGGATTGCTCTATCATCATGATTTTAGCACCAAGCATATTCCTGCCGCTAGTGCGGTTATTCCGAGGAACCGTGTAGGCCGCAACATTATTTATATAACTCCCGCAAACAACCAACGAACAATAAGGAAAACCGTCATGGGCCCGGTGGGACTTGAACCCACGACCACCAGGTTATGAGCCTGGCGCTCTCACCTAGCTGAGCTACGGGCCCGCGTGTGGCTTGGTCTTTCCTCATCATAGGGGCTTGTTATGCCTTGGTTATATTTGTTGTTTTGGTGGAGGTTCTTTATTAGGTTAAGCAGTAGCTCCAGCTCTTCTTGGGTTAGGCGTTCTATCTTGTCTATCTTTTTCTTTATCATCTCCTTAACCTCGTTGGAAAGGTTTTCTTCGCGTCTTATGCGTCTCTCCACCAGCGTAGCCCCTAGCGTTGAGATGAGGACTCCCAGTATCGCTATCCCCGTTATCATGAGAACTGTGCCCAGCATCCTGCCTTCGGGGGTTATTGGCACTACATCGCCGTAGCCTACGGTGGTTACTGTCGCTAGGGCCCACCAGAAGGCGTCGCTGAGCGTGGTTATCTTCGCGCTAGGGTTGTCTGCCTCTAGTATGAAGACAGCAACAGCACCGATAGATATTATCATAGCCGAGAGCGCCGTCAAGTATGCCAGCTTGCTCTCCCTCATTACGGCTGTCAGGATACTGTAAGCCCTAACTATGCGGGGTGCTGCAGCAATAAGTCTAACTACTCTTATCAACCTTAACCCCCTGAAGACTGCGCCGAAGGTTGCTTGGCTCTCAAGCAGAACGAATACAAACGCTGGGATGAGCGCAAGTATCTCATACCAATTCTCCAATAGATAGCGCGGGATATTCTCTGCCTGTTTTGCTCGTGTGTAAAATTCTATCCCGATAATAATGACGATAATAAAATCCACCATGTAAAGGAAAACTGCTTGTTCAGCTTTTACTGGCAGTAAATATTCTAATAATATTATGAAGACTGAGGCTATCGCTAGTATTGCGATAATAATCTCCACATATTTTCTCATAATTCATGGCTTATTCTCCGTGTTGTTTATAAAAATTTTCTAATCATGTTGTTTTAGACGTTGTATTATTGTAGAGGCCTCTTTGAGCAGCTGTTCAGCTAGTTTCTCAGCATATCCCGTATATCCTTCCGCGAGTATTCTCTTTACTTCTCTCTCCACCTCCGTGGGAGCGTTTATACGTTCTAAAACTTCCCTTATGTCATCAAGCTTCATTCCACCCACGATTTTATGAGCTTCCTCTATGCCGTGTTTTCTTAGTATTAGCTGCAGGGGCTCTGAGAAGGCTTCCTGGTGGGCATCAACCTCGCGGCGCATTGATTCAACATCCACGATTATTGTTTCCAGGGCTTTACCTAGGTTTCTCAGGCCTATGAGGATGAGTGTGAGTGGGGTTCCGTAGAATCGTTTTATGGTTGAGTCGGATAGGTCTCGGTGGAGGCGCGAGGCCAGTAGTCTTCTGGATAGATATGAGAGGAGCTCCCCAGCAAGGTCTAAGCATCCCTCAGCGTTTTCAACCATTAAGGGATTGGCTTTATGGGGCATGGTTGATGAGTGAATCTCCTCCCGCTTTCTGCTGAGCCCCACATGCCCCAACATGCCGAGTAGCCAGAGGTCTCTGCAGAGGTTGCTCAGAACGCCAGCCAGTATGGCTAGCTTGCTAAAGAGGAGCGATGCTCCCTCATGCGGGAGAATCTGGGTATTCGCGGGGAAAGGCTCAAGGCCCATGCGCCGCACTATGCTATTCGTAGCTTCAATCCAATCCACGTCTGGATACGCTGCCCTAAGCGCGGCGTTATCGCCCACAGCTCCACCTATCTTGCCGTAGAACCTATGCGTGGAGACCTCCTCGGCCAGTTTTGCCACGCGATAAACATAGTTGGCTAGGAACTTGCCTAAGGTTGTTGGGACTGCTGGCTGACCATGTGTGCGGCCCAGCATTATGCTTCCCTTATGCTTCTGCGCCAGGTCTGAGAGCTTTTCCAAGAACTCTACTAGCGTGGGTATCAGTAGTTGTTGGGAGAAGTCTCGTAGCAGGGTTGAGTATGCTATGTTATTCACGTCCTCCGAGGTTAGGCCGAAGTGGATGAATGGGGCAAGCCTATCTAGTCCCTCTTCATGCAGCTTGCCGCGTAGATACTCCATCACAGCCCCAACATCATGGCCCAGCCTCTTCTCCAGCTCCTTCACCCTACGCGCATCCTCGCGGCTGAACTTCTCCCCTATCGCGTCTAGCCTGCTCACCCAATCTTCTGGAAGCTTCTCAACAACAGCAGGCTCCGCCAGGGTGATGAAATGTTTGAGGAATGTTATCTCAGCCTTGATGCGGCGTTTCATCAGGGCGTATTCGGAGAAGTATTCAGCAGCGTCTTGAGCGATTTGGCGATAGCGGCCATCTATAGGGGTTATCGCGTCCAGCGGGTCTATCTCCATACCTCCAGCCCCGTCTCCTCGCCTATTGATGCCAGCCTAATCGGTATCCCAAGCATCTTCTCTATGGACTCCACATACTCGCGCATGGTTGTTGGCAGCTCGTCCCAGCCCTTCGCCGCTATGTGGCGCGCCTCTTCAGTAGATAGCTTATTCCAGGAGCTGAACTCCTCATACACAGGCTTTACAGAGCCCCTAGCCAGCATATGCGGCGACGCGATGCTTATCTCCCCATCATCAACCACATAGGCAACGCATACCTTTATCTTCTCAACACTCGCGAGAACATCTAGCTTCGTTAATGCTATCCATTCAACGCCATTTAGCATACATGCGTAGCGGAGAAGTGGTAGGTCAAGCCAGCCCACCCGCCTAGGCCTGCCCGTGGTGGTTCCGTACTCGCCGCCAGCCTCGCGTAGTAGCTGTCCCTCCCCACCGAGCTCTTCCGTCGGGAATGGCCCTGAGCCCACGCGCGTGGCGTAAGCCTTGGCAACGCCTACGACGCTCTCAATAAAACGCGGCGACAAGCCACAGCTCGCGCAGGCAGCACCAGCGACGGTATTGGAGGAAGTAACATACGGGTATGTTCCGTGGTCTATGTCTAGCAGCGTCCCCTGAGCACCCTCCAGCACTATGTGCTCCCCATTCCTTATAGCGTCGTTTAGCAGAACAGGGATGTCTGCTACGTATTTTGCTAGGCTTCCAGCGGTTTGCGCTAGTTCTTCGCTGCTCGTCAGCCTTTCGCAGCCGTGTAGCTTGGTTATCAGCCTGAGCTTGCTATCCAGCAGCTTGCTGTCTGTTAGGTCTTCCACCCTTATCCCAGCCCTCAAGGCTCTATCAGCATACGCTGGGCCTATGCCCTGCCTAGTTGTCCCGATTGGGGAGCCGCGAGCCTCCTCCATATGCGCGTCAAGCGCCTTATGCTCCTCCAACACCACGTTAGCGGCGTGGCTTATGTATAGCCTATCACCGTGGCCCAGCTGCTTGAGAAGCTCAAGCTCCTCCAATACGCGCCTAACGTCAATGACGCAGCCAGCAGCTATGCATGGCGCCGCGCCAGCGGCGGAGCCCGCTGGGAGCATGTGGAACTTCATGCGCCGCTGGCCCACAACCACCGTATGCCCAGCATTTGCTCCGCCTTGATAACGGACAACATAAGAGGCGCGGCGTGAGAGGAGGTATGATACCTTCCCCTTCCCCTCGTCTCCCCACTGGAGGCCTACTATAACCAGCGCCCCGCCGCCTTTCATACCCTCTCTACATCATGTGGATAGCTCTCCCTCACGGCGGCCTGGCTTATTCTGATGAACTCCGCATTCTTGCGCATCTCCTCAATCGTTCTTCCACCTAGGTAGCTCATCCCAGACCTAAGGCCAGCAACGAGTTGGCGAATCACGTCTGCCGCCGAGCCTGTGTAGGGGACGTAGGCTTCCACGCCCTCGGCATAGTAGGAATACTCAGAGGCATCTAGTAGTGGCTCCATGTCGTCGCTGTTCATCCTGACCTCGCGGCCCAGCATGGCGTAGAGCGACGCCATCCCCCTGTATATCTTCTGCTTCTTACCGTTCCTAACAACGACAGCACCAGGGCTCTCATCCGTCCCCGCGAGGAGACGGCCCACCATTACCGTAGAGGCGCCAGCGGCCAGCGCCTTCACCACATCCCCACTCCCCCTTATACCGCCATCAGCTATTATCGGGACACCCATGCTCTCAGCCGCCTCTGCGCACATCATCACAGCCGTGAGCTGCGGAACACCTACCCCAGCCACTATCCTAGTGGTGCATACCGAGCCTGGGCCTACGCCGACCTTTATCGCAGAGGCACCAGCGGCGGCTAGGTCTTCCACACCCTCGCGAGTAGCCACGTTCCCCGCCACTATCTCCACGTCATCACCGAACATCTGGCGCAGCTTTCTCAGCGTCTTGATGACCATCTCACTATGCCCGTGCGCGACATCAATAACTAGAGCATCAGCCCCAGCCCCTATGAGGGCCTCAGCCCTGTCTATTGACTCCTCCTTCACACCTATAGCGGCGGCAACCATCAAACGGCCCTTAGAGTCGCGCGAAGCTAGGGGATACATGCTCCGCTTTACTATATCAGTACTCGTGATTAGCCCCACAACACGGTTGGAAGAATCAACAAGCGGGAGCTTCTCAATCTTATGCTCTCGGAATATCTCGCGTGCCCTCTCAATATCAACACTAGGCTCGGCCACCACAAGCTCGCTCCTAGGGGTCATGCAATCCCTGACAAGCGCATCATCAGGCTGGAAGAGAATATCCCTATGCGTAACTACCCCAAGTAGATGCCGCCCCCTATCCACGACTAGCAGGCCGCTCACACCGTAGCGGCGCATGGTCTCAGCGGCTTGGCTTACTGTAGCCTCGGGCCCGATGGTGTATGGGTCCTCTATCGCTATGTTATCTGCACGCTTTACCTTGATGACCTCGCTGACCTGGTTCTCTATCGTCGTGAATCTATGTATAACACCTATCCCACCCTCGCGTGCAACAGCTATAGCCATAGCAGACTCCGTAACAGTATCCATGGCGGCGGACACTATCGGTATGTTCAGCTCTATCCTGCGCGTAAAACGAGTCTTCGTGGAAACCTCCCTACGCGAGACAATACCAGAACGCTTAGGCAAGAGGAGCACATCGTCAAACGTCAGGCCTTCCACATCCAGCAGACGTGCCAAAATATCCCTCCAAAACGCCCCCAGCAAGGCCTATAAAGACCTTACCACGGCCTATGCCAACCTTAAAAACACCCAGGAAACAAGCCTAAAATAACCCCTTAGCAATAACGCGAAAACAAGCCCTGGTGGTATAGCCAGGATAGCATCGGCGGCTGTCGCCCGCCGGACCCGGGTTCAAATCCCGGCCAGGGCGCCAACAAATATTATGTTGCTTGGTTGAAGAGGAGGTCGTGTAGGTATTGGCCTGCTAGGCCGAGTATTATCGGGATTGCGGCGGAGATTGCTAGTCGTGTTGCTGTGAATGGCAGGCCCATGAGCGGTATTTCCCAGGCGAATATTCTATGGACTGCTATCAGAGCCCAGGCTGAGATGTATGCTATTAAGGGGCCTACAGACGCGCCTGCCTTGTATAGGCTTAGTAGGATTGGGAAGAAGAGGAACGGGCCTCCAGGTGTTAGCGCTCCCGCTGCCGTGCCTATCAGTATTCCCCGCATTCCAGATTCTCTCCCTAGGTAGCTGGCCATCATATCGCTTGGCAGTAGTATTGACAGCATGCTCGCTAGGAAGAATGCGGCAACAACTATGTATGCGAAGCCTTGAGAGGGGTCAAACAACATGCCCATCGTATTCTTCGCAGCCTTAGCCACGCTTGAAGGGTCTTTCAGATAGCCTATAACGTAAAGCACCAGCGTAGCAACTAGGAAGCCGACAACCACTATGCTAACCATCTCCAGCGCACCATCCAGCATGAGGGTATATGACCAGAGATAAACATAATCTACGGTTATTCTTTCTCTATATTTCGGTGGAGAAGCTCCAACTCTGCAGCTCTTCCTTCAGTTTTCGCAGCATGGGTATTGCTGTCTCCTCTGGGAGCGTTAGAAACAGCCTTACCACATGCTTACAAAGCCGCTTCTGCCCGTGTTCTTTCTTCCAGTCATCGCAGTCATGTGCTATTACCTTATGCTCAGCGTCTATTACCACGGTGTAGCTCTTCACCTTGGCCTCCACGTAATTCTCCGTGGATATGATTAGTTGGAGCTGGTCTTCTGGTATTTCTCTGGCTCTCTTGAACCGCGGTATATCCACCAACGAGGATAGTAGGCGTGTCTTTTCTTCTGGGGATGCCGTTAGAGCAGCCTCCTCTGGGCCCACGCCGCCCATGAGGTAGTAGTTCTCCAGCCTAGTCTTCACCGCCTTATGCCGCTCATCAGCCATGCCGAGCATCTCCAAGACCTGAATACAGTTATGAACAGCATACCCGTGGAAGTGGTTGTTAAAGTATCCATAGACGCGCTTAACCCTTCCTTGGAGCTCTTTCAGTTTCTCCACCCAGCCCCTAAGCTCCGCCTCGGTGTAATGATAGTTATACCACGGCCTCTTACCCCGCCCATGCCACCTGACGTATGCGAAGTCAGCCGTAGCCTCCACGCGAGAGGGGAGAAGGGGCTCGTCAACGATTGTATATGCCACGTCAAGCCGCCGTAGGAGCGTGAATGCCTCATCATTCATCCAGCTCGGATGCCTGAACTCAACAGCTATACTAAACTCCCTATCTATACGTTCTAGGAAGCTCTCCAGCCGTTCTGGGTTGTAGCGCATGCTTGGCGGGAGCTGTATGAGGAGGCAGCCCAACACCCCAGCATCGCCCATGGGTTTCATCAGCTTCACAAACCTATCCATAGCCTCGGCAGCGCCATACTTAATGTCAAGAGCACGCCTATGCGTAATCTCGCGCGGAACCTTGGCCGCAAACACGAAGCCTGGAGGCACCGCCCTAGCCATGCCCAGCACGGTCTTCTCAGTCGGATAGGAGTAGAAAGTTGAGTCTATCTCCACAGTCTCAAATATGCTGCTGTAGCGTTGGAGCTTCGGCTCGGATTTGCTCGCGTAGAATGGCCCTACCCATTCTTCGTAGCTCCAGCCAGAGGTACCTAGCAGTATTTTGCCCAACTGCTATACTATTTCTACCCCAGGGGGATTATAATATATGGTGTTATGATTTTATAAATGGTTGTTTCTGGCCTAGTACTGCTCCTCCGGCTAGTGTTACGGTTATCGCTATAGCGAGAAGCGTGTGTATTGTTTCCATGGCCTCGCTCATAGCCCCCATCATAAGGCCGAAGCCCACACTAATCTGTAGCGCTAGTAGGACTATAGCTACTAGAACGACTATGCGCATAATTGTATATCCTCTTGCAGTAACTATAGCAAGTGCCGCAAGTCCCGTGATTAAGAATGCTAGGCTAACGTGAGATGTCATGAGCTGTGTTTCGTCTCCAGCCATTCTAAAACCTATGAATATCTGCACTATAGCCAAAATTACCGCAACCAACAAGGCTATTTTAGCTACTTTACTCATGTTACTATCACACCGGCAGAATAATATAAGTGTTGTTATAATTTTATTTTTTACGTTTGGTTAGGAAGAATAGAAACAGAGCCGCAGCCATTACGCCAATAATTATCGGTAGAAGAACTTCTTGTTGCTTCTCGGGTGTTATTTCTACCCAGGTTCCTGGGAAGTTCCATTCGGTAATGTTTCCATCTGCGTAGTATTGTTTTATTGTGAATTTGTAAGTCCCTTCTTTGGTCGGGTTTTTAGCTGTGAATCTCAGCTCTATAGATTCGCCTAAACCGAGCTTGCCATACCAAGTTATCTGTGTGCTTGATGTCTCATAACTCCAGCCAGCTATTGTTTCCACAGAAATTATCTGGAAATCATTCGGTATTCTCAATACAACTTTAGTGTTAGGCACTTCGCGCTCACCTATCACCGTTATTACGTAGGTCTCTATTTCACCTGTTTCAGAGCTGTTAGGAGCTATAACTGCGTGGGCATTGGCTGGCGGAACCATGAGGAGCATCAGAACAATGATAATTAATTGCAATGAGAGCCTCAACGTAATCAAGCCCTTAGTGGCTTAGTCATTTACATGCTCATTAAGGGGCTTATGGTACGGTAGTCTAACTTTTTGATGATTGTACCGTTATACTTAAATGAGAAGACGCGGGCTATATAAGATGTCGGGCTTTCATGATTAAAGTCCGAAATAGCTCGGTATCGTTCTTCGCGTTAATGCCGTTAGTCCTCAGCATACTCAGCTCGCGAGCTCTTGTAGTATCGCTTCACGATGCTGTCCATCTTCTCTCGCTTGTCCTCTCCGTATTCCTTCTGGTAGTAGCCATTCACGCGTATCTACAAGACGGGAGGCGGCAGTTCTTCTTCCTAATGACAGCCTTCGGAGTGTTAGCTGTTAATCAGGCGCTTACATTCCTAAGCTCCTCATACATGCTCCTCCGCGAGCCCATGATTCCCGTCATAAACGACCCGATAAGCCACTGGCTGGATGTTCTGATGATAAGCCTGCTGATAGGCGGGCTTTTGGTGAGGGAGGGAGATGATGAGCGGCTCAGGAGAGTTTGAGAATAATAGCCTTAAAGAAAGGATACTCGGCCTGATAATCAGCATACCTGGCCTACACTTCAAGGGTATTCAGCGCGCATTAGGCGTTCCCAACGGCACGTTGCAGTATCATCTTGAGCGGCTTGAAGACGAGGGGCTCGTGAAGCGGCACCACATACTCGGATACACCCGTTTCTACCCCTCGGAGATAATACCTGACGATGCTAAGGTAATAGGAATACTACGCCAGCCCAACATAAAGAAGATTCTAAGGTTTCTGGTGATGAATCAAGAAGCCACGTTTAATGAGTTGGTGAAGGTTCTAAACCTATCACCCTCAACTGTGGCATGGTATCTGAAACGTCTAGAAGCCATGCGTATAATCTCAAAAGAGAGGCTGGAGGATGGGCATGTTAGATACTTCTTGACGGAGCATGAGAAGGTGAAGAACCTACTAGACGTGCTGGAGAGCGGCATAATGAGCAGGCTTACGAGTAGATGGATAGGAATGTGGGACTTCAAGATATAGACTCGCTGAGCCGTCGTAGCTTTTCGTAGTCGTGGTTTATGAGGAGTTCTATAACCTTTGGATAGAGCTCCTTGACGCGCCTTATATCTCCAAACGTTCTAAAACGCTCAACACCATTCTCATCTAGGAATATATGTGAAAAGAGGGCGGGAAGCTTCAGCTCCATTATGAGGCCACCCTTCCTATCAACCGCTACATAGTCCCAGTTCAGGTTAAACTCCTCCTTATACTTTCGCAACCTATCTAAATCCTCATCACCATAATAGAGGAATATCGTGACTATCTCTATCTTGCCCCGATATTTATCATAAAGCTCCTGCATATAGCCCAGTCTATGAAGATACTCGCACCCAGCGCACCCTACGTACGTGAATTCAAGTATCACAGGCTTCCCACGCAGCTCACTTATCCTAAACATCCTAGAACCACCATCGGCTGTCAAGAGCTCAACCTCAAAATCAATAATATTCGCATCTTGCTTGATTATCCCAAGAAAAACTAAACTAAGACCTGTTGGAATTATCAAGAGAACCACAGCCAGAGAAAAAAGGATAATATTTCTCCTCATAGCTGGGACCTCTCTATTTCACCATTACTGGCGCAGTTACGTCTATCAAAGCACCACTTTCAAGCCGTAGTCTGAACTTCACCTCATTAAAGTCAGATAATTCCTTCATTATCATGATATGATACCCGCCAGGCTTGAATTCAAACGTCTGGAACGGCGCTATGCATACCTTCTCAACATGCACCATCTTCATAGTTCCTGTGGATTTATCCATCTCAGTTTTATGCAACATGGCCTTCACTCCTTGGGGCTGGATGAACTCAACACCAATCACGCAATCTTGTACAAGTCCATAGTTGCGTAGCGTCATATATCCAGCAGCGTTACGCAAGCCTAGCTTGACATAAGCGCCCTCTACAGTTATTATCGGCCTATAAAGAAAACCAATCACAGCAATTATAACAATTAAGATGATAACTATGATGACTATTTTCTTCATCTTAGTGTGTTGGAGAACCTGTGGGGGTAATAGATTTTCTGGTACGATTATGAAAAATATAGGCAGAAAATTTAATACAATATGCTCATAATCTTTGAATGAATCTACTATGAAAAGAACGCTGAAGATAGCGATTCCGATAGCTGCTGCGGTTATAGCTATAGCAGCGGTGGGTAGCATAATGCAAGCGTTGTTTTATCAAGAAAGCTACAAGCCGGCAATAGAGCTACAGCCAGAGAAGCTTAAAGACTTTGAACTCATAGACCAATATGGCAATTTGTTTAGATTATCCAGCGTTAAGGGTAAGGTTATACTGTTATTCTTCGGCTATACTAACTGTCCAGACATATGCCCACTGGTTTTAAGCAGATACGCATATCTAGCTGAGAAGCTGGGCCCAGATATAGATAAGGTAGCAATGATATTTGTGACGGTTGACCCTGACCGCGATACTCCAGAGGTTATAAGAATACATCTGGAGAGGTATAGTGATAGGATAATTGGCTTATCGGGGCCGCGTGATATGGTTGAGGAAGTCTGGAAGCTTTATAAAGTAAAGCCGCTTTATACTGAGAAGGACGAGCAGGGTAATTATTTCGTTACCCATCCAGCATTTGTATTCGTAGCTGATAAGAACATGGTAATGAGGCTGGCGCTCACCCCTGAGATGGACCCAGAGGAGTATGTTAAGGCAGTGAGATATCTATTAAGTAGGTGATCGCATGTTTTACCGGCCAAAGCTGACCATATTAATCCTAGCGCTGGTCGGGTATTACCTTTTCTACACATACTTCACAGGCTCCATACAATATCTTCCTACACCGTCTTATGGGATAAAAAGCGTAAAGATTGTCTATGTATTCTTCAGTAGCGAGACATATTCTGGACCTGGTCTAGAGATAGTAGGTAATGGATTCCTAATAATGGTTAGAATTTATCCATTGTTGTTGGGTTTTCTACTTTCTTTCTTATTTGGCTTGAATATCGCGTATCTATGGCAAATTTATCGCGCTGGTATGCTCCGTTCGTGCTTGCTCGCGGGTTCGGGGAGCGGGGCTGCGGCAATCGTGGCGAGCCTAGTGAGCGCAGGTTATCTCTGCTGTAGCTGGACACCTTCACTACTCCTACTCGGCGGCTCACTTATAGCATCTCTCGGCATGCTACCCTCGCTCATAGCAGCCGCCCTCCTAACTCTAAATGCATACATACTATCACGTCGGATAGAAAACGCGGAACGCGTATTGCAGAAAATACGCCTATGAAGTCCGATTCTCCCTCAAGGCATATTCTGCCCACGTGTATGGCTAGACCTATAATGGTGTAGATACGAAAGGCTCATTACATATGGCCGGGGTATGTATAATGTTATTTCATGGTGGAAGAGAATTCGCATATCAGGAACTTTGGTAAGAGGGCTGAGGATGTGGTGTATTCGGATGATGTATGCGCTGTCTGTAATAGCCGTATTGATGAGTTTGGTTATTGCGCCTGCGGCGGTCAGGCTGACTAGCTGCGCAGCTTTTCTAGCCCATGCTCGCAGAGGTTTATGATTGGGCAATCGCCGCATCTGGGTTCTTTAAGGCAGGTGCTCTTGGCGTGGCTGACAACAGCAGCGTGGAATATCTTGAGCGCTTTAGCATCGTTTCCCAACGCCTCCATAACAAGCGAGCGCCACGCGCCGTATGGCCTCTTGGCTAAACCCACACGCGTTAATACTCTCCTGAGATACGCCGACGCTGGAAATGTTGGATAATCCGCGGCGAATAGTAGTATCGTGTCTGCCGTCTCCTCACCCACACCCTCTATAGCGAGTAGAAGCTCCCTAGCATCGTTTATACGTGCTAGACGATAGATATCGCCGCCGCAGTATTCATGTAGGAAGCGAATGAAGCGTTTTATCGTTCTGGCCTTCCTTTCTGGGAAGCCCGCAGACCTAATAACCCTGCTTAATGAGCGGGCATCTATTTGGAGTAGAGACTCCAGCGATATGAGGTTTCTCTCTTTGAGCGCCTTTATGGCTAGGGCAGCGTTCCTCCAAGATGTGTTCTGTACTAGTATAGCGCCTAGGGCTATCTCCAGCCTGCTCTCCCCAGGCCACCAACGCTCATCCACGCCGTAGTGTAGTTTGAGCGCTTCAGAGACCTCTCTGACCGTCTCCAGCTCCCTCAAGGCCGCAAACCCGCGTATCTACCGATTTTGGTCAAACTATTTGAGTTGAATCAGGGGCTGCCTGTTCTGGCCTGGTATGCTGAGCAGGAGGCAGTTCCTAATCTATGGTGGCGCGGCCTTGGCTATTGCTGGGCTGGGCGTGATGTTCGCCAACCCCAGCGGCAAGAGGCCTGAAGAGAGCCGTGAAGTTGTTGTGGAGCCCGTAGCCACAAACCTCAGGATTCCCTGGTCCATCACCTTCATCTCCAGCGATGAGGCGCTCTTCACAGAGCGCGGCGGGCTGGTTAAGCGCCTTGACCTCTCCACTGGACGCGTAGAAGAATGGAGCAGAGTTGAGGTAGCCGCAGTGGGAGAGGGAGGCCTTCTAGGCATAGAGAACAACAGAGCAAGAATCTACATCTACTACACCTACCGCGACTCTTCTGGAAAGCTCTGGAACAGGGTTGTCCGCTATAGGGATGAGGGCGGGCTGGCAGACCCAGAGATACTCGTTGACGGAATTCCAGGCGCAGCCATTCATGATGGCGGCCGCATAAGGTTTGGCCCTGATGGAATGCTGTACATAACCACAGGCGACGCGCGTGTTATGGAGCTCTCGCAGAGGCTTGACTCCCTCGCTGGGAAGATACTGCGCATAGCTCCAGACGGCTCAGTACCGAGTGATAACCCGTTCAAAGGCTCGCCGATATACAGCTACGGCCATAGGAATCCTCAGGGGATTGACTGGCATCCAGAGACGCGGCTCCTCTACTCAACGGAGCACGGCCCCTCAGGCGAGAAGGGATGGTTCGCCCACGACGAGGTTAACCTCGTTATGGCTGGGAAGAACTACGGCTGGCCAGAAGTTATAGGCGAAGCTGGGCGAAGCGAGTTCGTTGACCCGATACTGCACAGCGGGATGGAGACATGGGCTCCTGCTGGCGCCTCCTTCTACAGCGGAAGACTAATACCTGAGTGGAGGAACGTGTTCTTCTTCGCAGCCCTACGCGGAGCTGCGCTGCATATGGTTAGGATAGGTGATGAGCCTGACGTGGTTGTTTCTCATGAGAAGCTGTATGAGGGGGAGTTTGGCAGGCTTCGGGATGTTGTTGAAGGCCCTGATGGCGCTTTGTATGTTCTTACTAGTAACCGTGATGGCCGCGGTGTTCCGCGCGAGGGTGATGACAAGATACTTCGTATAGCCGCGCGCTCCTAGCGTTTGAGGCGGGATGCCACTACCTCAACCCAATAATCTAGGGGAGATTCCTCGCCGCGTGATGATGTCCCAGAGACGTAGTAGTCGTCCAGCTCGTCAGCCATCTGCTCCACCTCCTCACCTGTTAGCTTGAGCTCCTTAGCCAGCTTCGCAGCCTCGTCGCTTAGCTGCCTGACCTTCTCAGCCTCAAGGTCGCCCAATAGTTCGTAGAACCTACGTTTATTGACGTATGAGTATAGCTGCTCCAGCTTCTCGGCCAGCGTTGCCTTAAACTCCTCCTCAGACATGTAGCAGACACCTCTCCTCGGTTTTACCTCAGCCCAAAACCGAGCACACGCATACTATTTGACTCTAACTTGACCGTGAATCTTCTCCTAGTCTTCTCGCCCCTTCTGCGCAGGGTTCCTGATACCTCTATAATCCCAGCCGCGTATTTGAAGACTTCCTCAACCTCCACCTCCACGTCGCCGTATTTCTTCTTGAGATACTCTACCGCGTGCTTAACGTATGGCTCTTCGTCTCCTGCCGTCAAGGAAGGGGCTGCCCTCCGCCTAGTTTGTGTATGTAGGTTTATTTATATGAGATTGCTATGCCGAGTTATGGTTGAGCAGCATTATCTTAAGCTGGGGCGGGACTTCACGTTTCCTGAGTATGAGCCGCGCTACCCCCGCGACCCTTCTTACAGGCTCAAGCATTATAGGCTTGAGCTTATGATTAACGTCGCGGAGAGGAGCATAAGCGGTGTTGCCTCCCTCACCATTACGCCGCTCACAAGCGGGAGCGATACACTGGAGCTTGACGCTGTTGAGATGAGAATAGACAGCGTGGAAGCTGATGGTAAAGCCCTAGAATACAGCTACGACGGAGCTAAGCTGGCGGTGAAGCTTCCACAAAAGCTGGAGAACGAGATTACAGTCCGCGTAAAATACTACACAAAACCGAGACTAGGCCTGCACTTCGTCCTGCCCGATGAGCATTATCCCAACAGGGTTGCGACTATATGGAGCCAGGGAGAGCCTGAGTATAACAGGTATTGGCTCCCGATATACGATTATCCCAACAATAAATGCACGTCAGAGATGGTAGTAACTCTCCCCCGCGAGTTTGTAGTAGTCTCTAACGGTGTTTTGGTTTCTGTTGAGGAGCTTGGGGAGCTTAGGCGTTGGCACTGGCGCCTAGATAAGCCCCACTCCACCTACTTGATTAGCCTAGCAGCTGGACTGTTCTCGGAGTTTAAGGAGCGCATAGGAGATGTGGAGCTCGCTTACTACGTCCCGCGCGGCAGGGAGGATGACGTGAAGAGAAGCTTCGGAAAGACTGGAGACATGCTCAGATTCTTTGAAGAATATACTGGCGTCAAATACCCGTTCAGCCGCTACTCCCAGGTCTGCGTAACCGAGTTCATAGTTGGCGGGATGGAGAACACCACCGCAACAACATTAACGGAGATGACGCTACACGACGAGCTGGCTCACCAGGACTATAGCAGCGACCCGCTGGTGGCGCATGAGCTGGCCCACCAGTGGTTCGGCGACCTGGTTACGATGCGCGACTGGTCGCATATATGGCTTAACGAGTCCTTCGCCACCTATTTTGAGAACCTCTACCTGCTTAAGGACAAGGGCTTTGACGAGTTCATCTACGAGCTACGCCGCGACCTGCAGATGTATCTTGATGAATACGGTAAGCGGTATTCGCGGCCTATTGTGATGCGGGTGTATAAGTATCCTGAGGAGCTGTTTGATGGCCACGCATATCCTAAGGGCGGGCTTGTTCTGCATACTCTGAAGAACCTGGTGGGTGAGGAGAGCTTTAGGCGTGGTGTTAAGCTCTTCTTGGAGCGTTTCGCGTTCTCCAACGCGGATACCGAGGACTTTAGGAAGGCTATGGAAGAGGCTTCGGGGAAGAACCTTGAGTGGTTCTTTGAGCAGTTCATATACTCGGCAGGCCATCCAGCTCTGAAGGCTAGCTACTCCTGGGATGAGCAGTCAAGGTCTCTCAGGCTCTCGCTCAAGCAGACGCAGGGGGATGACTCTCCAAGCGCCTATAACCTTACGCTGGACGTAGCCCTAAACCTAGAGGACAAGACCGTCAAACACACCATAAGCATACGCGAGAGGGATGTGGTGCTCTACCTGCCATGCGAGTCAAAGCCCTGGCATGTTTGCATTGACCCTGAGTTCAAGGTCTTTAAGGCGTTGGAGGTTGATAGGCCGCTTGAGGAGCTTATCCAGGCTTTGAGGCGTTGTGAGCATGTGTATTGTAGGCTTGACGCGGCTATGGCTTTGGGGAAGATGGGTGGCTTCAGGGCTGTGGAGGCGTTGGAGGAGGCTGTGAAGCATGATAAGTTTTGGGGAGTCTCAGCCACCGCGGCCCGCGCCTTGGGTGAGGTTATGGGCAGTGAAGCCCGCGACGCCCTGCTGAGATGCCTAAACGAGGTGAAGCATTCTAAGGTGAGGAACGCCATAGTAGAGGCTCTGGGAAACTTTAAGGAAGATAGGGAGGTCGCGGAAGCCCTTAAGAAGGTGCTTGGGAAGAGGGACGAGTCCTACTATGTTAGGGCGCAGGCCGCTATGAGCCTGGGAAAGATAAAGCTGGTGGAGAATCAGGAGACGCTAATCAAAGCGCTTGGGACGCCGTCGCATAATGACGTGATAACCTCAGGCGCTCTGCATGGCTTGGCCGAGCTAGCTACCGAAGAGGCTTTGAGGATTGTGCTTGACTATACGCGGCTGGGCAAGCCCACCCCTGTCAGGATTTCCGCCACAGTTGCTCTGGCTAAGTTCCCTGGCAGGAAGGAGGTCTATAACCGCCTGTGGGAGCTGGCGCGCGACGAGTATGAGCGGGTGAGGCTGGCAGTAGTCCAGGCTGCGCGGGAGATGCTGGACCCCAAGCTCCTACCCATGCTGGACTACATGGCCAACAACGACCTTAACGAGCGGGTAAAGAGAGGCGCGCGGGAGACTGCGCGGAAGATAAGGGAGCAGATGGAGAAGGGGGTTGAGTATAAGCAACTCCGCGAGGAGCTAGAGAAAATAAGGGAGGAGAATAGGAGACTTGCTGAGCGGGTTGCGAGGTATGAGGTGAAGGGCGTTTGACGATGGACTTCCTAAACATACTCCAGACGATTCTCCCACCGCAGATGATGCAGCTTACCGTAATCTTGATGCTCATCCTCTCTTTGGCTCTGATTTTCGCGGGGAAGAACATAGTTAAGGCGCTAATCTTCTTGGTTGCTGGTTTTGCTACCGCCGCGCTGGCTGCTACGCTTGCCTCGCTCTATGTTAAGGGAATCTCGGTTGCGATAATCGGTCTTCTCGGCTTCTTCGTCGGCGGTCTTGGCGGCGTCTTACTCCTCCCGCTGGGCATAGGGCTTGTTGTGGGCTATTTCGGATACGCAGCCGTGATAACAACCACAGGAAACCTAATGGTGGCGGTGGTTGTTGGCGTGGTTCTCTTCATATTGGGTGTCGTCCTGGCCAACAAGATACTAGTGGCCATGACCGTCGTGGCTGGCGGTATGCTCTTCTTCAGCATAGCGATAGGGCTTGGCCTAACCCCCCTGCTGGCCGCGCTCGCTGCCATACTGCTCTCAGCCGCTGGCTTATACATCCAGAGCCGCTAAAACACTTAAGAGCACCAGCATAGCCCACAAACGTAAGGCGATGATGCAGGACTCTATAATGACCCCCTCGGATGATACCCCCTGGGGTAGCTGAGCCCCAACCCCCTACTCTTTCCGCAAAATATCCTCCTCATGTTAGGAGAGGAGTTGCTCTAGGTCGCGTAGTATGTCTAGGGCGCGTTGTTGTAGGAAGTAGGTCCTAGTTCTGGAGCCAGCGTCTATGCATGACACTAGGCCCCGTATATGTAGGTCTTTGAGCATCCTACTCACGGAGGAGCGGGTTATTCCGAGCTGGTCGGCTATCTCGCTGGGTAGCATAGGGCGTTGGTAGAGGAGCTGGAGGATTCTTATGCGGTATCTACCTCCCCTAATCCAATTAATTAACTCCAAGTCCATATATTGCGCAGTCTCCCTTTAAATAACGTGAAAAATATACATAGTTATCATAATATTATCATCCGCTTTCAATACTTTCGCACTTCTCCCTCATACACTAATGAACCTCTACGTAGGTTATTGATTGGTCCGCGATATTAAGGGTTGTGGTATAAGCCAGAAATTGGCTATCTATTGGCATTTATTTACCACATGATTAACATATAGTTGTGAATCTGATGGAGCGGGCAAACAGCCCTTCAACACACAGACAGCCCAACCTTATCACGATTAGTTTATGGAGATGCGAAGAATGAGAAAAGACAACGAAGATTCCCCACTCATGATATTCTTCAAATCACTACTACAGAACACGCTCTCACAAAAATATGCAGACATACTAATCTACCACCTCTCGCAGCATCTCAACGAATGCCCAGTCAAGCTCTTCTCAAACGGCGAGTCTTCAAGAGTCTATGAAGCCCTTGTCGTAGTCATGGGCTCCAACGATGAAGAGGCCCTAACAATAATAGACCACATGCTAGTTGAGCATCTATGGAGCACCATGGCTATCAACGTCCCCGAAGACAGCTTGCTAAGCCTAATTAGAAGCGGAGACTACGAAGCTCTGAACTCAATCGCCAACGAATACTGTAGCAAGCTTAGAAAGACCATGAACAGTAATGGTATGGAGTAAGCGCCTACGCCTAGAGCTATTGTTTTATACTTGTTAGAGGCTGCATAAATATTGGTTAATGTTATTTGGCGTAGTCCTCCCAAGGTATGATGTCTCTTTCCACTCCCTCGTCCGAGCAGCTATAAGCATTCAACAGCTGGGCTACGACTCCCTATGGGTTACTGACCACCTCCAGCCGAGGCGGGGCAGCACCGCGCTAGAGGCGTGGACGGTGCTATCATCCATGGCCGTCGTAACAAATCGCATACGCCTTGGGAGCGTTGTGCTGTGCTACAGCTACCGCCACCCAGCGGTTTTAGCTAAGATGGCAGCAACACTAGACCACCTGAGCGGTGGTCGTCTAGAGCTTGGTCTTGGAGCTGGCTCAGAGCAGCAGGACGAGGAGCACGCAGCCCTGGGGATACCGTTCCTCCCAGCCAGCGAGAGGATAAAACAATTCCGCGAATACGTAGATGTTATACGCCTGCTGCTGAGCTGTAGCGGGAGCGTAAGCTACGAGGGCAACTACTACGTGCTTAGGGAAGCTACTTGCAACAACCCACCCATACAGAAGCCCCACCCACCAATCTGGATAGGGGCAAGAAGGAGAAAAATGCTAGAAGTGGCAGCGGAGATAGGAGAGGGGCTCAACCTATACTGCGAAGACCTAGATGAGCTAGCCCAATCACTGGAGACATTCAACTCAATATGCGACGCGAGGGGAGTAGAGCCAGGCAGGGTAAGGAAGTCCGTCTTCACGAGCGTCTTAGCGTATGGAGGGCAGCAGTTTGGTGAGAAGCTTAGAACGCTTGGAACAGAGCTGGGCAGCTTTGAAGATTTCCGCCGCAGAACATACATGCTCCTACACGGCGGCGTTGACGAGATAATCACCACGCTAGAAAAGATGGAGGAGATGGGAATATCACTCGTCATACTCCGCGACCTTGAGAGGGACATGCCCAGCATCAAGACGCTGGCCGAGGAGGTGCTACCATCGTTCAAGCGGTAAAGGTCATATACACCAGCCGCCCCACCGTCTTTGTATGAGGGTATATTCCAGCGAGCTACCCGTGAAGACTGGAAAGCGTATAGAGCTGGTGAATATAACGAGCAAGGTTGGCGAGGCGGTTCGCGAGTCTAAGATTAGGGAGGGGCTGGTCAATATCTTCGTCCCCCACACGACCACGGGGTTGCTGATAAACGAGGATGAGCCAAACCTTAGGCGCGATATTGATGAAATACTTGAGAGGCTAGTCCCGCTTGACGCGCCATACAAACACAACAGGATTGACGATAACGCCCACGCCCATCTACGCTCAATACTCCTCTCACATTTCCTAACCATACCCCTGGCTGGAGGAGAGCTCAAGCTCGGAACCTGGCAGAGCATTATGCTCTGCGAGTTTGACGGCCCCCGCACTAGGCACGTTATAATCCAGGTAGTAGGGGAGTAAAAGCTACTCTACGAATTCCCTCCCCAACACCTCGCGCGCTATGATGTAGCGCATTATGTTCTCCGTCCCCTCGGCGCCCACCACGTAGCTGAAGGCGGCGAGCCAAGCCCTGAATATAGGCGTCTCCTTAAAGTATGCCGCACCCCCAAACCACTTCATAACCTCCTCGCCTATATCTACCGCGAGACCAGCGCACTTCAGCTTCGCTGCCGCGCTTATCTTAGCCACATCACCCAGCTTCACAGTAGGGTCGCGCTCGCGATAGTATCTATCAGCTACCCACGCGGCCTTGTAGCAGAGAAGCCGCGCAGCCTCAAGCTCTTTCCAGAAGTCGGCTAGCTTGAAGTTAATTCCCTGGTATGCTGCTATTGGTTTGCCGAATACGCGGCGGTTCTTCATCCACTCTATCCCCTGCTCAAGCAGCCAGCGCGCGCAGCCTACGCAGACAGCGCCTATCATGCTCCGCGCCAGGTTGAAGCCCTCCATCGCTATCTTGAAGCCCCCATTAACCTCCCCAACCCTATACCTATCATCAACCTCCACACCATTAAAACGGATTACAGAGGTGTCAAGACCCCGCCGCGCAAATTCCGTCCAAGGCTGGTAGGTTATGCGCTCATCCCTAACGCCCGCGCGCTTCATCAACGCCACGAAGCATGTTATTGTCTTATGCTGAAGAGCTGGGTCGCCGCTCCTGCTTATGAGAAACCATCCACCGCCCCACGGGAGGCTGTCAATAACGGTTGGCAGCGAGACCATGCTCTTCTCCCCGCTGAGCACCCACTTACCATCATCACGCCGCTCAGCCCTGAGCAGCACACCAGCCACGTTACTCCCGCCGTGAGCCTCGGTACTCGCGATTCCGAGAGCAGCCTCGCCACGACATATATGGGGGAGAACCTCCGACTTAGCCTCCTCCTGACCGTACCGCTGCACTATGTAGGGCCATGAGCATTCAATTAGGTAGAGAACCGCGAGGGAGAGGGCTGGCGCGTGGTATGCCAGCTCCTCACCAGCTATCGCAGCCTCAAGGAAACGTCCCTCCTGGCCGCCGTACTCCTCGGAGAGCGTAAGCCCCAGAAGCCCCATCTCACCCATACGCCTAAGAAGCTCAGGCTCAATCCTGCCCTGCTCATCTATCTCAATCCACTTAGGGGCTATAACCTTCCTACAAAACTCGGCAACATTATCCCTAAAGATGCGCTCATCCTCACTGAGCCTGAAATCCATACCAACCACGCGAAGAGCTGGAGGTAATAAACCCATTACGCTTTAAGAGCGCTGTATTATTATCTGCATGTAGCTGATGAAACGCCTCCTGCCGCCAGCCTCGTATTCCTCGCTCCAAATCCTAATCTCCTTAACCCTCAGGTCTGGCCAGAAGCTCCTCCTAAGAAGCTCCACAGTCTCTACGCAGTTGAATATACTCCTACCCCTAGCCCGCAACGTTATCTCCCGCTCACCCCTATTGAACAAGGTTATACACGCTGTTACGTATCTGAAAGTTGGTTTTCTCCCAACTATGACGAGATTCTGTAACGGGGCGGTGGCTGACAACAAGGCTCACCCGCTTTTTATATAGGGTTCTCGTAGAGTGTATTAAGTGTTAGATTAACGCAGCCAGCAGCGCGGAGAGCGGCGGCGCAACTAGGAGGAACATGAGAAGCAGACGCGAGCCATGTTTCAGGCTACGGGCAACCTCCTCCAACAATCCTGAAAACACCTTAAACCCATTTACGCGCATGTCTAAGAAGAGAGCCTCAGCCTCACGCATATTCTTGAGGGCTTCGCTGATTACCTTTCTGAAGTATGGTCTTAGGCTTTCTGGGCTTAAGACCTCGCCCAGCGGGTGGTATCCCCTGCCGCCTAGCTTAACGGCATTAACGGCGTGGGTGTCTGTTGTGCATAGCTCCGCGTCGTCAACGCCCAGCTCTGAGGCAACCTCCCTAACCTGCTCCCTCACCCATGGAACAGCATTATTCGCATCAACAACTACAACGGCAGATTTCTTACCATTAACCTCAACCACCATACACGCTATCCCGCCAGGCCCCATACCATCCACAAGCCCAAAGCGCGAGGGAACTATACGCGAATACCCAACGCGTCCGAGGCCATACCTGCCTTCTCCACGCTTGACCACAGCATCATGAAGCAGCTCACGCAGCTTGGTTAGTGATGAGTCCTCCAACACAGAGTAGCCATCCGCATAGCTGTTGTGAGCATCTATGGCGACCAGCTTACCATCCCAATTGCTGGGGAGAACATCAGTCGGCAGGTCCTCCATGGGGTTTGGATGTAGAGTGAGTATAGTCAGGTTCTTCCCCGCCATTCCCAGCGACAGTAGTGATGCGCCATTCTTGGAGATTCGCCTAGGCTCTGCGAAAAACTCACTAAAGCCACCTTTGTTCAAGTTCTTGGAAGCTGTTGAGGCTAGAAGCTCGGCCAGCCTCTCAGTATCCCTACGCGTGGTTAGGTTCTTCTCATGGCTTGAGAGCCCCTTAAGGACTAGGGCATCAATCCCGCGCGACTCAAAGGCGCGGTAAACCAAGCTGGGGAAGACGCTACTCCCCACATCCCTGAAAGGGCCTGGATGGGCGTCTGTTATCACAAGCGCAACAGGCCTGCCAGCCCCCTTCGGCCTTATTATGAAGAGCTTGGTATCAATCTCCTCCTCGCGCGAGAGCTTCAGCAACTCATGCTCAAAGTCGCGGTTATTCCCCTCAAGCAGGCTCTGCACAAATGCTTGGAAAAGCTTGAAGGGCCTTACGCCCTTAATGAGCCAGAACCTATCTATCGCTGCTCGCGCTATCTCCATCAACGCCGTCCCGATAGCGAATGCTTCCGAGCCAGCTAGCAAGGCGCGTGTTATTGACTGGGTGTATGTGAAGCCTAGCGGTATGCTGATGAGGAACGGCGAGAATGATGAGAGTATGCATGAGGCTGGTGTTGAGTGGACCAGCATAGCTCTACGCGCCGCGTATCCCACGAATGACGCGGCGGCTATACTTGCTACGAATATGAGGAAGCCCAACCCTATACCAGCGCCCGCTAGAGTAACAATCACAGATACTGCCACACCAAGAGCTATTATCGTCATCTCAACGGCAGCCACTGCGTCAAGCCTCCTAGTGGTAAGGATGCTATGCTTGTGGAGGATTATCTTCTTCACAACCCTGTTGAAGATTACCGTGAAGAAAATGCTAGATGCGAAGGCTACTATAGCCTGTATGGCGTTGGCTGAGATTAAGTAGGCCGAGACCCCTATAACTGCTGCGAGGATTGTTATCAGTATTACCGAGGCCTTGGTATCATAAGTAATGCCGCGTAGAGCGTTGTATTTTGCCGCAATAAGCCCTGCTGTCTCTCTACCCAACTATCTTACCACCGCCGAAGCTGAGCCAGACACGACAAAACACTTTATTAACGATATTCCCAGGAGGCTGGGAGGAGGGGCTGCGGCCCGTGATTATCGGCTTTCGCGGCGGTTTGACGTTATCTGGCCAGAGCATTACGCTGGTCTTTGACGCCGCTGCGAGGCTGGTGGATGAGCGGGCTATCAGACTCGTGAGCCACGCCCACGCAGACCACGCACCAAGCAGGTATAGCGAGAAGACTATAATGACGCCAGAGACTCAGCGTATAGCCAGCTCTCTTAGGCAGAGACTAGGACAGCTACTGCTGAAGCGGCTCGGCGAGAAGATAAGGCCAGACGACTCCGTGGAGGTGCGTCTCCTAAACGCGGGCCACGTGCTGGGCTCTTCCCAGTTCTACGTAGAGACACCCGACTGTAGCCTCCTATATACTGGAGACCTCAACACGTATGAGACGCTGATAACGAAGCCCGCGGCGGAGATTGAGGCTGATACGCTGGTTATAGAATCAACGTATGGCGAGCCTTCATACATCTTCCCAGCCCGCGAGGCTGTGTATTCCGACATAGTTAGGTGGGTTTCTTCATGTATTCGCGAGGGCTCCATACCAGCGTTTAAGACCTACTCGGTGGGGAAGTCTCAGGAGATAATCGCGCTCATCAATAGATATACCCACCTCCCCGTTGTTGTTGGCGAGTATGTGGAGGCCGTGTCGCGCGCCTATGGTGAGTCGGGTGTTCGTCTAGAGTTTGTGCCTGCAAGCAGTAGGGAGGGGAGGGAGATTATGCGCGGTGGGGGGTGTGTTTATGTGGATAGCGTTAGGCGCGGCTATATGAGCTTCGGCAGGCGTGTTAGGTGGGCCGTAGCTACGGGCTGGGCTGTGCGGTACAGGTATAGGAGCTACGACGCCGCGTTTCCACTAAGCGGCCACGCGGACTACCGCGGCCTGCTGGAGTTTGTCCAGCGAATATCCCCCAAGAAGACCTACGTGATGCATGGATTCACCAACTCCCTATCATCAGCCCTACGGAGAATGGGCTACGACGCCACACCGCTGGATTCCCTAGCCATAAACGGGGTGAGGCAGCTCGTCTTTGAGTGAGGCGCCGCGCGGAAATATTGATATACCGCTAGTTGGTGAATTTTGCTGAGATGAGCACTAGGAAGAGAAAAGAGGCTCCACTACCAGCTAGCGCTGCTGGGCTCCTCAGGTTCTTTGAGGAGGAGTCTAAAGGCATTAAAATAAGGCCAGAGGTCGTGATAATAGTTGGTGCGATGCTTATAGTCCTCGTTACTATTGCGCGTATCTTCTTCCCGCTCTAGGCTTGGCTGGCTTCTTCTATTGTTCTCTGCCCTATTCCAGTGAGGCGCCAGCGGGCTCTCTTTCCGCTCCTTACCCGCTCCACCACGCCCTCGCGCCTTAGGTTCTCTAGGTGGTATCTTACGGCGGCTATGCTAAGCCCTGAGCGGCTACTTATCTCGGCTATACTCTTCTCACCCTCTCTAACAGCTTTAAGTATCCGCGTTCTGGACGAGACGCCACGCCGCGTGTTCCGCATCCTGCGCAGGAATGCGCGCGGCTCTATCTCCACCATACCCCATCACGAGAAGAAGCTCTCAAGCGAGGCCTGCCTAGCCCCCCTCCTCTCACCCACCAGCCTACTATTCTGGACGAAGCTATCGGTTATATTTCCTATCGCGCTAACAGTCCTGGCGTGGAGATACTCGTCCTTTACGTAGCGCCTTGCTAGGTCTTCGGCCAGCTCCACGTATTTCTCCACAGCCCCGCGGAAGACCGTCTGCACCAAGTCAGACTGACATGAGGGGCATTTACCAGTTAGCGTGAGCCTCCTATAACGCTTACCACACTTCTTACACCTAAAGCTCTGGACGAAGAACGCCCTGATATTCCCTAGGATGTCTGGGAGAATATGGGACTGGACTATCTTCTCCGCTATTGCTGAGGTCTTCACGGAGCTGAGCTTTGAGGTGAGCTCAAGCTGGTTCATCACCTTGTCCAGCATGGTCTCAAGCCGTTTGTAGGCTGATTCAAGCATGGGCATGGTTAGGGTTTTTTGCTGGTGTGTGAAGCGCATTCCCGCGAACCTACCGTCTCCCGCGAGATTATCCTTAATCGTCTCCACAACCCCCACTATGTTGGCCGCTTTCTCACCCTTGGATGCTGCCTCGTAGAAAGCTAGGGGATAGCGGGAGCATATATCCACGTTGTGAGCCTGCTCATCCACCTCCTCTGGATAGACTACCCTAGTTATGAGGAGCGGCGAGTCCATCTTGCCTCCTACCCTGTCAGGTATGTAGAGTCTTGAGAAGTTCATCAGCACATCCATCAGGAGCATCACACTATCCTCGTCCCCATCGCAGTCTCTTCGCTTGGCAGCGTGTAGTATTGGGTGGGCGAAGTTGACCTCCCCATCCACGAAGCCGATAACCCTGCATAGTACGCCAACATACGTATGCGGGGATAGGGCGACGACGAGACAGCCTATCAGGTCTTCTATGTGTTTGTAGTTGTAGTACCGCTCAAGCCCAGCGACCTTGGAGAGGAGGTCGTCTATGAAGCGGCTCACCTTGAGCAGATACTCGGCGGCCTTCCTAGAGATTATTATGTCCTGAATCCGCAGCTCACATACTTGGTCTGGCGAGACCAGTGGGAGCCCGTTTATGTCGTGTGTGTAGCCCAGCTCTCTCAGACGTTCCACACTAACCCCTATTTGGCGTGGTGTGAAGTGCGTTAGTGGTGCGTTGGTGGCGTCAAACCGTGTTGTCCCGTCCTTATAGACGAAAAGCCCATACTTCGCCCTTAGAACTCCCTTAACCAGCATCTCAGGTTGGCGCGAGAGGCTGGTAAGCCCCTTAACGCCGCTTATCCTCCCTGGTGGCTCCTCGTGAAGAGCTGCGAACACCTGCTCCAGCTCCTGCTTCATATTCAGCACATATTTCCGCGAGTATGATACACGCTCACCGCATCTTGGGCACGTGGCGTCCTCACTATAGCCGCACTCAGCCTGACAGTTGGAGCATAAACCAACGATAACAGTCTCGCCCCCACACTCATCGCAATACTCTTTCCACGTTACTCCGCCGCAGCTGGAGCATTTGCGCATAACCATCTCAACGACTACACTTCCACCAGACTTAGCTGCTGCATGGAGGTCGCGTGAAGAGCCGCCAGCGAGGCCGATTGGATAGAGAACATGCGGAGCTGGGTCCATCATACGTGGCCCAGCCTTCTCAGGCCTCCCCATGCGCGCGGTGATGAATGAGCCTGACTTCGGCCTAATCCTAACACCACTCAACGCCGCTATGGCGTCAACCACGCTACCCAATCCCTTGATGAGCGTCTCCGCACCAGGCCTGAGAAGGCTTTGTAGAATCTCAAGAACATCGCCTCTGATGGTTATCTTGCTGCCGTCAAACCTATGCTCAACCAGTAGGCTGGTCAGTATTTCGTGTATATCCTTCTCCGCCTTGATTGAGGCGTATCCGTCCATGTTTAATGTCCATGTCCCGCTGAGCCAGCGGCGTAGTTTCTCAAGCTCGTCTATGGTTATGTTCTCCCAGTAGAAGGTGTATGATGGATGTAGTGGTGTTCCTAGGGTTTTGCTTATTGCGAGGGCTTCATGAAAGGTGGGCTTGGTGTTAAGCGGCTCTTCCAAAAATCTTCTGAGCCGCGTCTCTGATAAGCCAGTCATCTCAGCCGCGTTCCTAAGCCCCATCCTAGCTATCGCCTCTCCAAGCTCGGCAGCCCACCACTCCTCGCAGTATCCAGGAGGCCTGAGCTCCACGTTATTCTCTATACAATCCCCAGCCGAGATTAGCACATCACCCAAGAAGAGAATCTGCTCCACGCGGCCAGCAACGCGCGCATACTTCTCCTCACAGTCTATGCGCACAACCTCGCCGTCAGAGGTCTTAACAACGGGGGGCTCCACATCAACAGGGATAACTACACCGCCCTTCCCTGGATAGTCCGTCTTTAGCTGCGTCCCCAGCACTATGTAGCCATCTAGGATGCGCATGGTCATGGGATGCACGCCCAGCGCCGCCATGCCCGTTGCGAAGGAGCGGCCATACCTTATCCTGAATCCCCCGAAGCTGTCGGAGAGCGAGAAGACAGGCCTGCCGCCTATCACCTCTGAGAGATGCCCCCCTTCCTCGCCCTTGCTAATGTTCTTAGACTGCTTGACTATCTCCTCAATCCACTCCCATCCAGATATGTTGAGCGACTGCACCATCTTCAAGACCTTCTTAGCCCTACCGACTATCCCATCATTAACAACGCGGAGAGCGCCGCCGCGTAGGTAGTTGGTCTCTATACGCGGCAAGTTTCTATACGAGGGAGTTAGTATCTTGTCAGTAGCGACACCACTAATCTCAACAGGCGTCATCCGTATGGCGTACTCAATCAAACTATCTGGGACATTGTATTGGAACCTGCTTACACGCCTCACGTATGTTCTCAGCTCCTCTACGAAGCGCTTAACCTCCTCCTCAGTGGGCTTATACCTATCAAGGCCCATGAGCCGACGGACATAGTCGGCGAGAACGACCACGGCCGCGAGCTCTGTGCCTCCAGCAGACCTTATGGGGCCAGCGAAGTATATCGCCAGATACTTGGAGCCGTCTGGGTTTGTCTTTATCTTCACATGCGAGATACCCTCGGTGGGCGCTGCTGTTATGC
>WAQC01000110.1 GCA_015520425.1 Candidatus Pelearchaeum sp. | reverse complement strand
GGTTGTAATAGAGAGTACAGCATCCTTCAAGGAAGTTAAGATAAACGCGCCGACAATAGGGCCAACAAACGTATTAACGCCACCCAACAAGGCATAGAAGACATACTCGCCAGAGATATCCCAGTGTATCATATGTGGGTCAACCAGCCCAGTCAGCGGCGCCCAGAGAGCGCCCGCAAGGCCTGTGAAAGCTCCAGAGACCACGAATGCTAGGAGCCGTATCCGCCTCACAGAAACCCCAACATTGGTAGCTCGCTCCTCATTATCCCTAACCGCCTGTAGCGTCTTGCCGAAGGGCGAGTTCACCAGAACCCAGTATATGAAGACAACCAGCGCGAACCAGGCGAGTATATAGTAGTAATATACGCCGCGTAGGAATTCCAGCCTGTTAGCCCCTTGGAACGTCATCCAGAGGAGCGTGCTTTCGTGGAGCCTTGATATGGGTACTGGGACTGGAAGCCCAGCGGCGCCGAAGATTCTGTGGATTATAGCGTGAATAACCTCGGAGAGGGCGAACGTGAGTATCATGAAGTATATCCTCGTGTGTCGTACGCAGAGCATCCCAATTACCAAGGCTGTGAGTAGCGAGATAACTAGGCCGCTTATGATGAGGAGGTCTATGGAGTATATGCCAGCGTTTATAGACAATAGAGCGACTGAGTAGGCCCCAACCGTGAAGAATGCGGCATGACCAAAAGAGACCAGCCCGCCGTAGCCGAGGAGCAGGTTCACCGAGAGGGCTACGATTGAGTAGATTAGCCCATAGCTCACCAATACAAGCACGTAATCCTGGGCGAATAACGGTATTAGGACGAAGACAGCAATGAAGAATATTAATATGTATTTTCTCGTTGTGGCGCTTATTGCATGACTCTCAGACAAGGTCATGCCCATCCTTACATCCCTTTATGTTTTGGGCGTTTATTAGAGAATCGCTGCACATCTCTTGAAGCCTTATATGCAATACATTACAAACGCCATACATGCGTGCCGCAGTTCTCAACGAGATTAACAAGCCTATGATTATTGAGGAGCTGGAGAGGCCGCGGCCTAAGGCTGGCGAGGTTCTGGTTAGGGTAGCCTCCTGTGGTGTTTGCCATACAGACTTGCACGTTATGAAGGGTGAGGTTAAGTTCCCCACACCCTGTGTTCTTGGGCATGAGATATCTGGTGTTGTTGAGGAGGTAGGCGCGGGTGTTGAGGGAATACAGGTAGGCGACAGGGTTGTTTGCCCCTTCATAATGCCATGCGGCTCATGCTACTACTGTATGCGCGGCCGCGACGACCTATGCGAGAAGTTCTTCGCCCTCAACAGGCTTCAGGGGAAGCTCTATGATGGCGATACCCGTCTCTTCAGGAAGGATGGTAGTAGGGTATGGATGTATAGTATGGGCGGCTTGGCTGAGCTATCGGTAGTCCCCGCTACAGCGGTGTTTAAGCTTCCAGATAACATGCCCCTACATGAAGCAGCAACGCTAGGCTGCGCCGTATTCACCGCATACGGGGCTGTGAAGAACCAAGCAGACCTAAGAGCGGGAGAGTCTGTCGCCGTAGTAGCGGTGGGCGGTGTGGGGCTTAACATAATACAGTGGGCGAAGACATTTGGGGCATCAGAGATAATAGCTATAGATGTTAGAGATGATAAGCTGGCTAATGCGAGGGAGCTTGGGGCGACTCACGTAATAAACTCAAGAGAGACAAACCCCGTTGACGAGGTTATGCGCATAACAGATAATCGTGGTGTTGATGTGGCGTTTGAGGCTCTGGGAAGGCCAGAGACAGTGGCGCAGGCTGTGAATATAGTTGGCGATGGTGGTAAAGCAGTTGTTGTTGGGATAGCACCCATAGGTGTCTCCGCAAGCATAGAGATAACCAGACTGGTGAGACGCGGAATAAAGCTCATAGGCTCATACGGCGCGAGAACGCGCGCAGACATGCCAACAATACTAAAACTAGCCTCCAAAGGCGCGATTGACCTGGCCAAATCGGTAACGCGGCACTACAAGTTGGAGCAGGTTAACGAGGCATATAACGCGCTGAATCGCGGCGAGATAGTAGGGCGCGCAATAATAAAAACAGACTAACATGATTTAGGTAGCTTTAACCAACAACACGCCTAAGCGCATAATTATTTTTGAGCCTACATAATCGCTCTTATTCCTTTTTAGCAGTTTAGGCGCCTGTGGAGAAATTTTATATATTTTTGTATATGTGTGAAGTGTCGCAGGTGTTGAGAAAATGAGCGGAACAGATAGGCGCGGCTTCCTTAAAGCAGTCGGCGCAGGTGTCGGCGGCCTAATAGTCGGTGGGCTGGCAGGCTACTTCGGAGCCCCACCAAAAGAGGTTGTCAAAACAGAGACAGTAACAACAACAGTAGGCGGAGCCGCCCAGACTGTGACCAAGACCGTCACAGTTGGGCAGACAGCTAGGCCTACGCCGTCAGGGCCAATTAAGCTCGGCTCACAGAACTTCTTCACAGGCCCTGGTGCCCTACTAGGCCTGCCGTCAGCATATGGTACTAGGATGGCCGTGAAGGAGATTAACGACGCGGGAGGCATTCTGGGCCGTAAGATAGAGCTGTTGGAGAGGGATGAGGGGCCATCAGACGCAACACTGCGAGAGTTTAGGAAGCTCGTTCTTGAGGACAAGATAGACTACTACATGGGCCTAATATCCAGCGGCAACACGCCAACAGTAGGGCCTGAGGCAGAAGAGAACAAGGTCCTCACACTCTTCGTTGACGGCTGTACCGACATACTATTTGAGAGAGCGGTTCCAAACCCGTTCTACATCTTCAGGATAACCAACATCCAGTCCAGCGACGCGATAACAGCAGCCGTCGGTACGATGAAGCTGCTTGTTGATAGGGGCCTCATTCCAGAGAACCCGAAGATAACTGGAATCCACCCAGACTACGCCTACGGCAGGCTGATACACGACTTCTACAACACAGCCATGCAAAAGATGCTGCCTGACGCCGAGATACTAGACCAGCAGTTCCCAGGTCTGTTCAAGGTAACAGACTTCTCAGCCCAGATTACCTCTATGATACAGCAGCAACCAGACCTCGCGGTAGTCTCACTATGGGGCGGCGACTACGTCAATTGGTATAAGCAGGCCATAGGCTTCGGCCTCTTTGACAAGATGAAGGTTGTTACGACGCTGACCTTCGGCGGCTCTCCGCAGGCCGTGGGCAAGGACCACCCAACAGGCCACGTAGGCGGCGTACACGCCAACTACTGGTTCACAAACCCAGACTGGACGTTGTGGCCACTTAACGGCGAGTTCGTCAAGAAGTTCAAGGATATGTGGGACGAGTATCCGAGCTTTGAGGCTGAGGGCGCTTATGTAGGCGGCTACATGCTCAAGGATGCTATAGAGATTGCTGCGCAAGAGGTTGGCGGCTATCCTGACGATGAAGAGGTCATACCAGTGCTGGAGACCTACTCAACATACGGTCCTGCTGGCTACATACAGGTGCGTAAGAAGAACCACCAGTGCTATAAGAACGCCGTCATAGGCATGACTGGCACGAGCCCCGAATATGATTTCGCCGTTATGAGCGAGGTCCTGGTGCTGCCGATAGAGAAGGTCTCCGCCCCAGCAGAGTACAACACGTCCAAACAGTGGCTTGAGAGCTGGCCAGTAGGTTTCAGACCATAATTCAGCCGAATACCGAAATCTCTATATTCTTTTTATTTTTATTTGTGAGCCGAAATGTTCATCTACATCATTTTCGCCCTGAATGCTCTGCTCTTCGCGTCAGTGCTATTTCTCCTGACGGCAGGGCTGAACATAATCTACGGTGTCATGCGTATAATCAACCTGGCGCATGGCAACCTCTACGCTCTAGGCGCATATGTTACGGCGTGGGTTCTCCTAACAGTGGGTTATCAAGCCTTTCCAGGCCCTCTCCTCTACATAGTGCCGCCGATAATAGGCGCAATGGTGGTCGGGCTCGGCGCTCTAATAATGGAGCCTACACTCCTCAGACCGATGTATAAACGTATAGAGGAGTTCCAGCTACTCATAACGTTTGGCGTCCTCCTGATATTGGAGGACCTCTTCCTCCTACTCTTCGGCCCATACCCGCTCTCGGTCCGCGAGCCATATACGTTCCTAGGCGTTAGCCAGATAGGCGACCTAAGCTATCCCAACTATAACTTTCTCGTAATAGCGCTGGGCTTCATCATCGCGTTTGCCCTCTGGTTCTTCCTATACAAGACCAAGTTTGGAATAATCTTGAGAGCCACATCGCTGGATAGGGAGATGGCAGCCGCTATGGGCGTGAACGTTAAGTCGCTCTTCACGGTTAGCTTCGTGATAGGCGCTATGATAGCAGGCCTGGCTGGCGGTTTCATAGTTACGAAGGACACGGCAGTTCTCGGAATGGGTATAGAAGCCCTAGTTCTCGCGTTCGTTGTCATGGTTATAGGTGGGCTGGGGAGCATGAAAGGCGCTTTCGTGGGAGCGCTCATAGTAGGAGCGGTTAGACAGATAGGCACCGCATACTTCCCAGAGATAGAGCTTGCCATACTCTGGCTCATAGCCGCAATCGTTCTCACGATAAAGCCGCAGGGACTCTTCGGGAGGTGAGCAACACAATGCCAAGCCACGCAAGCAAACAAGTAAGAAACAAAATCATCGGCTACCTCATATTCCTCCTAGTCCTAGCCCTCATCCCCCTCTTCGTAAGAGCCGGGATAATAACAGAGTTCGTTCAGAACCTCCTGATGTACTCTATAATCTTCGCCATAGCTGGCCTAGCGTTCAACATACTGCTGGGCTACTCAGGCCTGCTCTCCTTCGGCCACGCCGCTTACTTTGCCGTCGGCGCATACACCGTAGCGCTAGCCCCCCAGTTTATAGGCGAGACGTCGTTTGAGGTTTTGATACTGCTGGCCCTGGCGGCATCGGCGATAGTTTCAATGGCCTTCGGATACATAGCGGTTAGGCTGACTAGGATATTCTTCGCCATCATGACGCTGGCTCTCACACAGCTCGTCTGGGCGCTCATCCTCAAGCTCTACTGGTACACAGGAGGCAGCGACGGGGTAAACGTAAAAGCAAAACCACTGCTGGGAATACCGTTCAACGAGTTCATGAGCAGGCCAGAATACCTAAACACGGTATTCTACTACTACCTCCTCGGAATCTTCGCCATAAGCCTGTTCATCATCTGGCTTGTTGTCAACTCGCCCTTTGGCCGCGCGCTCCTCGCTACGCGCGACAACGAGACAAGAGCGGAATTCGTGGGCATTAGGGTACGCCTATACAGGTGGTACGCGTTCATCATATCAGGCGTCTTCACAGGGCTCGCAGGAGCCCTCTTCGCAGTTCTCAACGGTCATGTAACCCCAGAGCAGGCCGACTGGATATTCTCAGGAGACATAGTATTCGTAGCAGTCCTAGGCGGGTTCAGATTCTTTGAAGGCCCCATCCTAGGCTCTATAATCTTCATCTTCGTAAGGCAGTATGCTATGGGCTACACGATATTCTGGCGCCTCATACTGGGCTCTGTCCTGATAGTCTTGATACTCGCGTTCCCCTCTGGTATTATGGGCGCGCTCAACAGTATAGCGAATAGAATCCGAGCAGGTTCGCGTATTTTGCCAGCCGCCCCGACGCCGACGCCAACCGCCATAACAGATATTAAGCATCACCAAGAGGGTGGGCGTGAGAAATGAGCAGCCAAGAACCAATCCTCTACACAGTTGATTTGAAGAAATACTTCGGCGAGGTCAGGGCGGTTGATGGTGTTAGCTTCAAGATAAGCCCTGGCGAGGTCGTGGCGCTCATAGGCCCCAACGGAGCGGGGAAGACAACATTCGTAAACGTCATAACTGGATACTTCAACCCAGACGCGGGCAAGATATACTATCAGGGGAAGGACATAACAAAGGCGTCTAGGATTAAGAAGATTAGGATGGGAATAGCTAGGAGCTTCCAGCTCGTCAACCTCTATGACGAGCTTACAGCGCTGGATAATGTTAGGATAGCTGTTCTCAGCAGGCTTGGGAAGACTAGTATATTCTGGAAGCCTGTTGAGCGTTTTGATGATGTGCGCAGCGAGGCGCTGGAGATTCTGGCCTCGTTCGGCCTTGAGGAGAAGGCCGAGGTGCCTGCGAAGGCCCTTCCCCAGGGTGAGAGGAAGCTACTGGACGTGGCTGTGGCATTCGCTCTCAGGCCGCGTGTCCTCCTGCTGGACGAGCCCACCAGCGGCGTAAGCTCAAAAGACAAACACACAATCATGGAGAGGATAGTCCCGACGGTGAGGAACGAGAAGATAGCAACCATGATAATAGAGCACGACATGGACATAGTCTTCGGCTACTCGGATAGGGTGGTCGTGATGTATGATGGAAAGATTTTAGCCGAGGGTAAGCCTGAGGAGATTAGGCAGAGCCGTGAGGTTCAGGAGAAGCTACTTGGGGTGACGGCGGGTGCTTCTTGAGGTTAATAACATCAACGTAAATATAGGGGCTGTCCAAGTGCTTAGAGACCTTTCTATAAACATAGACAAAGACGAGACAGTCGTCCTCGTTGGGAGGAACGGGGCTGGGAAGACATCCACGATTAAGAGCATAATAGGGCTTTATCCCGTTAAGTCTGGGAAGATAACGTTTGATGGTAAGGATATTACTGGCCTACCTCCCCATATCAGGGCTACGCGCATCGGCATAGGATACTCGCCTGAGGATAGTAGAGTCTTCCCCGACTTAACTGTTGAGGAGAACATCAAGCTGGGGATATGGCTCTCAAAGCATGAGAAGGTGAGCGAGAAGGATATGGAGGAGACGATATTCAACATCTTCCCAGAGCTTAAGAGAATATGGAATAGGCGCGGCCTTTACTGTAGTGGCGGCGAGAAGAAGATGGTCTCAATAGCGCGGGCGCTCTCTCTACGCCCCAAGCTACTACTGCTTGACGAGGCTTTTGAGGGGCTGGCGCCTGTGGTTGTTGAGCGGTTCATAAAGGCGGTCAACCAGATAAAGCAGCTGGGAATCTCCATACTCATAGCAGAGTCAAACGTGAATAACGCAGCTAAGGTAGGCGAACGCCTATACGCAATTGATAGAGGCGAGATAATCTACGCAGGCGACCCTATGAAGATATTCCAAGACCAGGCACTGCTTAACACGATTAGAGGCTATTAAACAGTTAGTATTCTTTTCCTTTTAGTTTTTTAGCATAAGACTTAATACTCAGTTGGCCTAAAGCCCGTTAGGTCGGGAAATGAGGAGAAAAAACGCAATAATACTAGTAGCTACGATTATTGTAGCTGTTCTAGCAGCTAGCATAGGTGGGTTTACGTTATTCATGAATAATAGTGTGGAGAAAGAAGATGTAGCAAAAGAAGAAATGGGTAATGTTATTGATTTTCCGATAAAGCTGGTAACCGATGATGGTGTTAAGGAGATTATGGTTAGCGAGCTTTATGAGCCTGGGAAGATAACCATACTGGAATTCACGTTCATAGGCTGCGCCTCATGCGAATACCTGCATAACGTTGGCTACTTGCAGGAGATTTACAGCAAGTATCAGGATAAGATAGAGATAGTCTCCATATTTGTCCAGAACGAGGAGCCAGACTGGATACGCGAGTATCGCGACCAGTTTAAGATTAATTGGAAGTACATGGCTCTCGGCGAGGGAGACTTGATAATAGAGCTGAGCATACCAACACTCTTCACGCATATCTTCGTTGACGAGAATGGTGTTGAGCGTTTTAGGAATCCTGCCCAGATTCAGTTCGTCAAGGACAACTATCCCAAGATTATAGAGCTTATCCTGAATAAGGAGTATGACAAGCTGAAGGAGTTTGAGGGCGGTGCTGTCATAGAGGCTGGATAACCACCTACATGGTAGGGTAGGATGTCGGTCTCCTTTAGTTTTGCGCTGGTCTTCGCCGCCACAGCGGGAGTATTCGCCCTAATATCTCCATGCGGCTATGTACTACTGCCAGGCTATGTAGCATACCTGCTGGGTGAGAGAACAAGCGTCAGACGCGCGCTCCTCGCTGGCTTGACAGCAGTTCTGGGACTTCTCACAGTCTATATAGCAATCGGCGCGTTGGTGGGGCTCACAGGCTCGCTAATCATAAGATACCTCTCATCATTCGGCTACATAGCAGCTGCTCTAGTCATATCCCTAGGCGTGGTTATGCTGTTTAACATCAACATACCCGTAGTCGGGCTATCATCCAACCTGGCCACACGCTTCAACATATCTGGACTGCCAGGCTTCTACCTCTTCGGCCTAGGCTACGGCCTGGGAGCGCAGGCATGCACGTTCCCGATATTCATAACGATAGTTCTTTTCGCACTCACCTTAGCTAACCCGCTGTATAGTATGCTCATCTTCCTCTCATACACCGTTGGCGTGGCAGCCCCGCTCATAGCTACCACGATACTCGTATCTCTCGCAAAGACAGCGGCGATAAACAGGCTGAAGAACCTTGCTCCCAAGCTGCATAAGATAAGCGGGATACTGCTCATAGTGGTCGGGATATACCTCATACTACTCAGTATGGGCGTGCTATACATCTACGGCACCGACATAATATTCCTACCTGGAAGGTAGAGCCTGGGTTATTCCAGCTCTCTACGCCTCATACGCCTAACGTACAGCGCCACACTAGCTAATACCACGAGCCCCACCACAACTATAACTATCCCCTCCAACGAAGCCTGCTCACCAGCGCTAACAACGCTAAGCGTAAGCGATGCGTCTGTATCCTCTATACGAACCCTCAGCGTATAATCACCAGTCTCACTGAACAGATAGGTGAAATAGTATATTCCTGGCGGTATCTCTTTCAGCTTCTCGCTAAAGACCTCGGAGCCGTCTGGGGTTATGAGCCGCGCATATACTTCAAGCCCGCTGGCTTCCGTCATGTTGCGTGAGAAGTCTATCAACACATACACAGTTGAGTTTCTCCCCGCCACATAGACAGAAGGACTTAACGCTACCACATAATCACCTACAACGATACCGCCGTGGTCTGTGTGAGCCGCCACGGCGCTGAGCGACACTAGTAGTGAAGCGGCGAGGAGAACAGCGGCAGGCCACCTCATCACCATAGTAATGGATTCTCCTCCCTTAAGAGCTCTACAATCCGCTAAAACAGCGTTATGAAGAAAGCTGGAGATAACTAGTAAAGTTTATGGTACAATCCTCAACCAAAAGAATAAAATCGCTAAACCACCTAAATACAGAGTAGAAGCGTTATGAGAGCTTCTCCTAGGCTTCCCGTCCTAACCGCCCTGTTAATAATGATAACGCTTCTAACAACAGCTTATGGGGCGGATTCCCAGAAATACAGCATAGAAGCATACTTCTATCCAGTCAATCCAGCAGTTGGCGAGGAAGTCCGCCTCACCTTGTCTATAGTCGCTAAAGCCAGCGGCGAGCCTGTGAGAGGCTTAAGCGTTGTGGTGAAGTATTCAGTCACAATAGCAGGCGTTAAGCAGACTATAATTAAACAAGCATCAGAGCACGAGGCAGGCTACTATGTCGCCACCCTCCAATTCACCGACGAGGGCGAGAATAGCATAGAGGTAGAGGTTTATGATGGCGAGGAGAAGGAAGTTTTCCCCTTCTCGGTGATTGTTCTCCCGCCGAGAGAGCCTACAAAACACATGATGCCCGGCATGCCTGACTGGCTCTTCCTCACCTCATCGGGCATGGCGGTCCTCGTGTCGTTCCTAGTCGTTGAGGCTTATAGTAAGAGGATAGGCGAGAAGCCGTATAGACGCTACAACATCTTAAGAAACAGGATAATCAAACGCTGGGTCAAGAGTAGAAAATTCCAATTCACATTAAGGGTTCCCACAGTAGCAGCGTTCATACTCGTGATATTAGCGGGCTTCTTCGGCTCTCAAGACCCGTCAAGCAACATAGCAACAAGCCTCACATGGATATTCTGGTGGATAGTCCTAATCTTCACAGTCATGTTCTTAGGCCGTGTCTTCTGCGCATCATGCCCATGGCTGGCTATAAGCGACTGGATACAGAAGCTAAGCCTCTGGGGGAGAAAGACGCGGCAATTCACGTTAGGTTTGAGATGGCCAGCACGCTTTAAGACCATACTCCTAGCAGCGGCGCTCTTCATACTCCTCACATGGCTGGAACTCGCCATAGGAGTAACCAAGAGCCCGATACAGACAGCGTATCTAGGCCTGATAATACTCGGCCTAACCCTAGGCTCAATGCTCCTCTTTGAGCGCAACTACTTCTGCCGCTACGGCTGCCCAATAGGAGCGATACAGGGCGCATACTCCCTAATGTCCCCCGTAGAGCTTAAGGCCGAGAGCCTAGAAGTCTGTAAGAACTGTAAGACGAAGGACTGCATAAGGGGCAATGAGAAAGGCTACGGCTGCCCAACATACACTTACGTAGGCTCCGAGAACAGCGCAACAAGCACGAGCTGCATACTATGCTCCGAATGCGTCAAGACATGCCCACACGACAACGTGGCGTTTAACTTCAGGCCATTCCTCAAAGACCTAACCAGCTCCTTCACACCAAGCCACGCGTGGGCGCTCTTCGCAGTAGTCATACTAGCCCTAACATCATTCCACGGCCTAACAATGATACCAACATGGGGGCTACTAATCTCACTAACAGAGCCATACCTAGGCTACATAGGCTCATTCACCCTCTGGATGTTCCTCTTCCTAGGATTCCTAATAGGCGTCGTCTACTTCTTCGTCTACCTCGCCAGACTAATGTCGGGAACCACGCTGCTCAACACTAGGACACTCTTCACATACTTCGCAATCTCATTCCTACCCATAGCCCTCTTCTACCACGCAGCGCATAACGTAGCGCACTTTAACATGGAGTTCATGGGATTCATCAAAGCGCTCTCAGACCCATTCGGCTATGGCTGGAACCTATTCGGAACAGCAAACATACAGGTAGCACCAATAACAAGCATGGACTATGTATGGTATATGCAGGCATTCCTCATAATACTAGGCCACATACTAGCGGTGTACGTCTCAACAAAGATAGCACACCGAATATACCCGACACACTCACAGGCATTCAGGAGCCAGATACCCATAACAACGCTCATGATATTCTACACGATGTTCAGCCTCTGGCTAACAGCCCAGCCGATGGTAATGCGGACATCCATGTAGAAACGATTAAGAACTTTCAATTTCTATTCTCACCTGAGATGCAGGATTACCCAACGACATACACCACTCCATTAATAAAGTTGGATAGAACCAGCAGACAGCTAGGTTTAGACGTTTATGCCAAGCTTGAATATACCCAGCCCACAGGCTCGCATAAGGACCGCGAGACACTGATGATGATTCAAGACGCCCTCTCACACGGATACCGCGAAATAGCTATAGCAAGCACAGGCAACGCCGCCATCTCACTCTCATTCTTCTCAAAGATAAACGGACTGAAATGCCACGTATTCACGCACAGGAACATACCTAGAGAAAAACTGGAGCTGATAAAAGCATTAGGCGCCGAGCTACACCTAACAGGAGACAACCTGCGCCAAGCATTCCAAACATGCATAGAATACATAAACCAACACGATATCTACGATGCGAATCCTGGTAGGAACTTTAAGAAGATAGAGGGAGACTCCACGATAGCGGTTGAGATTGCAGCACAGCTAGATGAAGAGCCTAGCCGCGTAATCATACCAACAAACAACGGAACACTCTACGCAGGAATATGGCAGGGATTCACAAAGACAAAATACAGGCCAAAACTAATAGGAGCCACAGCACCCACGACAAAACTCGCAGACAGCATAGCAGGCTTCACAAAGCTAGATGAGAAAGAACTCAACAAAGCGCTAAACGAGTCCAAGGGCACACTAATAGAGGTATCAGACGACGAGACACTCAACGCAACAAAACAACTCTACAGAGAAAACATACCATGCGAACCAGCATCAGCAACAACACTCGCAGCACTACAAAAACTACACAAAACAGACAAACCAACAGTCCTAATAATAACAGGCACGGCTATGAGATTCTCAGCGACGCTGGCTAAAGTTATGACAAAATAAGAAACAAATCTATATCTTGATAAATTCTCGCGTCATTTTTGTAAATAGCTCATATCCCTCATCCTTAACTAGGACTGTGTCCTCTATTATTATTCCGCCAAAACCTAATTTATAGTATGGTGTTTCCACATTTATAACCATGCCATGCTCTAACACTGTTTCGTCATGTTCAGATATTATTCGCAGGTCGTAAACTTCCATTCCTATGCCCTGACCACAGTGATGTCGCTGGTAGTTTTTCAAACCTGCATCTCTTACAGACTGTATAGCAGTTTTAAAAATCTGTGAAGCCTTAACACCCGCTTTTATAATCTGTACTTCTGACTCCAAGCCCTTTAGTAAACATTCATAAACTCTCTTGAAGCTTGGTTTAGGCTCATCTACTACTGCAGTTCTTCCTACATCAGAATGATAGTTCTGGTAGATGCATCCCACATCATAACGTAAGATATCCCCCTTAACTAATTTATGCTCCGTCGGAATGGCATT
>WAQC01000109.1 GCA_015520425.1 Candidatus Pelearchaeum sp. | reverse complement strand
TATAGGGTTCTTCTGGGGATATACCTACGCTCATACTACCACTCAATATACTTCGGGATACAGGGATACAACTCAACATGGCTTGCCGCATCATATGGCAAACTAGCAGACCAGATGGGAAACATCTACTTCCAAGAAGATATGCAGATAGGGGGGCAGAATATAACCTACGCCGAGTTCTTCGCCGCAAAATCCCGCGAGTTGATAAGCGACTTGGGTTTTGACGGAGCATACCTTATGGGCGTCAACTGGCAGTCTGGTTACAGGGTTTGGGAGAGTGTCAAGACGCTGGTCAACGCCATGAATAAAGAGGGAATTACTGTTTTTGTTGAGATAGACCCACTAAGCGTTAATGATAGCTATCTATCCAACATCTCCCTTGCTGCTGATTTCATAGTAGTTAAAACTGACCCGTGGGTTAGGAACTTGAGAAACGCCTTGATAGGTAATTTTACTGTTGAGCAGTTTAAGGAGATGTTAGAGTATGTTGTTGAAGCCTCTAGGAATGGTAAGTCTCGCGTGCTTTTTGGAATCTATGCTATTGACTTCACCGAAGGGTGGCTTACACCCGCGGTTGAGCTTCAAGTTCAGGTTAATGCGTTTGCCTCGGTAGATGGGGTTTATGGATACGCTATATACCACACAAACAGATACCTTCCATACAGGGTAACAGTAACACGATAGCTATTCTTCGGGTATTCTACGCCATTTGGGGACTTGTGGATATGCGCGCCCATCACGGCCCACGACCCCAGTCCCCATGCAGAAACCCTGATACCTAGCTACCACGAACTTTCCTGATGTTTTTTGCCTAGCCTCTACTGGGGCAGCCATCATCCAGCGTATAGCATCTTCTCTATCAAGCTCCAGCGTGCTCTTCAACTGCTGGCATAAGTAGTGGCTTCCCTCTATTGAGAGGGTCAGCCCCCACTTTCTATACTTGGCGACATAGAGGCCTATGCTATCAACTTTCTTCAGGATGCTTGCTAGTTGGAGCGTCTCGGATGTCGTAGCCCTCACGCGCCCCTCGCCTGATATTATCAGTTCATAGTTGCTGAAGAAATCAGATACCCCGTATGTTCTATTGGCTTCATGCTCTATCTGCTGCCTAAGCTCGCTATCTGCCCTTCTAATCTTCACTAAGCCCCACCACCGTCTTGTTTTACTATCTTGGCGAAGAAGAACCCCTCAGCCCCGCTATCGCATGGATATATCCTAATACATCTTCTAATATCTGGATGAAACGTCATACCCTTCCACTCTTCCAGTGGTTTTCTTGTCTTTACACCCTCAACGTGTAGGTTTTCCAGCTTTGCGTCTTCGCGCTTCTCCAATAGTTCAGAAACCACGGCCTCATTCTCAAGCGGATGCAGCGTGCATGTGGAGTAAATCATCTTGCCACCTGGCTTAAGTGCGTCAAATCCCGAAATAAGCAACCCTAGCTGTAGGCGGCTTATCCTCTCGCTTACCTTCTCGCTCCAACGTTTAGCTACACTCCAGTCCTTGGATATTATGCCCAGTGAGCTGCATGGTGCGTCTACCAATACTCTATCAAACATGGATGGGTGTCGCTTTCCGAAGATTCTCCCGTCGCGAAGCGTTATAATGGAGTTTATGACGCCAACCTTCTGCATGTTGGACGCGAGCGCTTTAACTCTATCAACAGATATGTCATTAGCCACTATGACGCCGCGCTCTTGCAGGAGCTGTGCTATGTGTGTTGATTTACTTCCAGGGGCTGCGCATAGGTCTAGCACGTAGTTTCCCGGCTCCACATCCAGTAATTCGGCGGCAAGCATAGATACAGGTCCTTGGAAATATACTAAGCCCAGCATGTGCCAGATGCTCTCAGCCAAGTTATCTCCACCAGAAACGTAATACCCATAACGAGTCCATGGAATCTTCTCAAGCAAGTAGCCATCTTCACGGAGGAGGGATAAGCATCTTTCTACGCTGGTTTTGAGCGTGTTTATGCGGATTGACGATGGGAGAGGCCTGCTGTATGCTTCCATGAGGGAATCTATGTCTATATCGGGGAGTTCGCGGAGAAATGCTAGGAGTTGTTCTGATAATGTTATTCTACGATGCTCCAACGCTATTTGAACACCTCCCCAGTTTTGAGAGACCACATAACTAGGTCAAGTGATTCGGGTGGAATGCCGAGCTTATGAGCGGTCTTCATGAAGATACTCTCCAACTCAAGATAGCGCTTCTTACTAATACTACGCGGAATCTCGCGTATAGCCTTCAATTCAAACAGGTTGCGGAGTATGTGTCTATCTATTATGGCCAGTTCGGTGTAGCCTATGTTTCTTAGGAAATGGCTTGCCTCCTTCATACCCAGCCCCCTTATGGAGCTTACGAGAAGCTCACGCGCCTCATAGGCGTTCAACGAGTGGTTTAAGATTATTTTCCGTATCTCTCCTATCTTCTCACGAGCCAGAATTATGTTATGAGCTTTCGTCCTATGGAATCTAACACCAGCTTCTCTAAGGACATGTGAAATCTCTTCTTCGTTTCCATTCCTGAGTAAGCTTGTCTCCTTCAGGCGGGTTACCGCCCTATCTGCCGCCCTCGCTCTGGTCTGCGGAGTACATATGCAGAAACAAAGCTCCGCAAATACATCCCATATATCCTGCTTCCTAACATGCTTAAACGAATTGAGTCTAGTAATAATTTCGCCGCGCTTAGCTATATATGCGCTGCGTAGTTCTTCTGCTTTTCTCTTATTCATCCGCCAATTAAGCGGCTTAATGTCTATTTATGGTCTTGAAGAAGAGCTTGGTCTGGCCTAGTGTCTGAAGCTCGCTCTCGCGCACGCTTAGGACTACTGGTATGTCGGACACCATCCTACCTACCAGGAGGCAGTGGCGCGGAGGAAGGCCACGTCCCAGGCTCTTAACAGACTCGCCATCTATCCTAGAAGCGCGGGCAATCCTCTCAAGGTCTGACTCATTAGCGAAGTTGAAGAGGAAGAAGTTGTCAGCTTGCCTATACACCGACTCTGGAATAGTATCTGGCTGGTTGGTGACGAAGATTGGGAACAAGCCGAGGTGGCGCATCCGTGTAACGATGTCCTCCCAGTAGGTCTCTCTGAGGTATAGGTGTGCTTCCTCAGCCAGTAGGAAGAGCGGGGGTATGGCTTCTTGGCGCAACATGTTGGAGAGGCTGCTCAGCAGATACTCAACCACCAGCCTCCGCGTTGTTGGGAGCAGATTAAGGAGATTTACCACGACGAGATTCCCGCTGGGCTTAGGCTGGAGAAGGCCTCGCAACTCTGTAGGCTCCCTATCATCTGCGACAAATCCACTTGCTTCAATTGAATTGAGACGCGAAACCAAAGCCTCCCGCACAGACTCATTCATAGATATTCTAGATAAGGTCTGGATTAGCGTATTGAGGGAGACTTCACCCTCTCCCCGCTCAACCATGTGCCATACCCGCGAAAACTCTCTACAGCTAGTAGGAGGTGTCTGGTAAACATGCTCCAGCACGTCCATGAAGCAGCGCAGCCCCATCATGCTAGGCGAGGTAGTGAAATTAACTCCAGGCTCAAGAATTGTCATACTCCTCGCTAAAACGCTGGGCTCTCCATTCTTTTTCCTACCAAGGTGTATATACTCCCCATTAACGTCCAGAACAAGTACAGTAGCTCCATTAGTTACCAGCCCCTCTACGAGAAGCTTAGCCATATGCGACTTTCCGCTCTCCTTCTTCCCAGTTATTATGGTGAGCTGTCCGTCTAGAGATTCTACGGGTATATGGAATGGGTGTCCCCCAACTTTTCCGAGTAGGATTAGCCGCTCACCTTCTTGTCGTGAGATTATGTGGAAATACTCCCTGCCTATTCGCTCTATATCCGCCGAGAACCTGTTGGGAAGCCATGCGCTATTCGTAAGCAGCTTGCCATCCAATACTATCCCCCTTATCTTTGCCGTCACGAGCCTTATCTCGCGTATCAGGAGGCTTAGCGAGGTTATGTTGTAGGGGTCAAAGAGCTTCTTGCCATTAGCCTCTTCGGCTGATATGTCTCGCATTATGTCTTCAGCCACCCCTGGAACGTCTGCGTAGCATACGTCTATCACTTGCAGGAGCAGCGCCAGCTCTCCGTCGCGCGCCACTAGGTAGTCGCCTATGTTGAAGTCTATCTCATCAGGCTTGCAGAGTATCTCCAGCGTATCCTTATGCTTCTGAAGTATCCTCATACTCCATGCTCAGCCCGCGTCAAGTGGTGAGAAGAGAGCTTGTCTCACGTCGGGTATGTTAATTATCCTTGAGCCAGTGAGGTTTTCCAAGCCTACTTGCAGTCCAAGTATGTCGGTCTTGTTGAAAGTTGCATATTGGTGGGCTAGGATTAGAGTCTCTGGATATCCATAAACTAGGCTGTCGCTTGCTAGTAGGTCTTCAACCACTTTATGTGGCATATCATAATCACGCGCAGCCACATCAACCCTATATGGGAACAAGCAGCGGGAGAGGTGCGCCACATATATCTCGCCTAGCTGATAATGACCAGGCCTGAGCTTTAAGGCGTTCTTAAAGCATACCAGATAAGGGGGCTCACTACTGTTTAACAAGTTTGTTATCTTAACACCCATGTATCGTAGTTTGCTGGACTTGGCGAAAGCAACAACTCCCACACCATTCTGTTGTGCCACTTGTATAACCATCCGTACAGCTCTGAGTGGGCTGTCTATGGGCCCAGCGGTTAGTGAGCCGTCTATTAGTAAGATTCCCCCGTCAAGCTGCGAAGCTGCGTAGAGCTGTAGCATCTTCTCAAAGAGGCTGGCCACAACGCTGTGAGCCATCTCCAGCCTTGGGGTTGCGTGGCCTTGCAAGCCGAGAGAGCTTGTAAGTGTTTTCATGATTAGGGGTAGGGTTTGTCTGGAGAGCTGGTAGATTATGGGGCCGAATATCTCCAGCTCTACTGAGCTTAGAATGCGTTTTACAACCACGCCGCGCAGCGCCCAGATGCTTCCATTCACACCTTCGGCGAGCTTGACCGTTGAGGTATCAACCGCTATCACGCGGCGCGGCTCCTCAGATACCCTAAGAGGTATGGGCTCAAGACCATCAAGGCTCAGGTGAGGCTCCAGCTCCTCTTCTTCAGGTTCAATCAACGTTTCTGGGGCTATTAACTCGCCCCCATCAAGCCCACCAGCCATAGCTGGGCCGAGCCGCGAAAATGCTTTAAGGAGCTGTTCAAGTTGATTATGATGGTATGGTTGGTGGGCAAGTTGGGTTTGCATCATCAGCTCCACTCTCCTGGTTTATTGGTGGTATTGTATTGAATATAAATGTTGTGCATGATGGTCAAGATGTGGCATGAACAGCACAATAAAAGTAAGAATAACCATCGGAAACACCACCGTAGAGGTGGAAGCACCGCCAGACCAGCTAGAAGAAGCTGTAAGGAACGTGGTCTCCGCCATCAAGGCAGCTGGAATAGCTGCGCAGAGCGAGCAGCCCCAGATTGCCGAGCGGAAAGAGCAGCGAGCCATGACTTGTAGGCGTATTGTTGAGGAGCTTCTCGGTGAGGGCTGGTTCTCCAAGCCTAGAAGCCTCGGCGAGGTTGCTTCAGAGCTGGCGCGCCGCGGCTTTAGCTATGATAGGACAGCTATAGCGCATGTCCTGCTGGACATGGTTAGAGAGGGGCTTATGAGACGCGAAGGCGAGGCTAGGAGTTATCTCTACATAGAGTCAAGCCGTGAGAAAAACACGCAATACGGTGCTCAGGGCGCTGCCTTGGAGTGAAGCTCAACAAGGGACTTTAAGCCTAAGACCGTTATCGTGTAGTCGCCCCTATCAAGCCTCCTGATAAGCCCCTTCTGCAAAAGCTCGCTCAGCCTACCTGAAATCGTCTTCTCAGGCTTGCCTATCGCTGCCTGTATCTCAGAGGCCGCCGCTGTGGGGCTGTCTTTCAGACCAAGCGCGTGCTCAATATAACGCTTGGCTAGGAAGAGGATAACTGCGTCAGCCGTAGGTAGCGAGCTGAGCGGCTTCAGGAAGAAGACACCCTCATCGGGATTGTATGATATCATGCTGGAGAGACGGTCAAGCAGCTCCTGAAGGTCTGTAGAGTAGGTTATCCGCGATGCCAGGGAGTATGAGGGTATGTTCTTCTCAAGGAATCTTATGACGCTGGCATAGACCTCGGCTGGATTTCCTTCAAACTCTGCCCGTAGGTCTTTATAGCTTATGCTCACGCGCAGCTTATCCTCCGCCATCTCACTCCTCCTCAATTAGCTTCATAAGCGCCGCCGTAAAGACATATCTCCCCTCATCAACTCGGCGGACAAGCCCAGCCTTCCACATCTCGCCCAGCCTATTGGCGGCATTCTTCTCGCTCAGCCGCGTGGCCGAGGCAACCTGCTTGGGGGTCATAGCATCGCTCTCAAGCAAGCCTAGCCTATGACCAACAAAAGCACCAGCGAGACAGAGAGCTATCTTCCGCTTAGTCTCGGCCTCCTCCAACACAGAAACACTACCACCCTCAACTAACACACGGCCAGCTATCTTCTCAGCCAAGCTAGTAACGTCCTGCGCCCCTGTAAGACGTTGTAGAAGATTGACGGGACCCAAAACTTCTGAAAAGTATCTATTCACACTCCTCCAAACAGTCTCATAGTCGCCTGAGAACTCAGCCACCGTGTCGCCATGCCTGATATGGACCGTGATGTTCCCCACCATGTTTCAACATCCCCGCCTAAAGGCTGCTAATCAAAAGACCTAAAGCCACGAGTTAAGTTTATAGGCAGCAAAATACATCAACGCCCAGCTATGAACCGCGACCAAGCGCTTGGTGTAATCATACTCCTAGCCAGCATAGCTGGAATACTAATATACGGATGGATAGTCTTCCTCACAGAATTCTGGCAAATCATACTCAAGCTCACAGCATTCGTAGCAGTAGCAGGAATACTGGGAATACTGGCATGGATAGGCTACACACTAGCAACAACACCACCACCCAAACCAATAGAAGAGATTGAGAAGGAACTAGAGGAAGAACTAAAGAAAACAGAACAACAACAGCAAGAAAAACAAGAACAATAACACCCCTCATATTCAAGACCTCATTATTTTTCTCAGAAAAATCTCTAGAATGTATTAGGAATCTAAATCATACATAAACTTCGTTAGAACAAAAGAAGCATTAGAGAGATTTCTCACTCCTCTAAATGTTTTCTTAAATTTAGTTCTAGTTGGTGCGGGGGGTGGGATTTGAACCCACGAACCCCTTCGGGACAGGGTCCTAAGCCCTGCGCCGCTGGTCTTCCCAGCTTTTGGCTGGGCTATTTGGCCAGGCTTGGCAACCCCCGCCCCCCTTTATCATACTACACCATGCTCTGTTCTTAAAGATTTATGCTTATGTCTGGCATGTATGTATTGGTTTGCCAACTCTGCCGCGAGTTTTGTAGTTTGGTCTTGCTGGTCATTGGGTGGTGAGACCTCCATTATATCTAGCCAACGTGCATTCAACGATGACGCAAAGCTGTAAATCATGTATATCGCCTCCCACGAGCTCATCCCGCCTGGAGATGGATGGTCTGTACCAGGAGCATAAGCCTGGTCAAGCGCGTCTATATCAAAAGTAATGTAAATAGACTCAATTCCCCCCATCCATCTTACAATTTCGCGCGTAGTCTGTTCAAGTCCCTTAGTGCGTAAATCCCATACTGTTACGTAGCGTATTCCCGTGTTCTTCACGTGCTCTATGTAATGACGAGAGTAGAGAGAGCCGCGTATTCCAATCTGGACCACATTAACGCCTTTTAACACATTTTCGTCAAGTAGCCGCCGTAGCCAAAAGCCGCTATGCTGCCCCCACTCGGTTCGCGTATCGTGATGAGCATCAAACTGGATAAGCCCCATCTCACCACCGCTGACTCTCCTAGCAGCTTTTATCAACTCATAAGTGAGAGAATGGTCTCCGCCAAAAGTTAGAACATTCTCAGCGCTCTTAAAGACCTCATCAGCAACCTCGGCTAAACGTCTCATAGTTTCGGAGGAATCAACTATATTCACCTCCACATCACCACAGTCATAAACTCCTTCCACAATCTCGCTGTCATGCTCAACCAAGTAATTGGTCTTTGAGTATAGGTATTCCCTTATTCTTGATGGCGCGTATCTAGACCCCCTGCGATGCGACACAGTACCGCCGTCAAACGGCACACCAAGAATAGCAAGCCATACCCTCTCCTCTCCATCCCAACGCCTTACCACATCACCCAACCAACGCACATTAGGGTCAGGGAAGAACCTATAGCCACCTAGACGAGGTTCAGAGAGATACCTCCGCGACATGACACGCACCCAATAACATCAAGATTTAAACACTGACAAGGCCATACACTAATCAAGTTTATAAACACGCACAAACAAACAGAATAATGAAGGACACAGCGGGGTAGGGTAGCCAGGTTAACCCGCCGGGCTCATAACCCGGAGATCCCTCGTTCAAATCGAGGCCCCGCTACCACCTCTTCCTTCAATTTTATTTTTGGATGTGTAATAAATTGTAAAAGAAAATCTTCCACCACCTACATACTTATTAACATAGAATAGCTTGTTTAACGTGAGCTGGTTTGGTAGTGGCTGGGGAGTATCAGTCTAAAACGATAATCTCTAAACAGTTGTATGAGAGGGCGCGGCGCTATCTTCCAGGAGGCGTTACTTATGCTGTTAAGTATTGGGAGCCGTATCCGGTGTATGCTAGGAGGGCTAAGGGGAGTAGGGTATGGGATGTTGATGGTAATGAGTATGTTGATTTTTGGATGGGGCACTTCGCCATAATAATGGGCCATGCATACGGGCCTGTTCTGGAGGCTGCGCGTGAGCAGATAGAGCTTGGGGCGCATCTGGGGTATTGTCATGAGTGGGAGATTGAGCATGCGAGGATTATTTCTGAGATGTCTCCATGTGTGGAGCTCTTTAGGGCTACGAACAGCGGGACGGAGGCCAACATGTATGCTGTACGTTTAGCGCGGGCTTACACCAAACGTAGCAAGATTGGGAAGTTTGAGGGAAACTGGCATGGTGGGTACGATGCTCTTCATAAGGCTGTCAATCCCCCGCTTGACAAGCCACCCTCACTTGGATTAACCGAAAACACGCTGAGCGATACCATTGCTCTGCCGTATAACGATATTGATGGTGTGAGGAAGATAGCTAAGAAGGAGCAGTTAGCGTGTATTGTTATAGAGCCTATAATGGGTGCTGGAGGATTCATCCCAGCAGAGAGGGAGTTTCTAAAAGGCTTACGTGAGCTATGTGATGAGGAGGGAATACTGCTAATCTTTGATGAGGTTATAACGGGCTTTAGACTCGCGCGTGGAGGTGCGCAGGAATATTATGGAGTTATTCCAGACCTGGCGGTTTTTGGCAAGACGATAGGGGGTGGAGTCTTCCCTGCTGGAGGGTTTGGTGGTCGGGCGGAGATAATGGAGTTGCTAGACCACACCAAGGGAAGAAAGCCCTACGAGAATGTTTTCCATGGAGGAACCTACGCGGGAAATCCGCTCTCAACCAGGGCTGGTTATGTGGTGTTATCAGAGCTCAAGAAGGGTGAGGTGTATCCGAAGATAGATGGACTGGGGGAGAAAGCCCGTTCAGGCCTTAGGGAAATCTTCGCAAGGTATGGGATAACAGCCCACGTAACTGGAGTTGGCTCAGTTTTTGGAATACACTTCACACAAGAGAAACCCCGCGACGTTAGGACAGCTACGCAAACCAGGGACGTGGAGCGCTGTAAGCGCTTCTTCCGCCATTTAATATCAAACGGAATACTCTTCCTAAAGCCTGATAAGCCAGTCTTCTCAGTCTCGGCCGCGCACTCCAGCGAAGATATAGAAAAGCTCCTAAGCCTTGTTGAGGATTTCGCCAGAAAAGAGGCTAAACAATGATAGGGGTATCATGTATTAATTGATGACGTTAGAATACCTCTAGTTGGTTTATGAGGGTGAAGCTAGCTGCGACCATAGGACCAGCCTCGGCGTCTGATGAGGTTGTAGAGAAGCTAATCTTAGAGGGCTGCCGTATCTTTCGGATAAACTTCAGTCATGGTAGTCCAGAGCTGTGGCGCGGCTGGGCTAGGAGAATCCGTGAGATAGCGGGTAAGCTGGGTATTGAGGTGGCGCTGCTCGGAGACCTTAAGGGCCCCTCCATAAGGCTTGGTGTTCTCCCGAAGCCGATACACCTCGCCGCGGGTGAGGAGGTGAGTTTTGCGAGAAACCCGCGGGATGAGCGTGAAGTACCACTCCCAGAGCAGCGTGTCTTCCAGCAACTAGCGGCTGGAGATATGATAGTAACCGATGACGGCCGCGCCCTGTTACAGGTTCTTGAAGTTAATGAAGACAATGCCCGCGTGAGAGCCCTTACCGAGCTTGTACTCTCCTCCCGTAAATCCATAGTAATACGTGGAAAAGAGTTCCCAGTGGAGGAGCTGTCCAGCGAGGATGCAGAAGCCCTGAAAATAGCTGTTGAGGAAGATTTTGACCTGCTCGGCATGAGTTTTGTAAGTAGAGCGCGTGACCTGACCTTAATGCGGGAGAAGATTAACGAGCTCGGCGGTGAGCTTGAGATTATAGCCAAGATAGAAACCCCATCAGCGGTAGCCAACATAAGCGAGATAGTAAATGCTGCAGACGCTGTGCTCATAGCACGCGGAGACCTGGGAATGTACTTCTCACTTGAGGAGGTTCCAAAGCTACAGAACAAGATAACGCAGGCTAGTTTGGCTGTTGGGAAGCCTGTGATGGTTGCGACCCAGCTACTGGGCTCTATGGTTAATGCGCCTGTTCCAACTAGGAGCGAAGTCGTTGATGTGGTGAATAGCGTTAGGGAGGGTGTTGATGTTCTATTATTAACAGGTGAGACTGCCGTAGGAAGGTATCCTGTTGAGGCTATAAGGTGGCTTCGTAGGATTGTGGAGAGCTATGAAAGCGAGGTGGCTAGGCAGGAGTATAAGTTGGATAGTGTGCTGGGTGATAGGTTCGCAATGGGCGTTGTATCTCTTGCCGAAAGTCTAGACGCGACTCTCGCGGTATATACAAAATCTGGAAGTATGGCGCGTAGGATTTCACGCTTCAGGCCAAAAACACGCGTATATGCTGCTACCCCTTCAAAGAAGGTTTTGCGCAAGCTAAATATATTATGGGGAATACAGCCAATATCTGTTGAGTCTCACGAATATGGCGAAGGGCTTAACGAGCTTGAGAAAAAGCTCGTTGAGCTGGGCTTGGTAAGTAAGGGTGAGGCGCTGGTTCTTACCTATGGTCTCATAGATGAGCCGTTTCACATAGTTAAAATTATACAGATAGCATGAGATGAATCTGGTTGGATAGTCAGGTTACGAGGAAAACAAGAAAGAAGCTCTCGCGGGTATTAGCGTCGCTAATCCTAGCCGAGCTTTTCGCGTTCTCCTTCCTAATCTACTTAATAATCATAGGGCCACCAACTCAGCGCTTAGAGATGTATGTGGTGAGCGAACCAATAGTAGGCTTCAGCCCATACGTGGTGGAGTATGAGCTTCCTATACCCAACTCAGGCCCTATGGGTATAGCGGTTGATGATGAGGGAGTAGTATGGATAGCCGCCACTAACGTTACTTCTCTCATAAGCTTTAACCCTGTGGAGAATGTTTTTAGACGCTATAAGATACCAATGAACCAGACTAGGACCATAATCTGGATGATTGATATAGACTCCAACGGTAGGCTCTGGTTTCCCAGCACCTCTGATAATTCTGTATGGAGTTTTGAGCCTAGGAGTGGAGAATTTTCGCGTTATGAGCTTCCTTCACGTAATGCTTTTCCGCTACAGCTGGATATAGACGAGTCTGGGCGTGTGTGGGTTGCGGAGATGTCCAGCGGTAAGATAGCTGTTATAGAGCCTGAGAGTGGCCTGATAAGAGAGTATGCTCTACCCAAGCCTGATGAAGGCGAATTAACCCCCGCGCCTGTCTCAATAGTGGTTGATATGGATGGCGTGGTTTGGGTTTCTGAAAGAGCCTTCGGCAGGCTGTTTAAGTTCTACCCAGATGAGGAACGGTTTGAAGAAGTCCAGCTTCCAGAGGCTATCTTCACACCAGTGAGCTTGGGAATAGCGCCTGACGGCTCTCTATGGTTTACGGATTTTGGAGAACTTATGGGGAGCGTCTTCATACAATTTGACCCCTCAAGCGGACAGTTGAAGAGGTTCTCCACATCACTCAAGAATGGAAATCCATCACTCCCGCTCTCACTCTATATAGACAATGTTGGAAACGTATGGATTCTAGAGCAGGCTGGGAATAGAATAGCAAAATTCAGCCCCCGCCTAAACACTCTGCTTGAGTATGAGCTTCCGAGAGGAAGAATAACCTCATCACTCAACACAATACAGTTCATAGTAGCACAGGATAGGCGTGTGTGGTTTACGGAATACTCGGAGAATAAGATAGGGTTTATAGACACTCTAAAGACTATTCCCTTCAGCGTATCATTATCACAGAACTATGTAAAGACCAAACCAGGAAGCGTGGTTAAGGTTGATGTGTTTATAATAGGCAAGCTGAAGACACCCGTGTCTTTCATGATTTCTGGAACCCTCTCACCATTAGGTAGGATAATAAACGCCACAACCAGCTTCTCCCCAAGCGTCATAATAGAGAAATACACACAAATAACAACGCTCACCATAACTCTTCACGACAGCATTAAACCAGGAAACTACACCCTAACGGTAGGAGCATCAGACGGACAGATAATAAGCTCAGCTATACTATACCTAGAGGTAGAGAACCAGAGCTGAAACAAGCCCCGGGCGGGATTTGAACCCGCGGCCGCCGGCTTACGAGGCCGGCGCTCTACCGCTAAGCTACCGGGGCCGCTGCCAACTATGATAGTGGGGATATAATAGAGTTTTGCTTCACAAACATAAATTCCGCTTCACTGTTATCAGGTTGTATGAGTGAAGAGCTCCCCGCTGTGGGGGAAATTCTCATCCGCGAGTTTGAGAGCGTTAATGTGGATGATGCTCTCACTAAGGTTGCTGGGATTTTCTCGGAGAAGGATACGCCTATAGTCGTGGTTCTTGACGGTAGCAGTGAAGGCCGTGTTTATGGGATTTTGACGGAAAGAGTGCTGCTACGCCCGCATATAAACATGGCCGAAGCCAAAGCCAAGTCGTTCGCGATAAAAGCGCCCAAGCTCACATCATCCTCAAGCATAACTGAAGCAGCGCGCCTAATGCTTGAGAACAACCTAAAAGCGCTGCCAGTAATGGAGGATGGAAAACCAATAGGCATAGTTACCGTGGACAGGATAGCAGAAGCCGCCCAGCCTGTTCTCCAGAAGACGCTGGTGAGAGACGTTATGACTAAAGACCCCGTAACCGTGAAGGCTAATGATACTATAGGTAAGGCTATCTCGTTGATGCGTGAGATGGGTATATCGCGCCTGCCTGTTGTTGAGCGGGGAGCGCTACGCGGCATAGTAACTGTTCATGATATAGTTGAGAAGGTTATCAAGCCCCGCGAGCGTGCCACCAGGGGTGAGACTATAGGTGAGAAGGCCAGAACACTGAGCAACAAGGTCTCAGAGATAATGTCAAAGCCTGTCATAACTACGTCGCCGCGCGAACCTGTGATAAGAGCACTGCAAAAAATGAGCAGTAATGATGTCTCTTGTCTAGTCGTCGTTGATGACGGCTCGGTGGAGGGAATCATAACCATGATGGATGTGCTTGAGCCGATAGCGCGGCTGGCAACAAAACAGGAGCGGGGGATATCCATTCAGGTATCATACAAGATGGAGCATGTAGATTTTGATGATAAAGACAGAGTTATGGCCATGGCTGAGCGTTTCGTCAAGCGCTTCAACGAGTCGCTGGGAAACGGCTTCCTAACGCTATACTTCAAGGAGCATAAAGAGAAACATGGAGATATGCATCTAATACATTGTAGAGCGCGTCTCAAGACTGATAAGTATCAATTCGTTGGGACTGGTGAGGCTTGGCGCGCGGACTTCGCCGCGAGGGCTGCTTTGGAACGGATAGAGAGGCAGTTCCTACTCTCGCGCAAACTTGCCTCAAAATACCCATATGCGGATGAGCTGCTGGAGCGGCTGGCAGAATCATACTAGCCACGCGACTCTCTAGACATTTTTTCATACTCTTCAACGGTCATCTCAATTATAAAAGGCCCAACATAACCACAGTCGCCGCACCTATACAACATGCCAAGAAATCCCCCTAAATGAAGGCTCAGATTCACGCCCTTACACTGGGGACATATCTGAAGCTTACCAGCCATCCAACAATCCAACACAACGATACCTGATATAGTTATTGATACACGGGCCCGGTGGGACTTGAACCCACGACCTCCGGCTGTCTTCCCGCCTTTCTCTGCTTAGGAGGTCCGAAGGCCTGCGCATGCTCTTCGGCGCCCTCGTCCATTCTAGGCTACGGGCCCATGTGGTGTTATACCTAGCACGAGCATAAAAGCATATGATATGAAGGTGTTACGTGGGCATATTGCTGATAGTTTCTCCAGCATCCTCGGCCAGCAAGCCTTTTAGAGGCGTGTATAGCGTTATGCCGCGTGCTTAATAGGCGTGGCAGGAGTCTGGAGAGGCGTCTTGACGAGGTTGTAGCCCAGCTCAGGATACATAACGATAAGCTAAGTGCGCGTACAAGCTCCATGTCATCGCGGGCGCGTAGCCTATTTGAACTCTCACTAAGAGCCAAGGAGGAAAAAGACGAAGAACGCGCACTACTCTATGCAAAGGAGCTCAGCGAACTTAAACGCATGCTATACTCTATGCTCAGAAGCCAGGCATCACTGGAGGGAATAATCCTACGCCTAGAGACAGTGAGAGACTTCAGCTCAGTCAGAAAATCAGTAAAACCAATACATGAAGTTCTGAGTCAGATTCAAGAAGATGTGAAAGGAGCTGTTCCAGAAGTTGCTCACGAGCTCTCAAAAACACACTCAATACTTGATGATATTATGATTGAGATGGGCGTATCGTCAGATAACTACTACTCATACACCGCCGTTGATGACGATGCGCAGGAAATACTCAATAAAGCCAGCGAGATAGCTGCACAGCGTATGAAGACGATTATGCCGAATGTTTCAAACGAGTAAAAATAACGTTTAATAAAACGATATGTTGCATATAATTATGTGAGGAAATATGTCCTTTTCATCATTTAAGAAGATTCTAGTTCCTGTTGATGGTTCTGAGTTTTCTGGAAAGGCTGTCCGTGTAGCTGTTGAGCTTGCTAAGCGATACGATGGAAATATCACGCTTCTCCATGTAATTAGCGCCCCCAGCTCTTACCTAATAGCCGTCCCAGCGGCGGGGGCTACGGTAGAGTTTGTCAAGGAATACTATGCCCAAGCCAAGAAGAGGGCTGAGGAATGGATGGGTAAATATGTGGCTGAGCTAGAGTCGCTGGGTGTAAAAGCCAACAGCGTAGTTTTGGAAGGTGCTTCCTCAGTTGTAGAAGCAATAACGAACTATGCTGAGAACGAGAAATTTGACCTAATAGTTATTGGAACTAGGGGGCTCAGCGGATTTAAGCGCCTCCTAGTTGGGAGCGTCGCAAGCGGAGTAGTAAACCACGCGCACTGCTCCGTCTTGGTGGTAAAATAACCAGCAAATAATCTTCCCCTCTTATTTTTGATGAAGTAAAACTAGGGCTTAAATACGTGCTAAAAGCACTTATAGTCCGTTGAGCAAAAACATCACCAAAGCCAGCATGGTAGAGTGGGTAAGTAAGGGTTTTGAGCTAGGCGCGAAGCAGAAGCTATCAAGCCCCCGCGAGATTGAAGTTAAATGGCTTAACAAATGGAAAGCAGAAGCTATCTTTCAGGCAGAACCACAGAAGGATAAGCCAAAATTCTTCATATGCGTCCCATACTCGTATCAGAATGGTCCTCTTCACCTAGGTCATGGATTCACATTCACGCGCGGCGACGTAATAGCGCGGTTTAAGCGGATGCAAGGCTATAACGTCCTATTCCCCTGGTCGTGGCACTGGACTGGGGAAGCAGTAGCGGGAACGAGTGAGCGCCTCAAGAGGGGCGATGAGTCGGTAATCAAGATGCTTAAAGAGATTGACGGCGTGCCAGAGGAGCTCATACCCTTCTTCCAAGAACCAGCCTTCATCTGCTCATACTACACAGCGGAAAACCGTCAGGTAGTAGATTTGATGGGGTGGTCTGTTGATTGGCGGCGGGAATTCTACACAACCGACCTTCATCCATACTATAGTAGGTTCATAACATGGCAGTATGAGGTGCTTAGGCGTAATGGGTATGTGATTAAGGGCAAGCACCCCGTCGTCTGGTGTCCATCATGCCAGAGCGCGACAGGAGACCATGACCGCCTCTCAGGAGAGGGTGTCTTCCCCGAAGAATTCACACTAGTCTTCTTTGATGCTGGGGATTTTAAGCTGGCCGCAGCCACGTTAAGGCCTGAAACGATATTCGGAGCTACCAATGTGTGGATAAACCCCGAAGCTAGATACGTGATTGTTAGATGGAATAATGGGGAGAGGATTCTCATAAGCGGTAAAGCCTACGAGAAGCTACGCGAGCAGAAGGGTGGAATCTCACTAGTAGAGGAGCTGGAGGGAAGGAAGCTAATCGGAGCCAAGTGCAGAGTCCCGCTAACGGGTGCCGAGATACTCATACTCCCAGCTAGCTTTGTTGACCCAGCGATAGGGAGTGGTGTGGTGTATAGTGTTCCCGCGCATGCCCCATACGACTACGCCGCCCTCCGCGACCTCTGGAGAACACCTGAGAGTCTAGCCCCCTATGGAATAAGCGCTGAGTTAATCAGAGCCATAAAGCCCATCTCTATTATCGCTACTCCAGGCTTCGGCGAGCTGCCAGCGGTAGAGGTTGTGGAGAAGATGGGTATAGAAGACCAGAGCGACGAGAGGCTGGGAGAAGCAACCAAAGAGGTGTATTCGCGCGAGTTTCACAGCGGTGTCTTGAAGGAGAACTGTGGCGATTACAAAGGAATGAGAGTAAGCGAGGCACGCGAAGCGGTGCGCCAGAAACTAATCAACATGGGAGAAGGCGACACGATGTACGACCTACCTGAAAAGGTAGTATGCAGGTCGGGGGATGAATGTATAGTCAAGATAGTTGAAGACCAGTGGTTCCTAAACTATTCGCGCGAAGACTGGAAGGAGAGGGTCAGGAAAATAATAAAGGACATGAACATATATCCAGAGGAGGCGCGGCAGTGGTTTCTAAACGTCGTTGACTGGCTCCGCGACTGGGCGTGCACCCGTAAGACTGGGCTTGGGACGCCGCTGCCCTGGGATAGGTCTTGGATAGTGGAGACGCTAAGCGACTCAACGATATACCCCGCGCTATACACGATTAGCAAATACCTGAATGACGATAAATGCTTGCATGACAAGGTTAGCACGGAGGTTCTGGATTACGTCTTTCTGGGTATGGGGTCTGCTGAGGAGCTGGCTAGGAAGGGTGGGATTGACGCTGGAGTGCTGAGAGCTATGCGCGACGAGTTTCTCTACTGGTATCCCGTTGATATGCGCGTCTCCGCCAAGGAGCTAGTCCCCAATCACCTCACATTCTACCTATTCCACCACTCAGCCATATTTGATGAGGAAAGATGGCCGCGGGGAATTGGTGTTAATGGCATGATAACCATAGAAGGTATGAAGATGTCAAAGAGTAAGGGAAACTTCATCCCCCTCAAGGTTGCGATAGCAAGACACGGCGCAGATGTAACGCGATGCACGCTCCTATTGGGCGCTGACGACTTGGACGACCCAGACTGGCGGGAGAAGAATGCTATTGAAGTTGGTAAAGACTTGCATAACATTCTCTCAATTATGAGAGAGTCAGCCAACGCTACGCGCGAGGCTCTAGAGGCGGATGGCTGGCTTCTCTCACGCCTCCAAGTGAGGATAGCGCGCATAACAAGGGCTTTAGAGAAACTAAAGACACGAACAGCATGCAACGAGGTAATCTACGGGATGCTTAATGACTTTAGGTGGTATGTGCGGCGTAATGGCGGACGCTTAGGCTCAGCCGCTAGGGTATTTGCCGAGACCTGGGCAAGGCTCTTGGCACCATTCGCACCCTACACCGCGGAGGAGGGATGGAGCATACTGGGCGGCGAGGGATACGTCTCCCTAGCAGAGTGGCCCAGATACAGCCCAGAGAATATAGACATACAGAAGCTACTGAAGGAGGAAATTATACGCGACCTACGCGATGACATCTATGAGATAATAAAGGTTACAGAGAAGAGACCCAACAAGATAACGCTATACGTGGCCGCCGAGTGGAAGATTAGGCTTGCGACACTGGTGATTGATGGAGATGGGGTGAACCAGAGGAATAGGGGCCAGATAATCAAGAGGGCTGTTGTGGAGATTCCTGAGAAGAAGGAGGAGATTCCAGCGTTAATACCCAAGCTTGCCGACGTGCTGAGAAG
>WAQC01000108.1 GCA_015520425.1 Candidatus Pelearchaeum sp. | reverse complement strand
TTGTTTGTTGAAGGTTATTGTAGTGTTGGTTTCGTTATAGCTCCCAGCGATGCGGATGCTACTAGCGACGCATATTTTGCGAGGAGGCCGCTGGTATAGCGTGGTGGGCGTGGACGCCAGCCCTCAAGTCGTTTCTTCAGCTCATTCTCGGAGACAAGCAGGTCAATCTTACCTTTCTCAGCGTCTATGACTATCTTGTCGCCCTCCTCCACCACCGCTATAGGACCTCCCACAGCAGCCTCAGGCGACGCGTGCCCCACCATCATACCGCGCGTGGCACCGCTAAACCTGCCATCAGTAACCATAGCGACATGCTCACCCAGCCCAGCTCCCACGATAGCCGCTGTTACGCGGAGCATCTCAGGCATTCCAGGTCCTCCGCGCGGCCCTTCATACCTAATAACTACCACATCTCCTTCTTGTATCTCGTTCCGCCTAAGGGCTTCAAAGACACCCTCCTCGCCGTCAAAGGGCTTGGCCCTACCCTCAAAGCGTGTAATTCCCGTTGCAGCGACCTTCAGTACAGCGCCTTCTGGTGCTAGCGTGCCGCGAAGTATCTTGATGCCGCCAGTCGGTTTGATTGGTTGGGAAACCTCCTTAACTATGTGTGAGTGCTGGACTTCGGGGAACTTATAGCTCTCCAAGCTCTCTCTGAGCGTCTTCCCGCTTATGGTGAGTACATCGCCATTTAGAAGGCCTGCCTTCATGAGCTTACGCAGTATTATGGGCACGCCGCCGACCTGGTCTAGGTCTGACATAACATAGAGGCCGCCAGGCCTTAGGCTGGCTATGTAGGGTGTCTTGCTGGATATTCTCTCAAAATCTTCCAGTGAGAGCTTCACGCCAGCCTCGTAAGCTATGGCGAGTAGGTGTAGAATCCCGTTGGTAGAGCCTCCCATAGCCATCAACACAGCTATAGCGTTTTCAAACGCTTCAAAGGTCATTATATCGCGTGGCTTGAGGCCAGTTTCTATAGCCTTGGCAAGAGCCATACCAGTCTCATACGCATACGCCGCTCTTCGCGCAGATGTCGCAGGAGGCGACGCGCTTCCTAGCAGGGCTATGCCCAGAGCCTCGGAGAGAGACGCCATAGTATTGGCCGTGAAGAGGCCAGCGCATGTTCCATACGTCGGGTGAGCAAAACGCTCAACCATCAAGAGTTCTTCCTCACTCACAATCCCCTTAACATAGCCGCCCAGCGACTCATACACATCCTCAATAGTCAGCTTTCTATCACCATAGAAGCCAGGCTCAGCTGTTCCGCCGTAGAGATATGCCGCAGGCCTGTTGATGCGCGCCATAGCCATCATAAGCCCAGGCTCGGTCTTATCGCAGCCGCCTATACCCACGAAACCGTCAAACGCATGAGCCATAACCTGCGCTTCAGCCGTGTCTGCAATTAGTTCGCGGCTCACCAGGCTATAACGCATACCCTCGGTTCCCATGCTTATGTTATCATTCACCACTATCGTAGGCATGGCCAGAGCCGAGGCGCCCACGCTTCTAATCCCCTCCTTAACGTATCTGATGAGGTTGAGAGTGTGAAAGTTGCATGGCCCAGCCTCGCTCCAGGCAACAACGATAGCAGCCAGAGGCTTGCCCACATCCTCGTCCGTCAGCCCTACAGAGCGTAGAAAAGCACGGTGGGGAGCATTAACAACACCAACATAACGCTCAACGCTAGGCCTATCCATAGCACCATCAAAAACCCAGACAGATAATAAGCATTACTTACACGACTCTATTTACCCAAGTCTTCTGTTGTTTTCGTTTTGAGTTATATATGGCTTTGGCGCGCAGCTATTAGGCGGGGCTGCTGCGGGTTTGGCTGCCAAACTAATGGCGCGCGGAATCTACTCAACCGCTCTAGTCAACCTAGCTCTAAAAGACGGGAAGTTTGAGTTAGTCCAACCCACAGAGTCTCAGAAAAGACGATTCAACATCCAAGCAGTTGGAGAAGAGCCAGACATCACAATCAACGACACAAACGATAGGCATGCCGTTAAGATAGCTGGCCGCGAGGATGCGGTAAGGGAGTTCGTAAGTCTTCTAAGAGAGTTTGACGATAGCTCAGTGATATGGTGGAAGACCACAAGCAGCACGGCGTTATGCGTTGTTTCATTCTCTCTAGATTCTAAGGTGAAGCTTGATAAGCTGCGGAGCGAGGTTACCTATACTGTTCCCTGGCACCATTACTGTAGGTCTGGTAGTGAGGGCTTGTCTCTTATGGTTTCTATGGCTGAGAGGCTGGTGGAAGATGGGCTGGTGGAGCCTGAGCAGGTGAATCAGGTTTTCCAAGAAGAAATCCACCGCCTCACACCCCGCGTAGGCACGCGCATAAACATAACACACACCAAGCTTAACGGCAAGCTCATATCCCTCTCCCCAGGAAAGGTGATATGGCGGCGCAGTGGCGACCTGAAAATAACCCGCACAATAATGAGCAGCGGCATATACGATGGACTTAGAGTACCGAGAACACTGGGAGACACCGCCGTTATGTATATCAGGAGAGGCCAGCCATACACAACGACAAAATACTACAGCCAAAACGGAGCGCTCAAAGGAGAATATTACAACATATGCACACCTGTTGAAGTATTTGATAGCTATGTCCGATACATAGACCTTGGTGTTGATGTTGTACGCCGCCCGAATAGCGAGCCTGAGATTATAGATGTGGCGGAGCTTGAGGAGGCGTTGGCTAGGGGCGTGGTGTCTGAGAGGATTTACCGCGAGGCTATGGATATTGCTAGGAAGCTCTATGACTCGCTCCGCGGCTCGTAGCGTGTTGGTGGTGTTTTTGGCTGGTGTCTTAATAGCTGTTGAGGGAATTGATGGGGCGGGAAAGACCACTCAAGCGAAGCGTCTAGTTCGTCTTCTTAATAGAATGGGGGTTAAGGCGGCCTACACGCGCGAACCCACAGGTGGCAGCATAGGCAAGCTAGTGAGGAGACACCTCTCTGGTAGGAGAACATACTCAGAAGAGACCGTAACGCTGCTCTTCGCAGCAGATAGGCTAGACCATATACAGCGCTTCATAGAGCCACAGCTGAAACGTGGAATAACGATAGTAGCAGACCGTTATGTTCATTCATCAATAGCATATCAGGCAGCCGCTACAGGTATGCGTGAGTGGGTGATTTCTGTAAATAGCCTAGCGCGGCGGCCTGACATTTCTATATTTGTTGATGTAAATCCTAAAGAGGCTTTGGCTAGGCTGGGGCATAGAAGGAAGTATGTTTATGAACGGTTGGAGTTTCTGGAGAAGGTGAGGAGCGAGTATATCCGTCTTGTAGAGAGCGGTGAGATGATGATTGTTGATGGTTCGGGAACACGCGAGGAGGTGGCTCAACGTATATCAACGGTCGTTGAGCCTCTTCTAAGAGAGCGGGGCCTGGTATGAAGGTTAAGCTCATCAAAGACCCCATACACGGCTACATAGAGCTTAATGAGCATGAGGTAAGGATTATAGACACTGCCGCGTTTCAGCGTCTTAGAAGGATAATACAGCTCCCCCTAGCGTATCTAGTATATCCAGGGGCTAGACACTCAAGATTTGACCACTCACTGGGTAGTTTTCACCTAGCTAAAGAGTTTGCCACACATCTGGGGCTTGAAGAGTATAGACGTCGCGTTCTAACCGTTGCAGCGCTCTTACACGACGTAGGCCACACACCATACTCGCATCTCCTGGAGGCAATCTTACTAGAGAATGGCATAACCCACGAGGATATGAGCATACGGATAATTAAGGAGGAGACAGAGCTGGCCTCCGCTATAGAGAGCTACGACATACGGATACGTGATGTGGTTGATGTTTTGGAGAAACGACTCCCAGAGAGCGCGGTAATAACAGGCCCTATGGATGTGGATAAGATGGATTTTCTGGTCCGTGATTCATACTTTACTGGGGCCATGTATGGTATGATTGATACTCGCAGGATTATTCGTTTGAGCGCTTTTGTTGAGGGTAGGCTGGCGGTCAATATACGGGGGCTTGGCGCTATTGAGGAGATGGCCATAGCGCGTCTTCAGTCATTTCTTAACATCTATTTTCACCACGCCACACGCGGAGCGCAGCAACTACTACTCAACGCAGCACGCCAGCTATCCGAGGAGCTGGACTTTCCGCGAATGACGGTAGAGGAGTATCTAGAACATGACGATATATCCGTGTGGTCTCTTCTCAAAAGAAACGAGAAGACACGCGAAGTTATAAAACGGCTTGAACGCCGCATACTACCTAAACGGGTTTATGAGACCCGCCTCATAGGGGGTAAGGCTCCCGCAAAGCTGTTGAGTGATAAGGAGCTTCAGCAGAGCATAGCAGCTTCTATAGCATCGCGCGCAGGCTTGCCGCGCGAGCTTGTGTGGATAGACACACCATACGTCCCGCCCCTACCTATGGAAGCGCCTTCAGCAGTTATCTTCTTCTCAGAAGAAGACGGGGAACGTCGCATAGTTAATGTATCATCGCCATTTCTCCAGCAGGTATCTGAGATTTACAACATAGTCCGCGTATATACAGACTCTCGCGAGAGGGAGAAAGTAGCGCAGGCCTCTGCGGAGATTTTCGGCCAGCCCCAGCTCTAGCCGTGAGACTCCCCGAACTCCTCTTCCACATCAAGCTTCTTCCCAAGATAACCGTATATCGCTGCTTTGAGAGCCTTCAACGAGAGGAGAGCACATTTAACACGGGCAGGCCCCACCTCAACCCCCAGCATGTTAAAAATATCCTGCTTACCCAGCCGCGTTATCTCATCAACATGCTTATTCTGAATACTCTCTATAAGCATTGACGCAGACGCCTGGCTTATGGCACATCCCTGGCCTCGGAAGGTAGCCTTCTCAACTCTTCCATCCTCACCAATCTTCAGATAAACCTCAATCATATCACCGCATAGTGGGTTGGAGTCCTTAACCTTCACAGTAGCGTTCTCAAGAACGCCAAAATTACGCGGATTCCTATAATGGTCCAAGATTATCTCAAACTGAATATCAGACAAAATCTCTCCCCTCTATCATATCAGCATTTCATCCGTAGGATATAACCCTGTCTTGGATTAAAACTAGAATTGTAAAGCAAGGATGCGAGAAATCAGAGCTGCTGTAGTTCAGCCTTAACCTCCTCGCCCTCTATTATTATTGATGCACAGTAGTTATTCCTCGCTGGGCCAGCGTTTATTACTGTTGTTTTCCCCAGCTTGGAGATTGAACGCGCCTCATGTATGTGTCCGCATGATACTAGTATTGGTGTGGTTTTCTCCACGTATTCGCGTATTGCTGTGCTTCCTACGTGTTTTCCTCCCACGTGGTCTGCTTCAGCGCCATATGGTGGTGTGTGGCTTAGGAGTATAAAGCTCCTGCTTGGCGGCTTTAATTCACTAAGCATAGAGCTGAACTGCTCCTCGTTAAACTCAATTATGGTACCTACAGATTTGGGCCCTCCCCCGCCTAGGCCTACGACTCCCAGCTCGCCGAGCATGACCGATTTTAGATGAAGGTTAGTTATCTTCTCTGTTGCGGGCTGCCAGTTGAGCAGGGCTTCTGGGTCGCAGTTCCCCGCCACAAAGAAGACACGCGGACAGTGTTCGGCAATCTTTGATAGTATCGTCTCGGCCTGTGCTATCGTTCCGAAATTCGTTATATCACCCGCCACAAAAACAGCGTCGTACCCCTCATCAGCCTTAGCCGCTATCTTCTCAACCGCCACCATGCTCCCATGTATATCCGAGACCTGGAGAATTTTCAGCGCCATACGGTTATCTCCGAAAAGCGGTAAAAATAAATCTTGACTCTCCTCTCTCTTTCAACAGGCCAGTCTCAGGTTTTTTGTTCTCCAGATTCGTAGCCAACTAGCTTTAGTATCCAGTAAAGAAGGTCTCGCTCCGTTACTATGCCGACCAGTTTCCCCTCATCAACTACGGGCAGGCGTCTAATCCTGTTCTCATGCATCATGATGAATGCTCTTAGTATGGGCGTGTCTGGAGGACATGTGACGAGCTTCCTGGACATTATGCGGGAAACTGGCTGGTCTGGGAGGTTTTCGTATAAGACCATTCCACGTAGTATGTCGCGCTCCGTGATTATTCCTACGGGCTCATCTCCACTAACGACGACAACCGCGCCGATATTCTTTTCATGCATAGTGAGTAAAGCATCGCGTACAGTCGTATCAGAGGTTACGGTGATTACTGGGGAAGACATTATTTCGCGAACAGTCTTAGGTATTTCTTCCATTATACGTTTCTAGGGTTATGCTGGATTATATAATTATTATCCTACAATCTTTACCAACGAGAGCATCATCTCAACACACGTAGAAGAACTTTAAGCCTGCTTAATGTTTTGTTTATGTGTATCTCATCCGCTATTTTTGTGATACGCCTAATATCTTCTTCCTCTAGTTTGAATTCTCCTGCTCCCGCATTATCTCGTGCCTGTTGGGGGGTCTTCACACCAGCTACGGCCACTACTTCGGGCTTTTTGATGAGCCAGTTAAGCGCCACTTGTGCTGGTGTTCTCCCGTATTTGTCAGCTATTTCTCGGAGAGCCGTAATTAGAGCTTGAAGCTTTATGATATTATTTTTGTCAAATAAAATGTTGATTTTTCTCACCGCATCACGTGGTATATTGTTAGGGTCGTATTTCCCAGTGAGAAGCCCCTGAGCCAGGGGGCTGTATGCTATTATTGTTATCTTCTCGCGCTCCGCATAAGGCAGTAACTCCTTCTCAACATCACGCTCAATAATATTGTATTTAACTTGGTTTGAAACCACCTGCTCGCTCTTCAGCGCTTCTTGCGCCTTTATCAACTGTTTTAGCGAGAAATTGCTAACGCCTATGTATCCTATCTTCCCCTCCCTGACCAGCCTCTCCATAGCACGCATAGTCTGGCCTATCGGCACTATCGGGTTAGGCCAATGAACCTGGTATAGGTCTATCATCTTTATTCC
>WAQC01000107.1 GCA_015520425.1 Candidatus Pelearchaeum sp. | reverse complement strand
GCTACGCCTATTATGGAGCGGCGTATCTCCTCTGTCCTCAACTCTCCAGCCCCTCGCCGACCAGGGATACGAAGACATCTTCTAGGGTTACTCTGCTTACCGACGCTCTTGCCCCGCGCTCCAGTGCGAGCTCAACTACCTCGCGGGCGTGTGAGTCATCAACATACACGCGCACCGTATCGCCTAGTCTAACGACCTTGCCGTAGCGGTTAAGCTCCTCAAGCGTTAGCGAGCCCCCTATAACCTCAACCCGCGCTGAGGAGTGTAGCATGCTGCGCACCTCGTCAACGCCGCCGTATGCGACTATCCTGCCCCTATCAATTATCGCTACCGCATCCGAGAGCGTTTCCGCCTCCTCCATATAGTGGGTGGTTAAGATGACTGTCCGCCCCTCCTCGCGCGTCAGGGTTCTAATCACGTCCCATATCTTGATGCGGGTAACCGCGTCCAGCCCTATAGTTGGCTCGTCTAGGAAGAGGAGCTCGGCATCCGTCGCTAGTGCTGTTGCTACTAGTGTTCTCTGGCGTAGGCCGCCTGAGAGCTGTGAGCATAGCGTGTTGGCGTATTCGCCCAGCTCCAGCACGTCTAGGATTTGCTTGGTTCTGCGCCGCGCTTCCCACAGCCCCATACCGCGCGCTATCAAGTAGTGATAGACATGCTCGTATGGTGTGTTGAGCAGAGCTGGCCTCCCCTCTTGGGGGACTACCGCTATGCGTCGTCTAATCTTATCGGCCTCCGCTATCACGTCGTATCCGAGGACCTCTATCCTCCCAGCGCTGGGCATTAGTTGTGTGGATGCTATTTTGACGAAGGTTGTCTTCCCAGCGCCGTTCCTGCCCAGTAGGGAGAAGATACGGCCAGCTCTTACTTCCAGTGATACTCCATCAAGCGCCACCACGCCGCCGCTGTAAATCTTCCTCAACCCCTCGGCGGCAACCGCTACGCCGTCAAGCGACAAGAGCACTACCCTCTAACTACCGCTAATGCTTATGATGATGTCCCATGCTATATGGCTATCCCAGCCAAAACATGTAAATAAATTAGGTAATACCTGGGCCCTGGGTATTTGAGGCTATCTCCCACGTAAGCCGTTGAATACGTCTTCTGAGGTTATCGGTATGCGCCTAGCCCTAAAGCCCGTTGCGTGGTATATTGCGTTGGCTATGGCCGCTGGTGGTGGGACTATAGGGGCCTCGCCAGCCCCCTTGGCGCCATAGGGCCCAGAGCCCGTGAAGTCCTCCACCAGTACTATGTCTATCTTCGGCACCTCCACTGCGGAGGGGATTAGGTAGTCCATTAGGGTTGGGTTGAGCATAACCCCCTCTTCATTCACCTTCATCTCCTCATACAGCGCGAAGCCTATCCCCTGAGCCACGCCCCCAGTTATCTGCCCAGCCAGGCCATCAACATTAAGCACCTTCCCAGAGTTCTGGCCAGCCACATAGCGCAGAATCCTCACAGAGCCAGTATCCTCGTCAACCTCAACCAACGCTGCGTGGGCTGTGTAGGTGGGGTCTATGAGCGATGGGACGTAGAAGAAGCCGCTTATAGAGCTACTATCATAGGGCGGGAAGCTCGTTACGTATGAGCCGCGGCCCTCTATCTCCTCACCAGCGTAGTGCGTCTTCTCCACAACCTCCGCTATGGTGAGCGCCTTATCTACAGAACCCTTGACATATACCGCGTTGTCTCTTATCTCTAGGTCTTCAGGCCGCGCCTCCAATAGCTTGGCCGCCGCCTCTAGAAGCTTCTGCCTCGCCTGGCGTGCTGCGGCCATCACAGCATTACCCGCGCAGTATGTTGTGCTGCTTCCCTGGGCCCCGTCATTGTAGGGCGAGGCCTCGGTATCGCTGGGAACTAGAGTAATCTTCTCCAGGGGAACGCCCAGCTCTCTGGAGACTATCAGGGGGAGGCCAGCATACATGGCGCCTGTCCCAGAGTCGGCTGCTCCCACAATAACCGTAACCGAGCCGTCCTCGTTTATCTTAACCGTAGCCGAGCTGGGATGCATGGCCGCGGTGAGCGTTATCCCACACGCTATCCCAATCCCCTGGTTCTTTCCCAGCTTAGCGCCCCAGCCTATTGTCTCAGCTACGCGGCGCAGCGTCTCGCGTAGGCCTACGTTCTCAAGCCTCTGCCCCCAGGGTGCTGTGTAGCCATCATCCCATATGTTCCTCATCCTGAGCTCCAGCGGGTCCATACCCAGCTCCTCCGCGATGTGCTCCATGTGAGACTCAAGCGCGAACGTCGCCTGTGGCGCGCTCACGCTCCTAAAAGCGCCGCACCGCTGCTTGTTGGTATAAACAGCATAGCCCTCAGCATAGACGTGCTCCACCTTATACGTGCCCGCCGCTATTAGCAGCGCTATATTCACATCAACGGGGCCGTCCCCAGCGTATGCCCCGACGTCCATCAGGACTTTGATGTACCTCGCTAGTAGGGTGCCGTCCTTCTTTACGCCTGTCTTGAGCTGTATCCGCAGCGGTGTCTGGGGTGTTCCTCCGAGCATCTCCTCCATCCTACTATACACCATCTTGACAGGCCGCCCCGTCTTCATAGCCAAGATAATACAATAGGGCTCTATTATCGCGCGGAGCTTAGCTCCAAACCCGCCGCCAGTCTTGGTTCCTATAACCCTAATCCTGCTCGCGGGCAGGTCAAGAAGCTGCGCTATGTCAGACCTTATGTTGTATGGTGATTGGGTGCTTGTCCAGACTGTTATGAAGGGGCCTGGCTCCACCTTTGCTACTGCCGCGTGTGGCTCTAGGTAGAGCTGGCTGACCATCCCGCCTTCAAACTCGTCTTCCACCACTAGGTCTGCTTCGCGCATCCCCGCCTCCACGTCGCCGCGCTTGAGCATGCTGTAGCTGCATACGTTGCGCATCCCTAGGCTCTCGTCTGGGGCGTATGGTGATTTCTCCTCGTGTATTAGGATGTCCGATTTGAGAGCCTCGTCTATCGTCGTGATTACGGGGAGCGGCTCATACTCCACCTCAACGAGCGCGGCCGCCTCCTCTGCCGTCGCCTCATCCTCGGCAGCTACCGCCGCGATAGGCTCGCCCACGTAGCGCACCTTATCACGCGCAAAGAGCGACTGGTCAAGTATGGGCGGCCAAAACCTCTTGTCAGGCACGTCTGCGGCGGTGATTACAGCCTTAACACCAGGCAGGGAAGCGGCCTTACTAACGTCAATACTCCTAATCTTGGCATGAGCATAGCTGCTCCTCACGAGCTTGCCATGAAGCATGCCTGGGATGCTAACATCAGTCCCGAACTGCGCCTTGCCCGTGACTAGCGCCTGGCCGTCAAGCCTCACAGCACGTTGGGCTGACACATACCTTCACCTATACGATTATGTGTAGCGTCAAAACTTCATTAAGCGGCTCTTATAAACCTTCCAAATAACTCAAAGGAAACCCCTGCTTTAGGTGAAAAGGTATATACGAGCAGAGCGGTCTTCCCAAAACGCTGATATGAGCAACCCTGTTGATGAGATTAAATCCAGAGTCTTAGCTGTGCCTGAAGCACTTAAACGACGCGACGCAGACACGATACTACACATCTACGATGCAGACGACCCCCGCTT
>WAQC01000106.1 GCA_015520425.1 Candidatus Pelearchaeum sp. | reverse complement strand
GCCCTAATATATATCAGCAACCCAAGCAGCCCAAAATCCCGCCAAAACAGCCATCTGAGCCGCATTAAAGCCATCAGAAAATTAAGCTTATATTTGAGAATCAAGAAACGACTCCTAACATGTCGGGGAAGCCTCACCTTAACCTAGTAGTAATAGGCCATGTAGATCACGGGAAGAGCACGACGATGGGGCACTTCCTGTATAAGCTGGGTGCCATTGACGAGCGTACGCTGGCTCAGTTTGAGGAGGAGGCCAAGAGGCTGGGGAAGGAGACCTTCAAGTACGCCTGGGTTCTGGACAGGATTAAGGAGGAGCGTGAGCGCGGTCTTACCATAGACTTGGCTTTCCAGAAGTTTGAGACTAAGAAGTTCTTCTTCACGCTTATTGACGCACCAGGTCACCGCGACTTTGTGAAGAACATGATTACTGGCGCTAGTCAGGCTGACGCTGCTATTCTAGTTGTCTCGGCCAAGAAGGGCGAGTTTGAGGTCGGCATAGCTCCAGGCGGCCAGACGCGCGAGCACGCGTATCTAGCGTTCCTGCTGGGAATCAAGCAGCTGGTGGTGCTGATTAACAAGATGGATGACCAGACTGTGAATTGGTCTAAGGAGCGTTATGATGAGGTCAGGCAGGGCATAAGCGACCTGCTTAAGACCATCGGCTACGATGTGAGTAAGATACCCTTCATACCTGTCTCAGGCTGGCTCGGCGACAACTTGGTGGAGAAGAGCCAGAACATGCCCTGGTACAATGGGCCTACTGTTCAGGAGGCTCTTGACCAGTTGCAGGAGCCGCCTAAGCCGATTGATAAGCCGCTGAGGATACCTATCCAGGCGGTCTACTCAATCAAGGGCGTCGGTACCGTGCCTGTTGGCAGGGTTGAGACAGGCGTCCTCAAGGCTGGTGATGTAGTTCTCATACAGCCCGCTGGCGTGAAGGCTGAGGTGAAGAGCATAGAGATGCACCACTCGCCTCTGCCCCAGGCTGTGCCAGGCGATAACATAGGATTCGCCCTGAAGGGTGTTGAGAAGGGCCAGCTAGCCAGGGGGATGGTCGTATGCCACCCTGATAACCCATGCCCAGTAGCTAAGGAGATACTAGCCCAGATAGTCGTGATATACCATCCAACAGCAATAGCGGTGGGCTACACGCCAGTCATGCACATACACACAGCCCAGACAGCGGTAAAGTTCGTGGAGATATTGCAGAAGATGGACCCGCGGACTGGGCAGGTGGTTGAGAAGAACCCCTCGTTCATCAAGACTGGGGACGTCGCGTTGGTTAAGCTGCGGCCACTTAACCCGATAGCCCTTGAGCCTTTCAGCAAATCACCTGAGCTAGGCAGGTTTGCCATACGCGACAGCGGCATGACAGTAGCGGCAGGTGTCGTCAAAGAGATAACAGAACAAGGATAATCTCTTAACTCCCCAATACTCAATATTCTTTTTCTTCCTTTCCTTAAAATAACTCGTTTTACCTCACGGTCATCTCTACGCTGACATCATCAGGTATCTGGATGCGCATTATCTGGCGCATTACGCGCTGGTCTGATATTCCCAGGTCTATGAGCCGTCTATGTATCCGCATCTCGTGTTTTCTCCAGGTTTTGGTTCCCTCGCCGCATGGTGATTTTCTCACGGGCAGGACGAGCCTCTTCACTGGTAGTGGGACTGGCCCCGAAAGGCGTGTTCCAGTCTTCTCAGCTATGTCTTTAATCTCCGCGCATACCTGCTCCAGCTTCTCCAAGTTTGTGCTTGTCAGCTTAATCCTGACCATCTGCGGCATCGCCTGAACACCCTCGTGACCTGTCTAATCCACAACCTACGCCCTACGCTACTTAAAAACCTTAGGCACTAACGTCATAATACCTAAAGCCCGTAGCTTTAGAGGGAGCCGTCAAGTTGTGTATGTTTGACTATCTTTTACTAGCTGATAACGCTTATGAGGAGGCAGCTTAGCCTTGCTGGAGATGAGCGGCGAAGAGCTGGAGAAGCTCCGCGAAGAGCTTAAGTCCGTGTCGGTTGAGGTCGTGAGGCTCTTAGCCCGTAGGGCAGACCTCGCTAGGCGCGTGGGAGAGCTAAAGAAGCAACTCGGCATAGAGATTGTCCAGAGCAGCGCAGAACGAGAGCTTAGGCAAGCCATGATTGAGAAGGCGCGGGCAAACAATCTATCCGAGACCCTAGTAAATAAGATAGCCACGCTAATGTTTAACGAGTCTGTCAAGGTTCAGGAGCATAGGAAAGGGAGGCAGATAACCCATTTTGATATTTTCCGCCGTGCTAAAGAGCTGGAGAGGCAGGGCAAGAGAGTCATCCGCCTAGAGGTGGGCGAGCCAGATTTGGGTGCTCCCCAACAAGTGGCTGAAGCAGCAATACAAGCAATACGCGAAGGCTACGCACGATACAGCGACGCCAAGGGACTTCCACAGCTAAGGAAGAAAATATCCGAATACCTGGAAACACGTTTCGGAGCAGAGGTAAACCCTGAGAACATAGTCGTCTCACCAGGCGGCAGGTTCGCGGTATACTTGGCGATGAAGAGCGTAGCATCGCTGGGCGATGAAATAATAATCATAGACCCCTCATGGCCCATGTACTCCCAGTGCGCAGAGTTCATAGGCGCACGCCCCGTGCGTGTTAAGACTAGGCTGGAAGACGCGTGGACGCCTAGGCCAGAGGAGGTGGAGGAGAAGATAACCCCAGCAACCCGCGCAATAGTGCTAAACTACCCCAATAACCCCACAGGCAGGGTGATAAGCCGCGAAGCATTCCAAAAGCTCGTTGACGTAGCGCGCGAGCATGGAATATACGTCATAAGCGACGAGGTATATGCGGACTATAGCTTCAACGGTGAGCATGTCTCAATACTACAGCAGGAGAGGGACGTGAAGTACGTGCTCATATCCTCGTTCTCCAAGAGCTGGGGTATGACTGGCTATAGGATGGGCTTCGCGGTCTCTGATGGCGAGGTAGTCGCAAGGATGGCTCAGGTCATGTCGCTCATAATAACCTGTGTTCCAGAGTTTGTCCAGCTAGCTGGTATGAAAGCGTTGGAACTAACTGACGAGGCTAGGCGCTACGCAGAGATAATGCGCCGCAGGATGGAGACAGCAGTAAGGGAGCTGGAGAAGCTGCCAGCATCATACCACAAGCCAGAAGGCGGCATGTACGTATTCCCACGATTCAACATAGAAGGACTGGACACAACAGAGTTCGCCATGAGCCTACTTGAGAGCAAGAACGTCGGCCTAGCGCCTGGAACAGCATTTGGAGACTATTCACAATACGTTAGAATATCTCTAGGCGCTTCTGAGGAGGATATAGCGGAGGGGATAAGGCGCGTGAAAGAGTATCTGGAAGAGAGAGGGCTCACATAGCTCTTCTCCTGCTTTCCTGCGGATATGGTAAAACTCCCCGTTCCATAAGAATCTTCCCACCAGCCATTATGAATAGACTGCCAGCCAAGCCGCCCAACAATCCTGCCGCGAAGAAATCCAAACCGCCGCCGTAGAGTCTATAGTAATACTCGGTTAGTGGATAGTATGTTAGGCGCAGCGCCGCTCCAAGTAGCGCACCACCCATAAACATGCCCAGAACCTCTCTACGTTTGTGCGCTGCCGCGCGGATTGCTGCCTCAGCGGCTATTACAGAAGCTACGCCGAGTGGAATATACGGCTGTTCTCCAGCGTAGCCGACAACCACCGCATAGACAGCGGCTTCATAAGCGAACCAAACCAGGAATGAGATTCCCCTAACACCGACAGCGCTAACAGCCGTTATCGTTATCGTGGAGGAGATGAAAGCGAGGAGGGCAAGAACAAACGCTGGATTGCTGCTGAATAGATACATAACAGAGCCAGAGGAAACCAGCCAGAGGGAGCCTCCAGAGAGTATGAGCGCAGCAATCACAGCACCATGCAGCTTGCCTGTAAGTGTGGAGTGTATGGATAATCCAGTAAAGAGTGTGAGCGCAACTATGAGCATTCCTAGGGTGAATAGTGAATGAACCGCAAAATCCAGGTACACCTCCAAGCTGGGAACTCTATGGACTATCTCATTTAGGCCGCCTGCTACGAGCTGCGCCAAGGCTGCCGCCTTAATTACACGCATCCACGCATGGCCTACGCCAGTCTTTGATGCGCGTAGCACAGCCAGGAGTATCAGGAGCGTCCCTGCGTAAAGTCCCGTATGAGCTGGGTTCCACCAGGGGTCAGAATCCACAAACTCAATCCTATGAGAAAAAACATCCCACCATCCTGAGCCAGCTTGAACGAATGAACCAACACCCAACAGCAAGTATAGAACACTCCCGCGCATGTTTAGAAGGCGTTAATCGGGTGGAGATAAGGTCTCCGAATAACTTAGATAAGTTAAGTGCGGGGAGGAAAGTATGCTAGAGAGGTGCTGCGGTGGTTGAGGATAGCTGTTGTTGGAGCAGGAGCTATGGGCTGCTGGTTCGCACAAAACCTAAAGAGGCAAGGCCATAAAATAGTGCTGTTTGATAAGGAGAGGAAAAACGCCATAAGAGCTGCACGACGTATAAAATGCGCATCGGTCAGAAAAATGGAAAGCGCCCTAAAGAATGCTGAGGCGGTAATCATCGCAGTTCCAATAAGTGAAACACCAAGCACAATAGAACGAGTCCTAAAATCAATAAGCAGCTCAACAATCGTTGTTGAGCTATCTTCGGTTAAAGCCCCACTTGCGCACGTCATACCTCAACTGAAGAAGAGGGAGAATACAGTCTTACTTCTTCATCCACTCTTTGGTCCAGGCGCGGGGGAGAAGGTGGAAAAGACCATCGTATTAACGCCGCTTAAAGATGCTATGCGCGAGAAACGGGTTTTACGTTCTCTCTTCCCGTGGGCGCGTGTAGTTGTTATGAGCCTAAGAGAGCACGACCGCGCGATGGCTTACCTAATGGCCCTAACCCGCATCTCACTACTCGCTCTCCTCAAATGCTGGCAACCATACAGAAACATCCCACCAACCACATCCCAAAAACTACTACTCCTAGCAGCATCAACACTACTCAACGAATCACCAACACTCCTAACTCAGATAATAAAAGAGAACCCATACACCAAACAGGCATACCAACAATACATGAGGACAATCCAAAAGCTGGTAAAGAAAACACCATACATAAAGCAGCAACAGAAGATTATCCGCGAGAACTATAGGGAGGTAAGCGGGCTGTATAGAGCCGCATATACCCTACTTACCAACATGTGAATGCTATGACGCTGGGGGCGGGATTTGAACCCGCGCGGCCTTTTGGGCCAGTGGCTTAGCAGGCCACCCCCATACCGGGCTAGGGAACCCCAGCTCGCCTGTTTTACCCACCTAGCTGGTGAGTGTTGCTAAGTGGGATTTAACCTTATGGAGGTCTCCTCAATGGTCATTTAGCTTATGTTGAGTATTGTCTTGAGTTTTTGGGCTGCTTCAGTGGCTCTTTCCTGTGAGCCGAAAGGCGCGTAGTATTTTATGTTTTTACCTCTTATCCGCATCTCCAACTTAACGGTGGAGCCAGAGACCTCTACTTTAGTAGCTTCAATCTCATGGTAGTATGCTATTGTCTTCTCTTCAATCTTATGGATTTTGAGTCTTTTCTTTAACGTGGTCTTGATGAACGTTAGGATGTGTGATAGCTTCTGTCGGCTGAGGGAAGCTATTAATGCGTCGTGTTGCTCTTCCTTCTCGCGGATGTTCAGCGCTTCTTGGATTATTGTCTCAACCGCTCCCCAGAAGAGATAGGATAGGGGGTCGTTGTAGGTGCTTCCCATATAGCTGGCTAGAGACGCCTCCGAGGGGAGGACGTTTGCTACGTGGCTTGTCTCCAGTTCTATTAGACGCCCCTCTGTGAAGATTAAGAAATAGCGCCTTACACCTCCTCCTAGTGTTCTTAGGGAGAAGACACGCTTCCAGCAGTCAAGAACTAGATGAACCTGCTCATCGCCATACAGCGACAAGGCAGACAGCCAAACATACATCTCAGACTCTATAAACCCTTTCTCCGCGTCCTACTATCATGCTGGCTCTATTCCATATACCTGGCGCGCTAACTCTTCCAGCGCCCTCACTTGCTCCCTTCTAAACCCCACGTATATCCCATCCTGTTTCTGGCCTACCCATGTCCGCGTAGTCATGCCAGGCGTAATGACTTTTATGAGTAATGGATGTCTTACCTCAACTCTAAGGTGCTTATCAAGGATTATCAAGACACCGCCGCCATCCACTCCCTTAACCGTGAAGAAGCCACCCTTACCAGCGATAAGGCCGTTGAGAGACTCATGCTCTATGTCAAGATGCGTAACGCGAGCAAGCGCATAGCCCTTAACATGAATATACACATCCGCACCAGATAGAGTTTCAGCACGATTTTTACGCTTAAGTTTTACATACGCTCCTTCAAGTAAGAGCTTTCCGAAAGCTGGGCCAGTCAAGATTAGCTCCTCATAAGCTTGATACACTGGAATTAGAATACTTTGGGTGGTAATTTGGGAATTATTAGGGGTCTATTTGGAGAATCTGCTAAATTACCTCAATATCGTCATGGCATTATGCGGTCTATTAGTGGTTTATCAAGCTCCATGGCCGTAGCGGCGATAATCGTTGCGCTTGTTGTTGGCGTTCTAGCAGGATACGGCGTAGGTTCCACAGCACTCCAGCCAGTAACGGAGACAGTTACGCGTGAAGTTACAAAGACTGTTGAGGCTATGATGACTACAACGGTAACAATGATGGAGGAGCCTATGATGATGGAGACGATACCCAGTGTGGTAGTTCCGAATCAGGCAGTAGAGAGCGATACGATAACCGTAAAGACGGTGTATCTGGACAAGCCAGGCTACGTGGTCATACACATCGTAACGCTTGAGGGGAAGCCAGGCATGGTTGTTGGTCGTTCAGAGCTACTACAAGAGGGAGTCCATCAGGATGTTAGGATAAGTCTCCAGAACTATCAGGGGCGGGGAGAGCTCTACGCCATGCTACACTACGACGATGGTGATGGGGTATATTCGTTCCCAGGCCCCGACAAGCCCGTTGTTAAGAACAACGCAATAGTTCAAACGCTCTTCAAAATAACCAACGAGATGCCCAGCATAGCTGTGAGCGACCAGGAGATTAAGAACGGCTTGGTAGTTATAGACGGCCTATTCCTAGATAAGCCAGGGTTCGTAGCCATACACCTAGTTACAGAGGAGGGTAAGCCTGGGCCTGTGATTGGGAACTCTGGCCTGCTGGTGGGGCAGAATATACGCGTGCTGATACGTGTTGAGGGTTATGAGGGGCAGGAGGAGCTTATAGCGATGCTACACTACGACAACGGCGACGGCGTTTACGAGTTTCCAGGACCAGACGGGCCTGTTAAGCTGGACGACAAGGTTGTTCTGGCGAAGTTTAAGATTTCAGGAATGTAGCGGCAACTGGTGAGGTACGATAAATCACTTCCTTTCTTTTGGTGAAAGAGTCAAATACGCTGGAATCATCCTGATGATGTTGCGAAGTTGGCTGAGAGGACGCTCCGCAATCTCTTCTGGTATCTCTTTATAGCTTCCCGCGGAGGCTCTACTAGGGCTAGGCTGGTAAGGGAACTGATGAGAGAACCCGCCAATATCAACCAGTTGGCGGAGCGGTTGGGCATGGACTACAAAACGATAAAACACCACATAGAGATTCTAGCCGCTCATGGGCTTATAACGGCCGAGGGACTAAAGTATAACGTGGTTTATTTCCCCTCCCAGATACTTGAGGACAATAAGGATATTTTTGATGAGGTTTGCGCTAAGATTGGAAGCAGTAAGAATAGGCGTGGTGGTGTGGAGCGGTGGTCGGAGTAATCTGGATGAGCGCAATAACGATGGCAGGTATATCAGCCATACTCGCATCGCTAATCCTCTACCTATATGTTAGAACCCTCCGCTTTGGCGTTTCGCGCATCACGCTGGGCCATGTGCTCTTCGCATTCCTCATACTAGCCCAGAGCCTAATAGCCTTAGCCAGCTTCACACAGCTAGCAACACGCTTCGGCCCAGAGGTCGGGACACCCGCCATGCTCATAAGTCTAGCGGGACTCCTAGCTGTAGGCTTCCTCGCATGGGCCACATGGCAATAAACGAGCCGAACAATTACTGTTTTCGTAAAGGAAGTATTTACTATAAATACGGAAGCTTTAACATAAAGACAATACGATAGATTATGATGAATACAACCCAAGTAAAACTGGAAAGTAAATGGTCTTCGCGCTTCATAGTCGCAGCAATAACACAAGGTCTTCTCGCCACACTACTCACTTCTTATTTCGTCGGCGGCCAGACCTTCGGCTGGCTGAAGCCAGCGTTCTCGCGAGTCATAGCTAGCGGCGGGGCTGGCCAGTGGTTTACGGTAGGCTATCTGAGCTATATCATAGTTGGCGTAGTCGGAGTGGCTGTTACAGCCCTCTTCTATCACCATATTGAGGTAACGCTGGGCAAGCCGTATAGGGGCGTGGCGTCAGCCCTTGCGTGGATACACCTAATCTTCATGAACGTGGGCGTGCTGGGCGCCACCTGGCTCATGATATACGGCGGTTACGTTGCTGGGGGCAACATGCTCCCAGTGGAGGTAGGCGGCAAAGGCTGGACAGCCGCACAAGCACATGAGCTACTCGCCCCACTAATACCCCCGATAACAGTGTTCTTAGCGCTTCTCATGATAGGCCTACTACTAGGAGGACTCGGATACGTGATGACCTGGAAGAGGAAAACCGCATAAACACACCCTTCTTTTTTATTATTTTTATTGTATTAAGGTGGCGGCGGCCCCCGTGGGTGGCAGAGGCAAAACCGCGCTGGCTTATCCAGCCCCGTGGCTTGGACGCGCTTGTGAGGAGGCTGCGCCGCCACGCCTTAGTGCCGCTCCCTCCCGGGCCTAACACGGTTCGGCGTGTTCGGCGGTTGGGACATCCCTACGGATGTCTTGCCCGCCTACGGCGCCCCACCTCGGCGCGTCTTCATGGCCTAAAGGCTGGCAGCCAACGCGGCTGCCTAAGCGCCCCACAGGTTATCTGGCCCCTGCATGTAGCCCGTTTCAGGTGACAGGGTAGGGCTAGCACCCCGGCCCTTCCCGCCGCCACCAGTAGTATCTTCTCCATGTCTTACTATATATTTGACGGCCATTATCAGCCTTATAGCCTGCGTTTAGGAAGTTTTCAACGCTGGTTGTTGGGCATGGAGCAGGTGATTTCCAGCCTCGGCTATGTCAATAGGATATACAGCAACCTGAGCTCCATAGACCTTGAGCAGCTGGAGCGGCTTTACCACGATATACAGTCGGCTGGTGTTCTAATCCCCTCTGGCGAGGGCAGGTCTAAGGGCGCGCTGAGCATCGCCTGTAGCGAGCTGGCCAAGATGCAGCGCGGCAAGCTGGTGGTGGACCGGGGTGATATTGGTTTTCCTGGCAGGGAGGTCGGCGAGGCTGCTCCTATACTGAAGCAGCGCTTCGGCCAGGTCTGCCTGTTAATCAACTCAGGCTCAGGAAGGTCTATGAGCCCGCTACTTGACGCGCAGAACCTAGCGGTCTATATAGCAAAGACAGGAAACCACCGCGATTATCGTATTGACTTGGTTACCTCTGACCTTGACTCACCTATTGCGCGGCTGGCTAGTAAGTATGGGAACACGCTCCTGCTGAAGGGACGCGAGGCTGACGAAGAGCCTGACGAGGCGCGCGAGTTTAGGGATGTGGGGATACTTGAGGATACCTTCGTCCTTGGTAGTGGGTTTCTCTTCCATGGAATAGCTGAGGCACTTTATGACGAGGCGCTACCACGAAAAGCGTATGAGTATGCCCTTGAAACCCTACGCGAGGCCGCCGCATTCACAG
>WAQC01000105.1 GCA_015520425.1 Candidatus Pelearchaeum sp. | reverse complement strand
TACTTTCTCAACCCAAGCCTAGGCGTGAGAGCGTCAAGCAAAACCTCAACCCTAAAATCCCTTGGAAAAAGCGTGAGCTTCCCCTCAATATTCAGCATCGTGAGAGGCGGTGTCTTGACATAAACATCCTCCCTCCACTCGTTTGGTGGGAATGATGATAGTAAATAAACAAGCTCGTTAAGTAGCGAATGTTTCACAACATAATTTACGTTAATGTCAGTATTAGTATTTTTCTAATATTTGAAGAGTTCAACTATTTCCCACCCAAAACTCATAACCAGCAGAACCTTTTTTACGCTATTGAACAAATCATGCAACAGCTAGAGCTGTCGCTTTCTACCCGACAAGTAAAAAGCACCACAATAATCCGCGAGCCAATCAACCTAAGCAGTTTCACCAAACCTGTTGGGCGTATTTACATAATTCCCGAACGCTGTAAGGAGTGCGGCTACTGCTGGACCTACTGCCCCCAGCAGGTGTTGGAGCGCTCAGACGAGTATAACGCCAACGGCTACCGCCACCCCCGCGTTAGGCCAGGGAAGGAGAACGACTGCGTAAACTGCGGCATGTGCAGCTGGATATGCCCCGAATTCGCCATATTCACGGTGGAGGTGCGGCCATGAGCGAGAAGCTGCTCAAGCCTGGGACTTATTTCATGATGGGGAACATGGCCTGCGTTGAGGCTGCTCTGATAGCTGGCTGTAGGTTCTTCGCAGGCTACCCGATAACGCCCTCGTCGGAAATCTTTGAACGCGCTTCGCTGCGCTTCCCGCAGGTTGGAGGGGTTGCGGTGGAGATGGAGGACGAGCTGGGAAGCATGGCGGCGATAATAGGGGCATCATACGCGGGAGCCAAGGCGATGACCGCGACCTCAGGCCCAGGCTTCAGCCTCATGATGGAGAACATAGGCCTAGCGTTCATCATGGAGGCGCCAGTAGTGGTGGTCAATGTGCAGCGAGCAGGCCCCAGCACGGGCATCCCAACCCTCGTGGGGCAGGGAGATGTTATGCAAGCCAGGTGGGGCTCGCATGGAGATTTGGAGACGATAGCATACTGCCCCAGCAGCGTCCAGGAATTCTTTGACCTCACCATAAAGGCGTTCAACACGGCGGAGCGTTTCAGGACACCTGTCTTCGTTCTAGCCGACCAGGTTGTGGGTATGATGTGGGAGAGGCTGCGCGTTCCTCAGTATGAGGAGATTGAGGTCGTTGAGCGGGAGAGGCTAAGCCCAGACATGCTGGGCAGCAGGCCGCCGTTTGACTACTCGCAGGACTTCAACCCCATGCCCATAGTCGGGACGGGCTGTAGGGTGAACGTGGATAGCTTAACCCACGATGAGCGCGGATACCCAACAACAGACCACGCAGTCTCAGAACGCATGCTAAGCCACCTCCTTGGGAAGATACGCAACCACGCCCACGAGATATGGAGATGGGAAGAACAAATGATGGACGACGCGGAGATTGCCGTAATAGCTTATGGCTCAACTGCGCGCTCAGCCCTCAAAGCCGTGAAAACAGCCCGAAGCAGGGGAATCAGGGTAGGGCTGGTAAAGCTCCTAACAATATGGCCCTTCCCAGACGAGCTCATAGAGAAAATCAGCCAGAAGGTAAATGCGATAGTTGTCCCAGAGATAAACTACGGGCAGCTCATCCATCCCGTGAAGGAGCATGCCAAATGCCCCGTCGTGGGCGTTAACTGGGCTCCAGGCTCTCTGATAGAGCCTCATGTTATAGTTGATGCGTTGGAGGTGATAGCTGCTTGAGCGAGCTCCAGGTTTTGGCTGGCCGTGAGATTATCGCACAAAGCCATGTCCGCGATACTCTGCTTAGGGCTGAGCGGCTCCCGCATATCTGGTGCCCAGGCTGCGGGATAGGAATAGTGCTGGGAGCGTATGCGCATGCCGTTGAGAGGTCCAGCATACCTGTTGAGAAGCATGTCTGCATCTCTGGCATAGGATGTACAGGCAGGGTTTCTGGCTACATGAACTTGGACTCGTTCCACACGACGCATGGCAGGGCTATAGCCTTCGCAACAGGAATGGCGCTCTTCAGGCCAGAGCTGGAGATAACCGTCATATCTGGGGATGGGGACATAACCACGATAGGCGGAAACCACCTCATACACGCCGCTAGGCGGAACGTGGATATCAACGTCATAATGGTCAACAACTTCAATTATGGGATGACAGGCGGCCAGCATGGCGCTACTACGCCGCTGGAAGCCAAGACATACACAACCCCCTATGGGAATATTGAGACGCCCTTCAACGTCCCCTACCTAGTTGCTGCGGCTGGGGCTTCTTTTGTAGCTAGGTGGACGACGCTTCACGTTAGGCAGCTCGCCAAGGCTGTTGAGAGGATGATGGAGGTTGAGGGCTTCGCCTTCCTTGAGGTAGTCTCACCATGCCCCCCGACTTTCGGGGAGTTCAACGGCTTCCCAGAAGCGCTTGACATGATGGAATACTTCCGCAAACACTGCGTAGTAGACCACAGCGCTGACCTGAGCAAAATCGGGATAGGGCTCAAGCCTGGAGAGAAGCTAGTGGTGGGTAACTTCGTAGACCGTAGGAGGCCATCCTACCAGGAGTTGCTGGAGGAGATGCGCGGCAGAGCCATGGGAGGTGAGCATAAGTGAGGTGGGAGGTTAGAATCACAGGCCTAGGCGGCCAGGGAGCGATAACCGCAGGCCACATCCTAGGGAGAGCAGCCGTAATCTACGATGGTAAGGAAGCGGTAGTAACAGAGGGGTATAGCCCATACATCACGGGAGGCTGGTCTAGGGCTGACGTCGTCATAGCCGACGAGCCCATAGATTATCCACTCGTAACGAAGCTGGACGCCCTCCTCACAATGTATCAGGAAGGGCTTGACACAAATCTCAAGCTAGTCAAGCCCCAGGGCTTCATAATCACCGAGAAGACTATGGTCAACGCCGCTGGGGCTGGTGGTTTGAGGGTCTTTGAAGTGCCTGCCCTGCTCATAGCGGATAGGCTTGGGAAGAGGATTCTCCTCAATGTCGTCATGTTGGGTGCTCTGGTTGGGTTCTTGGGCGTCGTCTCCCCAGATGCGGTAAAGCGTGCTTTGGCTGACAGGTTCCCAAAAGCGGCCGAGCTAAACCGCAGGGCGTTTGACGCAGGGTTTGAGGTGGCCTCCCGCCTCCTAAGGGGAGGCGAGGTCTCGGAAGAGCTGATAGGAGAGGGTGAGGCAATATGAGCGACGCGGTACTGGTTATAGGTGGGGGAATAGCAGGCGTCCAAGCAGCGCTAGACCTGGCGAAAGCAGGAGCACACGTCTACCTCGTTGAGAGCAGCCCAGTAATAGGCGGCAAAATGGCGGCGCTGGATAAGAACTTCCCAACGATGGACTGCTCAATCTGCATAGAAGCACCCAAGCTGAGCGAGGTGATGCAGAACAAGAATATCACAGTCATAACGCTGGGGGAGGTCGTAGAGGTCTCTGGAGAGGCGGGAAACTTCAGGGTTAAGGTGCTGCAGAAGCCCCGCTTCGTTACCGATGAATGCACGCGCTGCGGCGACTGCGTCCCAGCCTGCCCAATCATTCTCAAGAACGAGTTTGACGTCGGCATGGGAGCGCGCAAGGCAATCTACCTACCATTTGACCAGGCAGAGCCAGGGACATACGTGGTTGACATAAATAACTGCCTAAACGAGCCGCCCAACTTCCTACCATGCAACAGGTGCGTAGAAGCCTGTGGGCCTAAGTGTATAGATTTTAACATGAAGCCGCAGGTGCATGAGCTTAACGTTGGAGCTATAATCGTCGCGACTGGGATAGAGCTGTTTGACGCTTCGCTCATACCAGAATACAGCTACGGAAGACATCCAGATATCCTGACCGCTATGGAGCTGGAGCGCCTCCTCCAGTCCAGCGGCCCCTCGCGCGGGGAGGTCATAAAACCCAGCGACCACAGCCACCCGCATAGGATAGCCTTCATACTCTGCGTAGGCTCGCGCGACAGGAGGTTCTACAACTTCTGTAGCCGCGTGTGCTGTATGTATAGCATTAAGCAGGCGCTCCAGCTAGTTGACCACGGAATCAAGGACGTTACCATCTTCTACATGGATATCAGGGCTTATGGCAAGGGGTTTGACGAGATGTATGAGCGTGCTAGGCGTAGTGGTGTGCGTTTTGTCCGCAGCAGGCCTGGCAGGATTATGCCTAATGGCTCTGGTATTGAGGTGGTTTACGACGACACCGTGAGCGGGGAGCTTAGGCGCGAGGTCTTTGACATGGTTGTCTTGGCTACCGCTCTCATACCCCCAGAGCCGTTGAAAAAGCTTGCATCCACGCTTGGGATAGAGCTGGCTGAGGACGGCTTCATCAAGGTCAGGGAGATAGGCGGCGACTTCATCGCAACCACCAGGCCTGGAATATACGCCTGTGGCGGCGCTTCTGGGCCTAAGGATATCCCAGACAGCGTTACCGAGGCCTCTGCGGCCGCTGCCTATGCGCTTACGCACCTAACAGCGCTCAACCCACCGATTGAGGAGGTAGAGGAGAAGATAGACGCCTCTGGGGAGCCTAGGGTGGGCGTCTTCGTATGCCACTGCGGCTCAAACATAGCTGGCGTTGTTGATGTCAAGGAGGTCGTGGCGAAGGCGCGTGAGATGCCCTACGTTGTCCATGCCGAGGACCAGCGCTTCTCATGCTCAGGCGCGGGGACGCGGCATATTGAGGAGATGATAAGGGAGAAGCGCCTCAACAGGGTTGTCGTAGCCTCATGCTCACCTAAGACGCATGGCCCTGTCTTCATGAGAGCATGCGCTAGGGCTGGGCTAAACCCATACTTGCTGGAGATGGCTAACATAAGAAACCTCAACTCGTGGGTTCATAAGGAGCAGCCATCCGAGGCTACTGCCAAGGCTATAGACCTCACCGCTATGGCTGTCCAGAAGGCGATACGCCTAACACCCGTGAAGAAGCTTCACACCCCAGTAGTTCAGCGCGCTCTCGTGATAGGCGGCGGGGTTGCTGGAATAACGGCGGCAACAGCTCTAGCGCGGCTGGGCTTTGAGACCCACTTGGTTGAGAAGGAGAATGAGCTGGGCGGAATGCTCAGATTCCTAGGAGAGATAGCGCCAACAGGAGTTGATGCCAAGAAATTCTTGGCTGAGAAGATAGAGGAGCTAAAGAGGGCTGGGGCTATAATCCATCTAGGGACCGAGGTAAGGGAGATTTCAGGCTTTGTGGGCAACTACCGCGCAACCCTTACCGACGGGACGGAGATTGATGTGGGAGCTGTGATAATAGCGACGGGAGGGAAGCCGCATAGGCCTGAGATACGCTACGAGAATGGAAAGCCGCGCGTGATGACGCTCATAGAATACGAGACCGCAGGAGAGCTTGACGGAGCAGAGAACATCACCTTCATAGGCTGTATAGGCTCGCGAAACCAGAAGCGGGGCTGCTCAAGATACTGCTGCCAGACGATGATATACCATGCCCTAAAGCTTAGGAGTGAAGGTAGGAAAGTGGCTGTCGTAGTCAAGGACGTTAGAACATACAGCAGGTATGCGGAGGAGCTATACAGGCAGGCGGCACATCAGGGGGTTAGGTTCATCAGGGTAGACCCTGAGAAGCCGATGGAGGAGCAGATAAGCATAGGCAACGGCGGCGTGTCGGTCCATGACATACTAGCTGGCGCTTCAATAAACGTCCCAACAGATGTTGCCGTCCTAGCTACGGCGATAGACCCCATTGAAGAGCTCTCAGCGGCTCAGCAGCTAAGGGTCTCCAAAGACTCTGAGGGCTTCTTCCTAGAGCTACATCCAAAGCTAGGTCCTGTGGAGGCGATAACGCAGGGCGTCTTCCTAGCAGGGGTTGCGCAGGGGCCGAAGGACGTGCGCGAGAGCGTCTCACAAGCCCTCGCAGCAGCCGCGAAGGCGGCGGCGATACTCTCAAGCCCATACTTGGAGAAGGAGCCATTCATCCCAGTCATAGACCCGAACAAATGTACGAAATGCATGCGCTGCGCCAGCGTCTGCCCATTTGGCGCTATAAGGGGGGAGCTGAGGAAGTGGATTGAGGTTGTTCCAGGGCTTTGCCAGGGCTGCGGCGCGTGCGTCGCTGAGTGTAACGTTGAGGGAGCAATCACCATACCAGGCTTCACAGACGAGCAGATAATGGCCCAGATAGACGCGGCCTTAGCGGAGAACCCAGAGAAGAAGGTGCTCGTCTTCGCCTGCAACTGGTGCAGCTACGCAGGGGCAGACCTTGCTGGAATACTCAAGATACAGTACCCACCGTCAAGCAGGGTTATCCGAACCATGTGCTCAGCCCGCGTCTCGCAGAAGATGATTATGCGCGCCTTTGAGCGCGGCGCTGGGGCTGTGCTGGTAACTGGATGCTGGCCCCAGGACTGCCACTATAACTATGCCAACCTGAACACGCGGAAGAGGTTTGAGCGTTGGGCTAGGCTGCTTGAAGCTAAGGGCGTTAACCCGCAGCGTCTCCAGCTACACTGGATAAGCGCAGCGGAGGGTAAGAGGTTCGCCGAGAAGATGCGCGAAGCCCACGAGCTCGTGGAGAAGCTCTCTGTTGAGGAGATACGTGCTGAGGCTAGTAAGCTGAAGGGGGTGAGGGCTGCATGACTGGTGTGCAGCAAGCTAGGCTGGTATGGGACGCGGTTGACGACCCCGCGGTTGCGGAGGCCATATCCCTCTGCTTCCAGTGCGGCGCATGCACGGCAAGCTGCCCGCTCAACATATTCAACGGCTCAAGGCTAAACCCACGCCAGGCACTGCGCAGGATGCAGCTAGGCCTGCCAGCGGATGCAGACCCCTACCTATGCATGATGTGCGCAGCCTGCGAGGCTGTCTGCCCGCGTGGCGTGAGGATAACAGACGTGATGCACTGGCTAAGGAGGCGGCTCTACCAGCAGAACCAAGCCCCCCAGAGGCTCGTCCAGGCATTGTGGAGCGTGTATGAGGAGGGGAACCCATGGGGCTACCCAGCCAAGGATAGGGGCAAGTGGCTACTGGGAATAGACGCGCCAACATTGAGGCAAAAGGCAGACATCCTACTCTATGTTGGGTGCATATCATCATACGACGTAAGGCTCCAGAGAGCAGCGCGGGCTTTGGCTAGTCTCCTCTCTAAAGCTGGGGTGGAGTTCGCTGTGCTGGGAGAGCGCGAGAGATGCTGCGGCGACGCTGTATTCAACGCTGGTGAGATGGACTTCCTAGAAGAGCTGATACAGGAAAACATAAACGCATTCAAGGAGAAGGGAGCAAGCACAGTCATAACAATATCACCACACTGCTACCGCATGATGCGCTTCACCTACCCCAAATACGGAGCAGACTTCACAGTAATGCACTACACCGAATACCTGGCCCAGCTAGTGGATAACAACCGCCTGCGCATAAATGGTGATGCTAACATGAGCATAACCTACCACGACCCATGCTACCTAGGCAGGTATGCCAGGGTATACGAAGAGCCGCGTAGGTTGCTGGAATCTATGCGGGGCGCGAGGCTTGAGGAGATGCAGCTCGCGCGAGACCTTGCCCTCTGCTGCGGCGGGGGAGGCGGGAGGATAATGATGGAGACAAAACCCGAGGAGAGGCCCTCCAACATGAGGGTAAAGCAAGCAGCAGAGACAGGAGCGGAGATACTGGCCACATCCTGCCCCTACTGCATCATAAACTTTGAAGACAGCGTTAAGCTCCAGAGGATGCAGCTCAAGGTGATGGACGTTGCTGAGATACTCAACTCCATGGCGGAGGGGAGGTAAGCCATGCGCGGTATCTGGACCTTCGTGGAGGTGCAGGACGGCGCTATAGAGGATGTCTCGCTGGAGGTCTTGGGCAAGGCCAGCGAGCTGGCGAGGGAGAAAGGCGTTGAGAGCAGCGCAGTTATAGCTGGATGGCAGCTCTCCAACATAGTTGAAGAGACCGCAAAATACCCAGTGGATAAGATATACTATGTTGAGCACGAGCTACTACGCCAGTACAGCCCATCAGCGTATGCGAAGGCGCTCCACCAACTAGTGGAGAGGCATAAGCCTGAGATAATGCTCTTCGGGGCCACGTATAACGGAGCTGACATAGCTGCGCGCCTAGCTGTGAAGACTGGAGCTGGACTGATAGCGCATGTTGTTGGTCTTGAGATAGAGCGGGAGACGGGGATGCTCATAGGCCACGTCCCAGGCTTCGGCGGAAGTATAGTTGCCGTCTGCAGATGCAGGCCCAACGTTCTCCAGATGGCTACTGTGAGGCCAGGCGTCTTGGAGAAGCCCCAGCCAGCAGGAGGAAACGCCGAGATAATCAAGTTCAGCCCAGAGCTAAACGAGCAGGACGTGGGGCTAAGGCTAGTTGAGCGCAGCGTATCACCAACCATAGACATAACCCGCGCAGAGCGCGTGGTGGTGGCTGGAATGGGAACAGGCGGAGACCTCACACCACTAAAACAACTAGCAGAAAAAATAGGCGCCGAGCTCGCCGTAACACGCCCCCTAGCTGATATGGGAGCAGCCCCACGCGACGTACAGATAGGCTCAACAGGCTACAGCCTAAGGTCCAAACTAGCCATCATAGCAGGAGCAAGCGGAGCAGCCCACTTCGTATCAGGAATAAGAGACGTCAAGACAGTCATAGCAATAAACACAGACCCCAACGCACCAATATTTGAATTCGCAGACTACTACGTGGTCGGAGACCTCTTCAAAATCATACCAAGACTAACACAAGCCCTAGCGAGGTGATGAGGGTAATGAAGATAATCGTATGCGTGAAGGTAGTCCCAAAAGTTGAGGAAGTAAGCTTCGACCCAGAGACGAAGACGCTTGATAGGAGCAAAGCAACCAACGAGCTTAACGAGGCTGATAAAAACGCCCTTGAGGCTGCTCTCCGCCTAAAAGAGAAGGTAGGGGGAACAGTTGTAGCGGTCTCAATGGGCCCACCGTTTTTTGAGCCCTTCCTAAAGCTCTGCGTAGCCATGGGGGCGGATGACGCCGTGCTCCTCTCAGACAAAGCCTTCGCTGCTGCGGACACGTACTCAACCTCATACGTCCTCGCCCAGGCGGCGAAGAAGATAGGATACGACCTCATACTATGCGGAGAGAGCACAGCCGACTCTGGAACGGCACAAGTACCGCCGCAGATGGCCGAGTGGCTCGGAATACCACACGTATCATACGCATCAACAATAGAAGCAACCGACGGAAAGCTACTAGTCAGGAGAACGGTGAAAGGCGGCTACGAGCTGGTAGAAACACCCCTACCAGCCCTCATATCCGTAGAACTAGGCTCAAACACACCACGCTTCCCAGACTTCAAGAGAAAAAGATGGGCAGACCGCGAATTCAAACTAACAATATGGGGCTCCAAAGACCTAACACTAGACATGCAGAACGTCGGAAGACAAGGCTCAAAGACCGACGTAATAGACCTAAGAATGCTCGCTCCAACCGAGAGAAAGAGGATAAAGATAGAAGGCACAGAAGAAGAAATAGCCGAAAAACTAGCCAGCATAATCAAAGAAACATAAGCAAAGTTCTGGGAAGCAAAATAACGTTTATAAGGATAACAACGCAGCCCAGCACACATGAAGAAATACGAACTCCCACAGCTACCATACTCCTACGAAGCACTAGAACCCTACATATCCAGAGAAATAATGACAATACATCACCAAAAACACCACAACGCATACGTGGTAGGTGCCAACGCAGCCCTAGAGAGGCTAGAGAAGCAGCGAAAAGGAGAATCACAAGAAAACGTCAGAGCAATACTACGAGACCTCAGCTTCAACCTAAGCGGACATAAGCTACATAGCGTCTTCTGGCCCAACATGGCACCACAGGGCAAGGGAGGAGGAAAACCAGGCGGCGCAATAGCAGACCAAATAAACAAAGACTTCGGCTCATTTGAGGCCTTCAAAAAACAATTCAGCGACGCAGCCAAAAACGTAGAAGCAGTAGGATGGGCAATCCTAACATACGACCAAGAATCAGACACCCTACTAATCTACCAAGTAGAAAAACAAAACTTCATGCACCCACCACACCTACCACTACTACTAACCCTAGACGTATGGGAGCATACGAGGTTGGGCATATTGCCCCCTCGGCTCAGGCCTACTACCTCCAGTACAAGAACGACCGCGCCAGCTACGTCGAGCAGTGGTGGAACGTGGTCAACTGGGATGACGTTGACAAACGCTTCTCCAAGGCCAAAATTT
>WAQC01000104.1 GCA_015520425.1 Candidatus Pelearchaeum sp. | reverse complement strand
GGGTCTTTCCGCAAATTAGCCCGTAGTTCGGCGATTCTCTCGGCTATTGTTTTCATCGCAGCTCCGCCGCCTCCATGGAATACAGTTCTGTAAACGGCTGGCTATGAAGCGAAAGAAATCCATGCGGGCATGTAATACCGTTGTAAGCTCCTGCTATGCTTGTCGGGAGTACTTGCGCAGAGGAGGTGTTGTTTGGAAAGATTTTCCAGCCGCCGTTGGGCTGTGATGGGCGGGGATAACGGGTTATAGCATCACGCAGCTTTACGTGATGTCGCGTAGCGTCATGTGATGTCATCAACTCCAACACCGCCATCCGCTACGTTAAAGCGCGTCTATAAGCCTTAAATGCGATACGCAGGTCTTACCTAGGGATGATGAAGAAGGCAGCGGTAATGCTGGCGCTGCTAGCCCTAGCGCTCCTCCCAAACGCCGCTGCGCAAGCATTCTCCCTAGTGGTGGATGACGCGAGCATAAAATTCACGCTCACATACCCGCCTGAGGTAAAGATAGGCGCCTGCTTCCAGCTCATATTTGACGCAACGGCGCTGGGAGACATCTACATAGACAAGATACGGCTAGTCGTGAAGTATCAGGCAGACTCATACACCCAAACGCTGCTGGACGACACGCTAGCGTCTGACATCAACGTAATGGCTGGCTGGTTTGTTCAGAAGAGCTACACACTCTGCGTCCCTAGCGTTGTGCGCGTTGACCCCAGCGTCTCCGCCGAGCTCTTCGCCAACTATACACGCGACACCGTTGCTAAGCCGCTCACCTACACGTGGTTCTTGGCTGTTGCGCGTGAGAAGACTTACGACGAGGTTGTGAGCGAGCTGAACAGCGCTAATAGGTTGATAGACCAGCTTGAAGCCACGATAAACTCCCTAAGGGCTGAGATTGACGCGCTAAATGCTAGGATTAACGCGCTCAAGTCCCAGCTAGACGCGGCCAACGCCGAGATTGACAGGCTCAGGGGCGACTTGGCCGCGAGCGAGAGCGAGTATAACAGCCTGAAAGCCAGCTACGACGCGCTCACAGAAGAGTATAGCCAGCTGGACGCCCAGTATAAGCAGGTGTTGGAAGACCTACGTCAGCTCCAAGAGAGGTACGACGGCCTCCGCCAGAGGAACAGCGCCCTAGCCCAGAACTATGAGCAGCTGCTCGCGGACTATAGGCAGCTCACAGACGAGTATAACAGCCTACAAGCATCCTACCAGCAGCTCCGCGAGGTCTATACTAACCTAAGCAAGAGGCATGAGGACTCCCTTAGGGAGATTGGCCAGCTCAAGAACCAGCTGGACGAGTCCAAGAAGGCGTATGAGTCGCTCCTGCTCAGCTATAACTCGCTCAGCCAGGAGAACGTCCTTACTAAGAATATAGCCTACGGCCAGGCGGCTGGGTTGATAGGGCTTGCCGCGTTCACGTCGGCGACCTACCTGCTGAAGAGGCGGCGCGAGAGGCGTGCAACGCAGCAGGCGGCTCAGCCAAGCCAGGCGACGCTACCACCGCCCCCACCTCCTCCACAGCCCCAGCAGGCTGCGCAGACAGAAACACCCCAACACCCGCATGAAGAAGGCCAGCGCCTAAACTCGCATAAACGCCTACAAAGAATGCTCTCAGGGAGGCGGGTAACGATACCCAGCGAGTTCGCCAGCATGCTGGGCTTGAAAGAAGGCGATATGGTGATAGTAGAGCTGAAGAATAACGAGGTGATAGTCAAGCCAGCGCCCGAAGACCTTCAGCAGCATGAAGGAGAGGGAGGCGAGAAGCCCAACTAGAGAACGGGGGAGCGCCAGCAGGCTAGTCAATACCCAGCTTAGCCTTTATTTTGCACCATAATCCTCAACAAAATATTTCTCTAATATTGGGGGGTTCTGGCTAGTATCTGGGCATGCTGGGGTCTATTTTGGCCGCCCACGCGTCTATGCCGCCGACCAGGTTCTTGACCCTCCTGAAGCCGAGGTCGCGGAGGAGCTTCACGGCCATCGCGCTCCTAGCCCCTGTGTGGCAGTAGGCTACTATCTCCTCGGTCTGGCTCAGCCTATTCACGTACTCAGGCAGCTTGCCCAGCGGGACTAGGACAGAGCCCTCCAGCCTGCATATCTCATACTCCACAGGCTCGCGCACATCTAGCAGGATTACCCTCTCCCCCCTCTCAAGCTTCTCCTTCAGCTCCTCTGGAGTTATGCTATACTCAGCGTCATGGGGCTGCTGCGCTGGCCTCACGCCGCAGAACTCCTCGTAGTCTATCAGCTCCTTTATGCGCGGGTTCTCGCCGCAGAGCGGGCAGTTGGGGTCTTTCCTAATCCTCAGCTCCCTGAAGCTCATCCTGAGGGCGTCAAAGAGGAGCAGCCGCCCAATCAGCGGCTCGCCTATCCCCAGGAGCAGCTTCAGCGTCTCATTCGCCTGGAGAGCGCCTATGATTCCTGGGAGAACACCCAGCACCCCACCCTCGGCGCAGCTCGGAACAAGCCCTGGCGGAGGAGGCTCTGGGTAGAGGCAACGGTAGCACGGCCCCTTCTTGGCGTAGAAGACCGAGACCTGCCCGTCAAAGCGGAAGATACTCCCATAGACGTTGGGCTTACCCAGCAACGCGCAAGCATCATTCACCAGGTAGCGGGTTGGGAAGTTATCAGTACCATCAACGATAACGTCATAGTCCTTCATTATCTCTAGGGCGTTGTCAGATGTTAGGCGTGTCTCGTATACCTCCACCTCTATATGCGGGTTTAGGGCTTCTAGCCGCTCTTTCGCCGTCCAGGGCTTTGACTTTCCCAGGTCTTTGGTGGTGTATAGCACCTGTCGCTGTAGGTTGCTGTCGTCCACCACGTCGTAATCCACTAGCCCTATCCTGCCCACCCCCGCCGCTGCTAGGTAGAGCGAGAGGGGCGAGCCTAGGCCGCCTGTCCCCACAACAAGGACGCTACTGGCCTTAAGGCGTTTCTGCCCAGCCAGACCAACCTCTGGAATTATCAGATGCCGCCCATACCTCTTAATCTCCGCGTAGCTGAGCGCCACCTCGTCAGGCGCTACTCTCCGCCTTGGCTCCTCAAGCGTCGTCAAGCCTACCCCCTGTAATACAACCCACGTTATATAGGCTACGTTACAAAATAAAGAAGAGACGAGTAAGGGAATGGCTCCCCTGTCTAGGGGCAAACCACCTAATCTACCCCATCTCAGCTATACAGGTCTCTTGCTTCTTTCCATCAATTATAATAGTTAGTTTGTTGATTATTTCACGTCCCATTAAGAGCTTGCCGCTTCCAAAGAATGGCGTCTCCACGAATGTTTCCAGCTCCATGTCAGCTATCTTCACTACTGCCCTAGCTGTACGCATTACTATTGTTCCTGAGAGGGTTTTGTAAGTTCTCCAAAGTGTTCTAGGAAGCTCGGCCTTCATAAAAGTCTCGTAAAGCTCTGACGTAAGCATTATAGGCCCCTCATAGCCCGTATCTATGGGAATCTTCATGTTTTCAACTATCTTCTCACCCAGCATATTGTAGAGTGTTATTTCAAGTGTTGGAGCAGGATTCTTCCTACTGGTAGTTAGATGTTCTATGCATCTTGACGCTCTATAGAGCCGCCCCACCACTCCAATTCACCTGCACGCTCCTCATCAACGCCAACCTGAGTTAGTATAGCGTGCTTCACATGGCTGCCTAAACTGCGTAGAGCTTCGCGTGCTTTCTGCCCATCCTTGAAAACACCGATAAGTTTTCCTTCAGCTATGATGGCGAACTCGCCCATGTGGTTTTTCCGCAGCTCCTCCTTAACAGCCTCATAAACTCTATTATTGGCGTCAAAATCAGACTCCACCACGGCATGGCTGGTGTTAAGCCAGAGGGTTATCGCCTCTTCAAGGGCCTGGTGAAGAGGCAACCCCCTCCTCACAGCCTCGGCCTTAAACATCCTGACCTTCTGCGGGTCAAGCTTCTTGATTACCAGGGTCATCCAACTTACCTCGGTATAGTGGTATGTGGTAATAAAGGTTCCTAGCCTATTGGTTTTGTGTGTGGTTTTATTAACTCGGTTGTTCAGGGCTCATGCTGGGGGCTTCGCGCTCCTTGACAGTTGCGGAGGAAACGCTGCACATAGGTATTGACGACACCGACTCTAAGGATGGGATGTGCACGACCTACGTGGGTGCTGTGTTGTTTGATGTTCTGCGCAGCCTGGGCGTGCGGATGCTTGACCACCCCTACCTGGTTAGGCTTAACCCCAACTGCCCCTACAAGACGCGGGGGAACGCAGCTGTAGCGCTCCACGTGAAGTTAGGCAGGGAAAGGATTGGGGATGTGAAGAAACGGGTTTTAGCTCTGGTTGAGCGGCTGTATGAGCGTGGCTATGGGGATACTCAGCCAGGCGTTGCCTTCATCTTGGGTGAAGTCGCTGGGGAGTTGGCTGGGTTTGCTGAGAGGGCTGTGCGCGAGATTGTGAGCTTGGACGAGGCGCTGGAGCTAGCAGCCTCCAGTGGTGTTGAGCTTCACGGCATTAACGGCGGGCGCGGTAGGATAGGCGCTCTCGCTGCGGCGTCATACAGGATGGACGAGTACACGTTTGAGGCGATAGCATACCGCGTGCCTGAGAACTGGGGAACCGTGAGGAGGATAGACGCAGAGTCTGTCCGTGCCATGGATGAAGCAACACGCGGCGAAACGTTTGACAACATAGACCCAGAGACAGGTGAGATTCGCATAGCTCCCCATACCCCCTGCCCAGTCCTGGCTGGTGTTAGGGCTGTCTCAGCCGAGGCGGCGCTCCGCGGCCTTAAGATGGTAAGGTTCAACGAGCCTGTTGAGAGGGTTGTGGTCTTCAAGACGAACCAGGCTACCGATAGGCATCTTGTTGAGTGTAGCGTCGCCGAGCTGAGGCCGAATATGAGCGCAGTAATATCTGGCGTGGTCTGCTCAACGCCATACACGATACCAGGGGGCCACACGTTCATACGCATACGCGACGCGAGTGGTGAGATAATCTGCGCCGCCTACGAGCCTACGCGCGAGTTCAGGAATATCGTAAGGTCGTTGATGCCTGGTGATAGGGTTAGGGCTATGGGTGGTGTGAAGATGAAGCCTGAGGGGCTCACGCTCAACATGGAGAAGCTGGAGATTCTCACGTTGGCTGAGCATTATGTCATGAGGCCGCCTCCCTGCCCTGGCTGTGGTAGAAGGATGAAGTCCGCTGGCAGGGATGAGGGCTACCGCTGTAAGAGATGCGGTGAGCGGCTTCCAAAAAGCGCGGCAGAACGAAAACCATTAGAGCGCAAAATCAAGCCAGGGGTTTATGAGGTTCCACCATCGGCGAGGAGACATCTAACTAGGCCCTTGCTTCTCAATAGAATATAGGCGGCATCCTATACCCTTATTTCTCACCGAGGAGGCTATCCAGAAACCACCAACATAGTTAGTGTGGAGCGTACCTTGTCCAGACGCCTGACACGCCAAGAGACGATTTCCTTCAGCTTATCCATGCTATCAGCCTCAACCTTGGCTACGATGTCATAAACACCATACACGACGTAAGCTTCTTTCACATTCCCAATCTTCTTCAGCTCGTTTATCACTTCCTCCTCAGCGCCTATCTCGGTGTTTATGAGGACAAACGCCATAGGCACTCCGAAACCACCGCCATATCGCCCTGCATCAGCGTTTTATAAGCGTTTAGTAGTTGAAACCTCTAAGCGGCTAGAATAGAGATTACGAGAGACGCCGCTATTCCCGTAAAGGCTATCCCAGCAACCAGCGAGAGGACTCGCGCCACCCGCTCTCCAAGTAGGCTACGCCCACCATAGGCGGCGACGACTATCGTGGCGGTTACAATTACAGTGGATATTAGGAGAACTGCGCTGAAGATTAGGTAGGATAGCTCTCCAACAGCTCTTAGGCCAGTGTCTAGTAGAGAAGCGCCGACTGTGATGAACCAGAGTATGAATGGTGGGTTTAGGAATGTTAGGGTGAAGCCCTTTATGTAGGGCGCGCCGCTTGCTTCCAGTTTCTCGCGGGGTTGCTCTCTTAATGCTGAGCGGAAGGCGAGCAGGGCTAGTATTATGAGTAGAGCCGCTCCCCCAATCTTCAGGAAGGTCATGAAGCGTTGTAGTATTATGACGAAGCCCACTACGGTGAATCCGAGAAGTATAGCCTCGGCGGTAAGGACGCCCAGCAGCATCGTGAAGCCCCTACGTAGGCTGCGCGCCCCCTCGCTCAGCGAGAGGAAGAAGATAGGCCCAGGAACGATGAATATCGCTATACACGCCGCTAGGGTTGCGAGGATATACTCGGCCAGCGTCAAGCTATTCACTAATCTACTCTACGCGGCTCCTCATAAGTGAGGAGCTAGGTCTTTTCCGCTACGGCTATTATGGCGTGGTCTGTGAAGCTAAGCTCCCCGCGCCGCTCAAGGACGCGGCGCAGGTCTTGGATAAACCTGCTATAAGCCTCCCAGCCTGAGTATCTCAGATACCTCCCGCCAGTAGCCGCGTGTAACAGCTCCAAATACTCGTCAATGCTAGCTATCTTGTGTGTGGCTCTATACTCTATCGTGGTTCTCGTCTTGAAGCTGTGTAGGTTTAGTAGTGTTTCCAGCATCTTGGGGGAGTAGTGCTGCCTGCCCAGCGTGTGTAGGAAGTCCTCAATAAGCGAGTATGGGCAGTAGCGGCGCGAAACCTCTCTAATGGCTTCCACCAGCTCCAGATACATGTCAAACGAAGCCACGATAAGCCCAAGCCTGCCGCTGGGCTTGAGTAGGTGCGCGGCGACCTGGAATAGTGTTGCGGGGCTCTTAAGCCAGTGTAGGACGTGGCTGCTTACAACGATGTCAAACCCGCCGCCTTGGAGGGCTTCCTCAACCTCTTCTATCGGCCTGTTCAGCAGCCTCATATTACCAAGCCCCTGCTGCGCCGCTCTCATGCGCGCGTGCTCAAGCATCCGCTGCGACTCATCTACGCCCACTATGCTACCGCGCTCTAGGCGCTGCGCAATCATCGCGGTAAGCGCCCCCGTGCCGCAGCCAAGGTCTACCGCCGCCTCGTCGCCAGAGAGCTCCAGCGCCTCAAGCAGGAGTAGGTGCTGCAACCGCCTTCGGGGGACTAGCACGCGCTCATACTGCTCGGCGACGGTGTCAAAGGTGGAGGCTGCTGTCATCATCTTATTATGGTATAATAATAGGCTTATATTTAAGAAATATCGGCTAGGCTGGAAAGAGGAGGTGCATGGATAGGTGTCTCAGCAGATAAACGGGCTGGATTTGGCTAAGCTGCGCGAGATTGTGGAGCTTGTCTCGGCGAACCGCGAGAAGGCGGAGGAGCTAAACGTCTGGAAGGCGCGGGTGCGCTGGCTGGGCGGCTTCAGGGGCAGGGCGTACATACGCGACCACAGCTTCGTCGTGGACGAGCCAGCAGACCTGGCGGGCGTGGATACGGCGCCAAACGCCGTTGAATACGTGCTGGCAGCCCTAGGCTCATGCCTCACAGTCGGCTTCATACTCAACGCCACGAAGAAGAACGTCAAGATAGACGACCTGGAGATAGCGTTGGAGGGCAAGATAGACAACATACTCACATTCCTGGGCCTTAGCAGGGAGGGGCATCCAGGATACAGGGAGATTAAGGTCAAGCTCTACGTAAAGACCAGCGCCAGCCAGGAGGAGGTGGAGGAGATATGGCGCGAGACCTTCAACACCTCGCCTGTGGGGAACACGCTAACCCGAAACGTAAACATAATACCAGAGCTCTCAATACACAGGCCGTGAGAGGGGATGGCTGAAGAGCTCTTTCCAACGACGGTTGTGGGAAGCTGGCCGAGACCAAACTGGCTGCTTGACTACCTGAAGAGGAAGAACCGCGGCGAGATTTCTTATGAGGAGTTTAGCGAGAGGGCTGACGAGGCTGTTCTCCTGGCGATAAAGTATCAGGAGGACGCTGGGATAGACATAATCTCTGACGGTGAGCAGAGGCGGGACAACTTCTACAGCTTCGTGGCGGACAAGCTTGAGGGAATCAAGCTCATGACGGTGGCTGAGGTTATGGACTACGTGCAGGACAAGTCGCGGTATGAGGAGATGCTCCGCGCCCTTGACGTGCCCGCCTTCGCCATCAAGAGCCCAGTCGCGGTAGGCCCAGTGAAGAGAAAACGCCCAATAGCGCTTGACGAGCTGAAGTTCCTCAAGGAGCACACCAAGAAGAAGGTCAAGATACCGCTGCCAGGCCCGTATATGCTCACGCGCGCGAGCTGGATAGACCCAGTATCTAGGAATGCTTACTGGGATAGGGAGGAGCTTGCCCGCGAGTATATACGGCTGCTGCGTGAGGAGATTATAGCCCTAGCGGAAGCTGGCGCTGATTTTGTCCAGCTTGACGAGCCTACGCTCACCGAGGTGGTGTATGGGGGCGAGAGCAGCCAGACCTTCATGTGCGCAGCTATCTTCTCAAAGGTTGACCCAAGCCAGGAGCTGGAGTTCGCGACGGAGCTGGTGAATAAGGTTGTTCAGGGAATCTCAGGCGTGAAGCTGGGCGTCCACGTATGCAGGGGTAACTGGAGCAGGCGCGAGGAGTCGCTACTAAGAGGCGACTATGCGCCGCTCATACCATACTTCCAGGAGATGAAGGTTGACCAGTTCGTTCTTGAGTTTGCGACGCAGCGCGCTGGGGAGCTTGCTGTCTTCAAGGATGCTTCTGGCATAAAGGAGCTTGGGCTTGGGGTGGTGAATCCGCGAAGCGACGAGGTTGAGAGCCCGCAGCAAATCGTGGCCAAGGTCAGTGAGGCGCTCAAATACTTTGACCCAGAGGACATATACCTAAACCCAGACTGCGGCTTCGGAACCTTCGCCGAGTCGCCCGTGAATACGGCCAGAACAGCTTATCAGAAGCTCCTCGCCATGTCGCAGGCTGCTGAGCAGCTTAGAAAACAATACAGCTAAACATCCATTCTCTCTTTCTTCTTTTATAGGGCCCAGAGGCAGGCTATTACCTTAATACTACGCTCCACAGACTATTCTTCGGTGGAGGCTGTGCCGCTCTTCAAAAGGTATGTCAAGCCGCTTGAGGTTAAGGTTAGGCATTTGATGAGTTCTCCTCCGATTGTTGTTTCTTCTGGTGTTCGTGTGGATGAGGCTGTTCGTGTTATGTGGGATAAGCGTGTTGGGAGTGTTATCGTGGTTGATGATGAGGGTAAGCTGGCTGGGATATTCACGGAGCGTGATGTAATCTTCGCCGCCGCCAAGGGAGCGCTCTGCGCATCAGCCCCCATAACCGACCTAATGTCAAGGAACGTGATAACAGTAGGACCAGACGACGACGCCGCTGTTGCCGTTGAGCGTATGCGCCAAGCTAATGTCCGACACCTGCCCGTTATAGACGCGGCTGGCAAGCCTGTGGGCATGCTCTCTATACGGGATATTGTTGACGCAGCTTCTCTGTTGCTGAGGATATTTGCGCAGTCAGAATAGTGGTGGAGGCTCTCTGACTGCGTTGCTGGGAGGCTGGCCGCCGCGCCAGCCGCGTAGCTCGTAGTATTCCCAGAGCATAGGCTCAAGCTCGCATATGCTGCCGCTGTGCCTTCCGCTGGGTACGGGCTCTTCGGTGAAGCGTCTCGGAAGCCTGTCCTGCGATGAGCCTACTCCATGCTCCGCGTTGAACAGCCGCTCTAGGTTGAAGATTCGCTCACCCACGCCCAGAAGCTCCTCCCCCGTGATGTCGTAGCCAGTTATGCTCCTAAGCTCCTCCGCATAGTCGTCCACGCTTAGGGCGTAGCTGGAGAACGCGCATACTTGTAGTGAGTCTAGCACAGCTACCAGGTCTTGCCTATGCTTGACCGCAGCCGCTATATCGGCGTAGCCGCTCTCAGGGCTTACCGAGGGCTCCACACCAGCGTCGCGCATGCTATACACGAGGTCTGCGAATACCCAGATGTGCGCCGCGCCGCCGAAGTTCTCTGTGGCGTTCAGCAGCCCCCACGCAGGCTCCACGCGGGGGTCTGTGTTCTGTATGGTTATCCCCTTGACCGACATGCTCAGCTCCTCATCACCCAGCTCGCGCGCCGCGCGCTCAGCGCCCAGGGCTAGGTACTCTCCAGCACCGCTCCTCTCTGCTGTCATGCGTATAAGCTCAACCATCCTATCCACATCACCCCACCTCAAGCCATCACGCACAACCCCACGCTCAGTAGCCTCGGCCAACATGGCTAGTGAGTTCCCCATCTCAATAGGGTCAACGCCCAGCACATAGCAGAGATAGTTCATGTATGAGATTGCTTCCAAGTCTATGACCGCGCAGTTCGTTCCAAGCGAGGATATCTGCGCATAGTCGGGGCCTTCTACCCTAAATCCGTATTTGCCCGATGACGCTGTCTCGCGGCGGCAGCTTACGGGGCATGTGGAGCATGTGAGCCTGCCTATTAGTATGCTGCTCGTCATCCTCCTGCCGCCGACCAGCTCGTAGCTCTCCAGGGAGGTGAAGCGGTAGTTCTTGAATGGGATTGCCTCGTTCTTGCCGAGCGCCTCAGCGGCTATTGGTGTTCCATGAACGGCGAGCAGGCCGTTGTCGTGATTGAGTAGAGGCGAGGAGCGTATCTTCAATTGAGCTCTTCTCAGCATGGCCACATGCCCCTCCCTGTCGGCAATCCTCATGCGCGCGAGAGGTCTGCCGCGTATCACTATCGCCTTAAGCCTCTTACTCCCCATCACGCAGCCAACACCATGCCTAACCCCGCTGGTCCTTCCCATGTCGTTGAGAACAGTAGCTATGGGGGCCAGCTTCTCTCCAGCGGGGCCTATTGAGAGGATGCGTGCATCACCATGCGCGTGGCGGAGCTTTACCACAGTCTCCATGGCGTCCAGCCCCCATAGGCTAGAGGCGTCGCGAATCTCCACCCTCTCCTCTGAGACGAGTAGGTAGCACGGCCTCTCACTGGCTCCCTGTATGACGAGGCCATCAAACCCAGCGCTCTTCAGCTCAGCTCCAGCATAGCCGCCAGTGTTTGTCCATGCTATAGTCCCCGTGAGGGGAGACCTGAATACGAGTGTGAGCCTATTAGCCAGGGGGAACCCAGAGCCAGTCAGCGGGCCTACCATGACGCATAGCAGGCTACGCTCGGCCAGCGGCTCTATGCCCCTCC
>WAQC01000103.1 GCA_015520425.1 Candidatus Pelearchaeum sp. | reverse complement strand
GCATACTCTCAATAGATGAGAACCTCACCAGATACGTCATGCTCCTAACTATGTAGAGCCCCTGATGGTTTATCTGAATCGTAGACATCTTCCAGTCAAACTTGGATGGGTCGCAGTCCCATGCTCCCAGTGCTGTGAGGAGTATTGACTTGAAGATGAAGCCGTTCATCTCCCCCATCTTATCTCAGCCCCCACATCATGCAACTCGGCCAGCTTGATGACGGAGCTATCCAGAGGAACCCACTCCGTCTCCTCCTCATACTCCTCCAGTATCTCAACACTGCTGGAGCGTTTTCCAGCCTCCCGCGCGAGTAGGTATTTGGCCGAGTCTACTATGTGTTCTGGTCTTCTAATCACGGTATTCCCAGCAACGTGGCCGAATTCCATTAGGCAGTCGGCGTGGCCGTTGTTGCGGTTTATTGAGAATGAGGTCGGCTGAACCCTCTCTGAGACTGCTGCTATTATCTCGTCAGCCTTCTCCGCTGGGCTTATCCTGAACCGAATCCCCCTAATCCTGTCTCCTATCTTGAAAGGCCCTAGGTATGCCAGTAGCCCAGCTACTGGCACAGGCCCAGAGGTGACCACCAGGAGCCTGATTTTCTGCCCCTCGCGGAGGCATAGCTTCTCAACCAGCTTATGTGGAATCCGCATGTAGATGCTCCGCCCTATCTTACGCAGCGGTATCTCAAACTCCGCAAGGTCCACGTTCCACCTACGTCCCTCTAGGTCAATCTTGGACGAGAAAATGCCTGGCTCAACAACCTTCTCCAGCTTCATTCCCGCACCTAGAGCGGGTAACCCAGCGCCAGGCATAAAAACAGTGTTTAACATTCCAGCCTACTATTATTAGGCGCTCCAACCATAAACAGAAGTTGCGAAAATTAACATTTGATGTAGAAATTGTTTAAAAGCCTGGTCGGGTCGCTGTCGGGTTGATGAAGAACATGGCTGCGCTAGAGTTCACGGAATCCGCGGAAGATGGCCTTCTCCAGCTTCTCCCCTGGGCTTCAAGTAGGCCCGCGCCTGTGGTTAGGGAGGACGACCCAGTGATGGTCGCTGCTATGCTTATGGCGTTTAGGGGTGTGGATTTCATCCCCGTTATACGGAGCGGCGGCATCCTGGCAGGCGCTGTAGGCGGCTCGGAGATAATACGCTTGCTGAGGGAGTCTATGCGAGACGGGTTTGGCGCCCTAATCAGGAACAAGACTGGAAGCATAGCCAAGGAGATAGGAAGAGCAACAAGCAAAGCCACCATACCTGAGATACTCAACATAATGCGCAGCACTAGCTTTGGGAACGTATGTGTGGTGAAGGGAAATAACCTAATAACGACTATAACTATTAGAGACCTGATAGGCTACGCATCTACAATCAGCGACGAGTCGGGTCTGCGAGTTTCTGAAGTAGCCAGCAAGCCCGTCGTGTCATTAGAACCTGACGCCACGGTAAGCGACCTGCTGAACATGATGATAACCAGACGTATCCGCAGGGTTGTTATTGATGTTGGAGGCCGCTACTTGATAGCTGATGACCGCGCGCTCATCCAAACAGCATTCAGCCCAACGGGAGCTATGATGCTGAGAGACTTTCCAGAAAGCTTCTTCAACATGAAGCTCTCCAAGCTCCCGCTGACCGAGCCTGGAACGATAGACGGAGATAAGGACATGACAGTAGCGTGGCGCGAGATGTACACCAACCAATCCTGCTGCCTGCTGGTTGATGATGGATGGGGGATACTAACGCCTTGGGATAGTGTTATCAAGCCCTATCTCAGGGGATGCTTCCCGACTAGGGAAAGCCCCTAAAAAAGGAGGAGGTGGTGTTATAGCGTAACGTCAGTTATGTAGCGGCGGGTCCACATCCCAGCCGTTCCCGCGTACTCTCCTCTCTGCTCCACATGCACCTCTCTGCCCAGCTTCCTCCTAAGTAGCCCTTCTATGAACCCCTCGTGGAACGTGCATTTAAAGAGCTTACCAATCTCAGGTATCTGGCCGCATATTGAGCAGTCGCGTATCAAGAGCGTAAGAGGCTTCTTGCTCTCTATCTCAAGAGTCCCTATCTCCAGCTTCTTCCACAAAACGCTTAGCTCTGATAGCATCATCTCAACATCAGCCTCAGCATACTGCTCAGCAACCCTAGAGCCGAACTCCTCACCCAACCTACGCAGAAGCTCACGCGAACCAATACCAAAATGACGCTGGAGAGGCGTTATAGCATGAGAGAAGAAGCTCACCATACTAGGCAAATCCCGCCAAAAACGCTCATCATACTGCTCGCTAACTTGGTCTGACATAATTCCTCATATATGCACTAATTCTGCTTGCTGGGATAAAAATCTCAAACAACACACGTTTTAATCCAATAATTATTCACATGCCATTTAAATATGGAAATGTGGAATCCACTTCTAAAGTTGTAAAAAATTGAGGTATTTTCAACACATCGTATGAGGTTGTTTATTCCTCCACGACAAACTTTCCCCACATACCAAGCTGTATGTGCCCAGGTACTTGGCAGATATAGTAGTACTCGCCTGGTTTCTTTGGTGTGAAGCTTATTGAAGACTGCTGCTTAGGCTGTACTGGAGAAGTTGGCGTCCCTATTTGAGCGTCCCACAACGGCTCTGCGTCAAACTTCTTCTCATTTGCTACGGCGAAAGTATGTGGGAGCTGGCCAATGTTTATGAACGTGACTACAACGAGGGAGCCTACCTTCACGCGAAGCTCAGGGCCAGGTGCCTGTAATTCTTGGCCTTTTATCGCATAGCCGTATTTGGAGACGCTTATCTCGCCGCCCTCAATTATTATCTCTACTCTCCCTGTCTCTGGCTTCTGTGTTTGCGTCGGTGTTGTCTGCTGCTCACCAGCTTGTTGCCCGCCTTGCATCAGAAGAAACGGCACAGCAACTACTATCACTACAACAGCCACTATTACCGCAACCAGCGCTACTCGCATATCCTCACCATCCTTGGCTAGGCATAGGCCTATGGCTCAAATTTAGTATTGCCCCTAATATGTTAGGTATAATGCTTTTCCCCAGGGCATGGGATAACATAAGCTTGAGAGAAGTATGGGTGTGGAAAAGAAAGAAAAGTCTCAACCAAAGGAGAATAAGGTCAGTAGAAGGGGTTTCATAGCTGCTGCCGTCGCTGGGCTGGCGGTGGGCGGAGCAGCTGGGTTCGGCCTCTCCCGCCTAATAACGCCCGCGGCGCCACCAACGCTCAGGCAGGTGGAGGATATAATAAAGCAGAGAAACCTACAGCCAGCGCATGTAGTTAGCGCTCTTAAGACATACGTCCCTGGAGGAATGCCAGACGAGTTCCTAATGTTCTCCTCAGGAGGCCACAGTGGCCAAGTAATGGTAATCGGCGTCCCATCAATGCGTATTTACAGGATAATCGCGGTATTCACGCCAGAGCCTTGGCAGGGCTACGGATACGGCGATGTAAAGACGATGAAGCTTCTTGAGAAGGGAAGCAACGGAATACGCTTCCTCACATGCGGAGACACGCACCACCCAGAGATAAGCAGGACAAACGCCGAGTATGATGGCGAGTGGCTCTTCATAGGCGATAAGCTCAACGCGCGGAAGGCTGCGATAAGCCTGAAAGACTTTGAAACAAAAGATATAGTTAAATTACCTAATACCCAAACACAGCATGGCGGGGCCTGCGCTACACCAAACACCGAATATGTAGCATGCGGAAGCCAATTCGCAGCACCGTGGGAGCCTGGAAAAGGATACAAGCCTGGAAAAACATACGTAAAACTAACCGAGCAGAACTTTAAAGAGTATTTCAGAGGAACAACAACTTTCCTAAGATTTGATAGAAAGAGAGGGAAATTTGACCTTGCCAACAGCTTCCAAATAGAACTACCACCATACATGCAGGACTTAGAAATTGCGGGATGGGGGCCAAGCGATGGATGGGCTTTCTTAAACTCAATAAACACGGAACTTGCGATAGGTGGGGTTCTTGAGGGACGGCCGCCGCTTGAGATTGCCGCTTCACAGAACGATTTTGACTACTTGCATATAATCAACTGGAAGAAAGCGGAGCAGGTAGTAAGACAAGGCAAGGCTAAGGAGATGAATGGTATAAAGGTGATAACTCTTGAGACAGCTATTAAGGAGGGTATTCTGTTCTTTGCTCCAGAGCCTAAGAGCCCACACGGCTGCGACATAACTGCCAGTGGTAGGTATATAGTGATAGGTGGGAAGCTGGAGCCGCTTGTAACGGTCTATGATATAGAGAAGATTAAACGCGCGATAGCTGACCAGCGTTTCCAGGGAGAAGACCCCTACGGCGTTCCTGTACTTAGGTTTGAAGATGTAAAGGCTGCGCAGATAGAGGTTGGCCTAGGACCGCTGCATGACGAGTTTGACGATAAAGGCCATGGGTACGTGAGCTGCTTCATCAGCAACGAGGTTGTGAAATACACGTTAGGGCCGCCTGACTATACTGGAGATAAGCCTTTCCAGGTTGTTGATAGGATACCGATACACTACAACATAGGCCACCTCGCCACACCAGAGAGCAACTCACCCACGCCGAAGGGTAAGTATCTAGTAGCTCTCAACAAGTGGTCTGTGGATAGGTTCATGAACGTAGGCCCATTATTGCCGCAGAACTTCCAGCTCATAGACATCTCTGGCGAGAAGATGCAGCTCCTCTATGACATGCCGATAGGCATAGGCGAGCCGCACTACGCCAAGATGATATCCGCTGATAAGGTAAAGCCGATTTCCGTGTATGAGCTGGGTACGGACCCTGAGACGTTCCAGCGGCATGCCAAGTATGTTGAGGGTAAGGTGGGTGTTGAGCGCCGTCAGGAGGATGGTAGGTGGGTTACTGAGGTATGGATGACGGAAGTGAGGAGCACTATAACGCCTGACATAATCAGGTGCAAGCAGGGCGACCTGCTGAGGCTACACATAACAAACATAGAGACCACTAAGGACGCTACGCATGCCTTCGCTGTTGCCGAGTATAACATAATGGCCAGCCTGGAGCCTGGAGAAACCGCCACCGTGGAGTTCGTGGCCGACAAACCTGGGGTGTATGCCTTCTACTGCGTGGAGTTCTGCTCCCCACTACACCTAGAGATGGCTGGCTGGCTAGAAGTGGAGCCAGCCTAACCCCCTCTTCTTTTAATTTTCCAACGCTCAATAGCTGGTGGATGTAAAGACATGGGTGAAAAACACAAGATAATAATTGGTGTTGTTGGCATAATTATAGTAGTTGCAGTTATAGGTGGATTCATAATCACCTCACAATCAGGCACAAAACCAGAACTCTCTATAGAGCTTGACAGGGAGAAATGCAAGAGATGCGGCATGCTCATAAGCGACATACGATACGCTGCCGCGATACTCGTAGAGGGAGAGCCAGATTACTGGAAGTACGATGATATTGGTGGGATGGTTTTAGAGTATAAGAAGACTAGCGGTTCTCGTAAAATAATTGAGGTAATAGTATTTGATTACATTACTAAAGAGCCGCTGGACGCCAAAAGCGCCTGGTATGTAAAGGCCGACCCAACTGCTCTAAAGACGCCCATGGGCTTTGGAGTTGTTGCGCTCCGCGAGAGGGAGAACGCGGAAAAGATTGCGGAAGAGTATTCTGGAGTAGTGTTGAGCTGGAGCGAGCTACTTAAGGTAGAGCTGAAACCAACTATGATGGGGTGATTCATGAGATATGAAATTATCCAAACGTAAGGGCTTGCTCATACTAACCTCAGCAGTTCTCGTGGCTGTTTCCTTCTTCCTACCCATGTGGGCCATAAACCTAAAAGCCCCATTCATAGAGAAGCCACTCCTTGTTGAAGTCTATCCACTAGCAGGAGTTGTCGGAGACCTACAAAACGTGAATATAGTTAACCACTATGTTGGTTTGGGTAGGATTGACCCTGCTAGTATGCCTGAGTTGGTGTATCTGAAGTTTGTGTATGCTCTTCTATTGGTTTTCTCCGTTGCGGCAGCCGCGCTCAACGGTAGTGGAAAACGCTTCTATCTTGTATGGGGTATATACATAGTAATATTGTTGGGGATACCGATATACGCTTATCTGTGGATGTATGATTATACCCATACGATAAACCCCGAAGCTCCTATAAAGGTTGAGCCGTTTGACCCACCGTTCTTCGGCGTCTATAGGATAGCCAACTTTGACATAACCAGCTATCTAGGGCCAGGATTCTTCCTGCCCCTTGCTGCCGCAATACTCCAAATCTTCACAGCCCTTAGGTGGAGGAGTAGTGAGAAGCATTGACCACCTATAAACTCGCCACTCTCCTCACCGTTCTCGTCCTGCTATCCATACTGACAACACCGCGCGTGGTGATGGGTGAAAACACAAGTAAGCTACAACAGCTAATCAACGAGGCCAAGCCCTACGACGTCTTAGAAATACCCCCTGGAACGTATTATGGGCCTATCGTGGTAGATAAGCCCCTGACACTTGTGGGTAGGGATTATCCAACGATAGATGGGCAAGAGGTCAGCGATGTAGTTGTCATTGAAGCAAACGACGTCGTGTTGGACGGCTTCAGGATAATCAATAGCAATATCTGGTATGGCAGTGAAGCAGCGGGTGTGAAGATAAGAGGAAACAACAGCAAGCTAATCAACAATATCTTTGAGGATACTCTCTTCGGAATCTATATTGAGGGAGCATATAACACTACTGTGGCAAACAACACAATACTGGGAATGCCACAGAAGCACATCAACGACAGAGGCCACGGGATATACCTATGGTATGCTTTCGGCTCACTTATAATAAACAACACGATAAGGGAAGCGAAAGACGGAATATATAATGAGCATTCCTATTACACGAAGATAATACAAAACAAAATCACAAAATCGCGATATGGAATACATTTGATGTATTCGGCTAACTACGAGATTCTTAACAACACGGTGGTAGGGAATCTTGTTGGTATGGCTTTGATGTATTCTCAGAATCTTACTGTCAAGTTTAATATGGTGGGTGAGAATAAGGGGATGGCGGTTAGTGAGGGAATCTTCCTCCGCGAGTCTGGAAATGTTACGCTGGAATACAACATGATATACGGGCATTATCTGGGGCTTGACATAACCTACTCACCATACCCCCCTGAAACAACATACCTAACTGTGAAGAACAATACGGTAGCTTTCAACTATGTGGGCGTTAGCCTGGATGTTGACTCGCGTGGGGAATTCTATGGCAATAACTTTGTTGAAAACCTTGAGCAGGTAATGCTCATAGGCCGCGGAGATACCATAGCATATTGGAGAGGGAACTTCTGGAGCGATTACCGCGGAATAGAGGGGCAGCCCTACAAGGCGGAAGACCCGCTGGAGGATTTGATGGACAACTACCCGTATCTCAGGATTATGATGTACAGCCCAGCGTATATGATGTTGGAGGTTATGAAGAAGGCTATTCCAATGGGTGCGCGGGTTAAGGCTGTTGATGAGCAGCCCCGCACAGAAATATCCTTCATGCCAACCCCATCAGCCGAGGGAGATGTATCCTGGCTCATCGCGGCGGCAGCTCTCACAATATCTCCAGCTAGCCTAATCATAGTTGCCCTAAGAGGTGGTTTTTATGGAGGCAATAGAGGTAGAAAACGTATCTAGATACTATGGAAACACACAAGCGCTGGAAGATATATCCTTCAGCCTTAGCGATGGTAGCTTTACGCTTCTCCTAGGCCCCAACGGCTCAGGAAAGACCACGCTCCTAAGATGCATGCTCGGCTTGCTAAAGTTTGAGGGAGTGATAAGGATATTTGGCTATGATGTCAAGAAGCAGGGAAAGGAAGTAAGGAAGAACCTAGGCTACCTCCCGCAGACAGTAAATCTATACAGCGACATGACCTGCCTACAGGTTATAGACTTCTTCTCAGACCTGCGGGGCATTGATGTTACCCTTGAGGAGACTCTTGGAGTGGTTGGGTTGCTTGATAAGGCCGATGAAAAGGTTGGTGCTTTGTCTGGTGGTATGAAGCAGCGTCTGAGCCTGGCTGTTGCGCTTCTGGGGAATCCAAGGGCGTTGCTTCTAGACGAGCCTTTCAGCAACATGGATGCGCGGAGCAGAACCGAGACCATCGGGATTATGCGCCGCCTCAAAGAAAGCGGTAAGACAATCATCATCTCAACACACACGCTCAGCGGACTCCTCATCATGGCTGATAACGTAATAATCCTAGACAGGGGGAGGATGCTGGGAATAATGAAGTCCGAGGAGATTCTAAAAACAATACCCGCAGCATACCGCATATACGTCAAACAACCACATCAAATAATTGATAGCACTGCCGAGGAAATTAGTAGCTCAACAAACGGCTGGACAATCATAAAAACACACAACCTGCACAAAACATTGTCTAACTTGATGCAGCTGGGTATTGATATGAGCCGTGTGATAATTGAAGAGCCCAACGTGGATGAACTAATCATGAAGCTCTCCGCGGGTGGTGTATAGATGCTCTGGCCCCTCGTAAAGAAAGAGCTTTTTGACGCATTAAGAAATAGGTGGCTTATTCTCTACGCAGTCATATACGCCGTGTTAGGCTTATCGCTATCCTACTTCAGCTCACTAGGCCTCGGATACCTAGGGTTCAGAGCGTTCGGCCGCGTCTCGGCGGCGCTCATAAACATGACCCTCTACCTAGTCCCATTAATGGCCATGTCTCTGGCCGGGCTCTCAATAATAGGAGAACGCGAACGCGGAACACTTGAGATAATCCTCTCACAGCCACTCTCAAAAGCCGAGGTGCTGCTCAGCAAATACATCGGAATAACAGTCTCAGTCGCCCTAGCCACAGCTCTGGGATACGGAGCCGCCGCATGGTATCTATGGGTCATACTCTCATCAGGAGACCTCATAATCTATCTCCAAATAATGGCCACCTGCATACTCTTGGCGGCTACACTCACAGGCCTAGGCCTACTAATCTCCACACTCTCCAGAAGCAGGTTTGAAGCCCTAGGAATAATACTGATGACCTGGCTATCCCTGCTCGTAATCTACGACCTCATACTAATGGGCGCTGCAATAGGAGCCCAGCTCAAATGGGAGCAGATATTCACACTACTGGCAATAAACCCAGTTGAGAGCGCCCGCCTACTAATGGTATACGCACTAGACCCCTCACTGCTCGTCCTAGGCCCAACAAGCGCATACATAGCCAAAAACATAGGAGAAACACTCCCCACACTACTGACATCCTCACTCATAGCATGGACAGCGGCAACACTAGCCGCAACACTCGCACTCTTCAAACGCCAGGATATGTAAAGAAAAGCACGGGCCCAAACGCCCTATCCGCACCCACAAGCCCAACCCAACACAACTCCCCAGACACCTATCAGGGAGTACGGATTGGCGGTAGGAGGTGATCCGGCCACACGTTCCCGTGCGGCCACCTTGTTACGACTTCTGCCCCCTCACCGGGGTCGGACTTGAACCCGCCAACAAGACGGGCCCTCGTCCAACCCCAGCTCGGGTGCAGCGACGGGCAGTGTGTGCAAGGAGCGGGGACGTATTCACCGCCCGGTGGTAACGGGCGGTTACTAGGGATTCCGCGTTCACGAGGGCGAGTTGCAACCCTCGATCCCAACTGAGGTGGGGTTTAGGGATTAGCTCCCCCTTTCGGGGTGGCAACCCACTGTCCCCACCATTGAACGTCGCGTGCGGCCCGGGGGATTCGGGGCATACTGACCTGCCGTGGCCCGCTCCTTCCTCCCCGTTTCCGGGGCAGTCCCCCCAGAGTGCCCAGCGCCTAACGGCCTGGTGGCAACTGGGGGCGCGGGTCTCGTCCGTTGCCTGAATTAACAGGACACCTCACGGCACGCACTGGCGACGGCCATGCACCTCCTCTCAGCTCGTCCGGCAAGACCTTCAATCTGGCCTTCATCCTGCTGTCGCCCCCGGTAAGGTTTCCGGCGTTGACTCCAATTAAGCCGCAACGTCCACCCCTTGTGGTGCTCCCCCGCCAATTCCTTTAAGTTTCAGCCTTGCGGCCGT
>WAQC01000102.1 GCA_015520425.1 Candidatus Pelearchaeum sp. | reverse complement strand
TCCCAACAGACTTCATAAGCTCGGTATAGTTCATAGGCTGCTGCGCGAGCGTCCTCAAGATAGCTAGCCTCTTGGGCGACGCTAGCGCGTCTAGCACAGCAGCCTCATCCAAGCTTCTGATAGCCATAGACTTACTGGAAAACTGCTGCTCTCACCTATTTTATTGGATTATTCGCGTGGTAGAGTTCAGTAATACGAAGACCACACCCAGGTAGCTAGACTATTTAAAGAATACGAGCACGCGGCAGCCGAATCAAAGAGAGCAAGAAATCCAGCCCGCATAGTTTATGGCTGGGCGGTTTTGTCCTATTTAAGGAAATTTCCATACATGCCGTTCATCCTTATTATTCTATTGAAGAACCGACGATTCAGCTATAAGTTTTTAGCAGTTATCCGCTTTAAGATAAGGTTAATAACTAATGAAAGGGAGACGGAGCAGCCGCGACATGCGAAGAATAAAGCACTTCCTAGATTATGACGGCTACACGGCGCGCGAGATAAACAAGATACTAAGGGCCGCGCTGACGCTCAGGAAGCGCGGCTATCCTGCAAGTAAGCCGCTACGCAGCAAGGTTGTGGCGCTCATATTCCAGAAGCCATCAACGAGGACTAGAGTCTCGTTCCAGTCAGCGATAGCGCGGCTTGGCGGCGATTCCATGTATCTGGGATGGTCAGAGCTCCAGTTGGGTAGGGGAGAGCCTGTCTCAGACACCTCACGCGTGTTGGCAAGATACGTAGACGCAATAGTTGCGCGGGTTTTCCAGCACAGCATGGTGGAAGAGCTCGCCGCGAACAGCACCGTACCCGTAATCAACGCTCTTAGCGACAAGCACCACCCATGCCAAGCGCTTGCAGACATCATGACAGTAATGCAGTATAGCAAAAAACCAAGCAGAAGCAAGATAGCGTTTGTAGGCGATGGGAATAATGTATGCAACTCTCTCATCCAGATATGCGGGTTGCTGGGTCTAAGGCTTTCCGTCGCCACACCCCCAAGCTACAAGCCCGACAGCGAGACGGTATCAAAAGCTCTGAAATGGGCTGAGGAGAGCGGCGCGGAGATAACATTAACCGAAGACCCAGTCGAGGCCGTGGCAGAAGCAGACTTCGTATATACAGACGTCTTCGTATCCATGGGCCAGGAAGAGGAGAGGGAAAAGAAGCTCAGAGAATTCCTACCCAAATACCAGGTTAACGCGGAGCTCATGAAGCATGCTAAGCCAGATGCGAGGTTCATGCACTGTATGCCCATGCATGTAGGCGAAGAGGTCACGGCTGACGTGGCTTATGGGCCTAGGTCAATAATCTACGACCAGGCCGAGAACCGTATGCACACCGAGGCGGCTCTCCTACTCTTCCTCCTAGGCAGGCTTAGGTAATAGCGGCCGCGCTTCGCGTCTTTACAGTAAGGCAGCCTTACTGTAGAGGCGCGGCATAGGATGACCATATATACGACCAAGCCAACACACTAGGCTGAAGACCCTTGGGGCTGAGGAGCTTCCTGAAGTCCGCGGCCACGCTACTAAAGCTGGCTAAGAAGCCGACGTGGGAAGAGTTCTCCATATCCATGCGCATCACGCTGCTGGGGGTAGCAATCATAGGGCTTATAGCGTTCATCATCAGGTTTCTGGCGATAGCGTTGGGAGGCGTTTAAATAGAGCCAGAAGCCCCTCACAAGATAACAATTAATAAACGATTAGGGTAGGCTGATTACTGGATGTCTTCTGCTGGGTATAGGTATTTCGCGGTTAAGACGACGGTTGGGCAGGAGCGTAATGTAGCGCGTATTATTGAGGCTCGTCTGACCGAGGTGCTCGTTGAGACGACTGGCGAGCCCGCCGAGGCCTGGCGCATCAACGCCGAGAGCAGGGCTTACCAGACATTCACAGCGCCCAAAACCACGACGATATCCAAGCTCTACCTCTATCTAGGGCGCGAGGGCGAGCTGACCGCGCCTCTTCACGCCGATTTTTATAGAGTAGGCGAAGACGGAGTAAGCCTGGAAAACAAGATATCGGGCGTTAAGTATGACCCGCTCCTCCTCTCCGAGCCTGGCTGGTATGAGGTCAACCTGGAGCCTATGATAGACGTGAGGCGGGGCGTCTCCTATGCCCTAGTCCTCTCAGCCCCCGACTGCACTTCTGGAAGCTATCTATGGTATAGGTCTGCCAGCAAAACATACGCAGAAGGAAAAGCGTTCACGGGTGGAGGAGGTGATGGATGGACTGAGCAGAGCTTTGACTTCTTGTTCAGGATTAGGGAGAAGATAGACGTTGCCTCAATATTGATTCTACCCACCGTTCGGGGCTATGTCTTCATAGAGGCTAAGAATAAAGAGGCTGTAGCAGCCGTTTCGCAGGGTATTAGGCATATTAAGAATAGGCCGCTCATAACGGTCACGTTTGACGAGATAGCCGCGCACCTGGTTGAGAAGCCGTTGATAGATGTCATAACTACTGGTCAGGTTGTTGAGATTGTCTCTGGGCCTTTGAGGGGGATGGTTGGTAAGGTTGTGCGTATAGACAAGCCGAAGCGCGAGATTACGCTTGAGCTTAGTGAGGCGGCTTTCCCTCTGCCCATATCCGTCTCAATAGATGCTGTGCGCATACTTGACGAGGCTAAGACACGCGGTATGGGCTGAGAATACTGCTGGGTTATCACCAGGCTAAATGCTCCAGTCATCTCAATAGCTTATAACATGGCCTAACTTTTAATACATAGCGCAGCGCCAACGGGGTAGGCTAGGGGTGATGATAGCTCGCATATATCCGCTGGCTCTGGGTAAGATAGTCAAGCACTCACTCACGAATCTTAACAGGGAGGTTGCGGGCCTCCTCGTCGGGAGAGCGCAGAGCCAGGTTCTTGAGATATGGGACGCTGTAACGGGGGAGCAGCACGGTACCCCAGCCTTCGTCCAGCTAGACGAGGCTGTGATGGCTGAGGTGGCTGAGTGGCTCCACCAGACAAACTCAGGGCTTTACATAGTCGGCTGGTACCACTCACACCCAGGCTTTGACGTATTCCTCTCACCAACAGACATAGACACGCAAAGGAGATACCAGCTAATGTTTCCCAAGGCTGTGGCTCTGGTTATAGACCCTGTGGAGTATGGGAAGACGCATAAAATATCAAGCCTCAAGTTTAAGGTGTTCAGGATTAACAAGGACGGTAAGGTGGTCTCGGTTAGGGTTTCTATAGGGATTCAGCGCGGGAAGCTTCTGGAGAGCACGATATACGGCCTCAACACGCTTGACATAAGGCATATAGTTGATGTGGATTCAAGCCCTGAGAAGAAACGCATACTCTCTAAGCTCGGTCTCCAGAGACCAGCTAGGTCCGAGGAGGTCGGTGAGGAGGGTAATACCGTGGATGTCTTGGAATCAGCCCCCCGTATATCTGGCACAAGCCTCTTTGAAAGAGCTAAAAAGTTGCTGAAGTATCCGAAGATGCGGGAGGAGCAATAGCTTGTCAAACGGTGAGGAGCGGATGCCGCGTAAGATTATCGTTAGAGTCTCTGGAGAGGGGGCTAGGAAGCAGGAGAACCAACCTCCCAGCGAGGATATGCCAGTCATAGAGCCTGTGAGCGAGGCTGTGGAGACGCGGGAAGAACAGCAGCAGGAGGCTGAGCCGCAGCTTGAGGTAGCGTCGGCGGAAGAGGAGGCTCCAGAAGAGGCTTTGGTAGAAAGCGCAATCAAACACTACGAGGCACTCAAGTCAAACATAGAATACGTCAGAAAGAGGGACTTCAAGTTCCAAGAACTATGCATACGCGAGACAGTCTCCCCACGCGCGATTAGAGAGATACTAACGAGGCTAAACGAGCTGCGCTCCAAGATAGTTAATGACTCGCGCAGAACCCTAGAAATCCTAGAGCAGGCTAAGGCACAGCTTGAAGAACGCTTCAGCAAGGTTGAGGTTGACCTCTACTGGGCGAGCCTAGAACTTAACACGCGCCAACTTGACGAGGCGGCTTCTAGCAAGAATGACGTTGGGCTTAAGGAAGAGCTGGAAGCGAGAATTCCCCAGCTACGGCAGGAGCTTAGCATGCTTAGGAACAGGATTAAGGAGCTTGAGGAGAAGATTCACGAGGTCTCGGAGCTGCCGCGCACGATTAATGATGTAACCACGGCCAGGGAGTTGGCTGATAGGATTTTGGAGGAGGTGAGGAAGAGCTACGTGCTCTCTCACGGCACGCGGGCGGAGGCCATGCTAGCTGCGGATGTGCAGCGCCTGATGGAGCGCGACGACATACCACGCGAGTACGCGATAATACTTCTTTGGAAAAAGATTAGGGGCGCGGTATAGCTGGCCTAAACTTATACCCGTAAGCGATTAGCTTATTCTCACCATCGGTCTGTAGCCTTCTTATCGTAGCCTCCACCTCCATGCCTTCATGCAGTTCTTCTGGGTCGCAGTCTGTTAGCTGCCCCACTATAGTGGTTCCGTCCTCTGTCCGTATTAGACCGACGATGTATGGTGTGTATGCCTCAAAGCTTGGTGAGGCCGATTTTACGACGGTATAGCTTATGAGCCTCCCGCGTTCGGAGAGCTTGTCGCGGCGCAGCCTCTTTCCACCGCATTTCCTACACACAAGCCTTGGAGAGAAGTGGAACTCCCCGCACTCCTCGCATCTAAATCCTTCAAGACGATACCTGAAGGGCTTGCCGCGCCAATACCTAGGTATCCTGATTCCAAACTCCATCATGGTATCATGCCTCCTCAAGGATGCATACCGCCGCCGCGCATCCCAAGCCAGCGAGCGACTGTACCATGGCGTGTTTGGTGTTGTCTAGCTGGTTCTTCCCAGCTTGGTGTGTTAGCTGGAGGTAAGCTTCGGCTAGCTGGTAGATTGCCGTAGCTCCTACTGGGTGGCCGCGCGCCTTGAGGCCGCCGAAGGTGTTTATGGGCAGCTCCCCGTTAAGGCTCAGCTTTCCTGAGAGAGCCGCTTCCCCAGCCTTCCCGCGCGGGAAGAAGCCAGACGACTCCAGCGAGAGAGCCGCAACTATAGAGAAGGAGTCGTGAAGCTCTAGAAAGCCTATCTGCTCCCTTGAGAGGCCAGCCATCTCTAGCGCACTGTTAGTAGCGCGCGCTAGGGCTTGGAAGTGGAGGGGGTCCTCCCTGTCAAACGGCGTAACGTAGTCAGTCGCTAGGCTGCACGCGGCCAGCCTCGCCTTGGGTGAGTCAAGCTTTGCCGCGAAGTCTTCTGAGCAGAGTATTATGGCTGCGGAGCCGTCCGCTACTGCTGTTGCCTCAAGCCTGTGAAGAGGCTCTGAGAGGTAGGGTGATTTCATAACAGTGTCCAGCCCCACCTTGAAGGGGTATTGCGCGTGAGCCACACCAGCCGCGTTCTCGTGGCTTATGACGGCGAACTGGGCTATACCATCCTGTCTAGCACCATACCTGCTTAGGTAGAGCCTGTATAGTAGCGCTGCGCTGGCAGCTTGGTGGACGCCCATCTGGCCCGTGTATTCTTCCCGCTCCTCCATCGCGGTGAGGGCTAGATGCTCCTCCGCCGTGCCGTCTGAGAGCTTCTCAACACCAGTTACAAGCACGACGTTGGCTTCTCCAGACTGTATAGCGTTTGCGGCCATCTTCACGGCAGCTATCCCAGATGCTGCTCCAGCCTCTATCCTGTAAGCCTGCACGCCGCTCATACCCAGCTCCTCGGCCAAGACGGAGCCAAGCACAGCCTGCTCCTGCAAGACCTCACCATACACATTAGCCACGTAAACCGCATCAACACGCGAGAGGCCAGCGTACTCAAGGGCTTTGAGGCTGCTCTCAGCCATTAGGTTCTCCAGACTCTTATCCCAGTGCTCCTCCACCTTCGTAAGGCCGTATCCAGCTATGAGAACCTTCTTCAATCCCCTTTACACCCTTATCTTATCCCGCATCTTCAGATACATGCCGTAGTCTATCACCTTGTTCCTGCTGAAAAACGCTACTAATGGTGGAGCTCTCTCCCTCCTCTCTTCTATTCCCTCCTCAACGGTTATCACGAAGGAATCGCTCCCCGCGCCTGAGCCGAATGAGGTCATCAATATACGCTGTCCAGGCTTAGCTATGTCCAGAACCTTCACAAGCCCCAGCATGGAGCAGGCAGCGTAGGTGTTGCCAACAACGTCGGAAACTATCCCAGGCTCAACCTTCGCCAGGGGTATGGAGAGTATCTTAGCGGCGGTTAGTGGAAACTTGACGTTGGGCTGGTGAAAGATGAAATAATCAAAATCATTAATGCTGTAGCCGTTCTCCGCCAAGAGGTTCTTAACCGCCGTTACTGTATGCTTGAAGTATGCTGGCTCCCCCGTGAAGCGTGAAGTATGCATGGGGAATCGTTCATAGCTTCTGCGCCAGAAGTCTGGTGTATCCGTTACATATGTTACCGAGTACTCAAACCTCGCTATAGCGTCTCTTGTTTCTCTCCCTATGACCAGCGCGGCCGCGCCGCTTGCTGCTGTGTATTCCAGCGCGTCCCCAGGCCTCCCCTGCGCTGTGTCGGAGCCTATGGCGAGGCCATACTCTATACGCCCCGCAGAGACCATAGCGATTATGCTCTGCATGGCTTCTGTGCCTGCTTTGCAGGCGAACTCATAGTCCGCTGAGGTTATGTTAGAGCCTATTCCCAGCGCCTCTGCAACTATCGTCCCGCTGGGCTTCACGGCGTAGGGCTTGGACTCAGTCCCCACATGCACCGCGCCAATCCTCGCCGCGTCTATTCCCGCCCTACGTATGGCGTAGCGGGAGGCCTCTATGGCCATAGTTATAGCATCTTCGTCAATCGCTGCAACAGCCTTCTCCTTGATGGGGACCTCGCCGCTCTCCTTCCCCCAGATACGTGCGATTTCCGTAGCCTTTATGCGGAGGCGTGGCACATAGCCACCATAGCCGTGGATGGCGGCGTCTCTTATCTGCGGCATGGCTGCTCGTTTGTTGTTGGGGTGGATTCTTTAAAAGTATTTAGTTATCTGTCTCCCGTGTTATAGACGATTGACGAATGAAAGAAAGTTTAACGACCTTTAGGAAAAGAAACACCGAGAGCATGCAGGCAAAATTGGATGAGAAGGACCAGCGCATCTTGCAGGAGCTCTTGCAGGATTCTAGCCAGAGCATAACCACGCTGGCGTCAAAGCTCAAGATGCCCAGAACAACCGTGCAGGAACGTATAAAACGGCTCAAGAGCCAGTCAATCATCAAGAAATTCACAGTAAGGCTTGACTAT
>WAQC01000101.1 GCA_015520425.1 Candidatus Pelearchaeum sp. | reverse complement strand
GGGCGAAACATCGCTATGGGCTTATCTCCCTATTTTGGAGGCGAGCTGGGCGGTGAGTTAGCCGTTGGATATGGTGCTGATGTTCAAGGAATAGGTGAAACGCCCCTATGGGCGCTCTATATGGGCCTAGCCTACATAGCATCGTCAGGCTCTCCCATAATCTTCAACATAATATCCAAGATACCGATAATCGCTGCGAACATCTCACTCTCATACCTCCTATACACGCGTGGAAATAAGGGATGGAGATTCTTCCTCTTCAACCCATTTCTCATACTTGTCTCCTCATCATGGGGTAAGGCGGATAACCTCGCAACGCTACTAATAGTGCTGGGGCTTATGCGGCTCCATTCCATAAAGACATCAGCGACCAGTGTATCGCTCTCCATGCTGATTAAGCCGCTTATAGTTGCGGTGATTCCAGCCTTTCTAGGCTATCTAAGAACGCTATCCAAGCGCGCGTTTCTCTACATGGCGTATGCTGCTACAGTGAGCGCGGTTATCTTCTTAACACCCTTCATACTGTTGGGCTGGCCCCTCTCCACGTTAATCAACGGCTTCCCCAACTGGTTCAGGCCCGTAGGTGGAATCTCGCCGTTCAACATAGTGAGCATACTGATAGAGAGCTATACGCTTCCCGCAGGTCTTGCGTGGCTCTCCTACATGGCTCCGATAGCTATGTTGGTTCTCAGCGTATTGGCTATTATCCGACCACCTAGGAGCTTTGAAGAAGCGTGTAAGCTCGCCCTATTATCGGCGGCGGTTTTCTTCACAGCTAGGCCATGGGTTTCAGAGCAGAACCTAGTACTGGTGCTAGCGCTGCTCATACTCGTATATGGTGGCATCCCGTCTAAGCTTCTCTGGATTGTGCCGCTTCTCTTCATGATAGCCAACAACTCCCTGCTTCAGCAGCTCTACCTCGTGTGGCCGCAGGTTATTGAATGGCTTGCGTATCTAGACCTTTACATAAAGCCCTACAGACTCGCAGCGCAAGTGGGGCTGACGATGGCCTGGCTGGCTGTGCTGTGGATGCATGTAGCACGCGCATATAAGGGGGGCAGGAAGCTAGTTTGAGCAGGCTGATAGCATACTCACTAGCCATAACACATCTCCTATGGTCCCTCTCACTCCTCCTTGAGCCTTGGAGATACGCTGCTAAGCCACTAGCACCACAGCCCTTCGCCCTAATACACATAGCAGCAGCGATACTCCTGCTGGCGAGCAGGACGGTAACGTTAGGAGGCTCTGTCAGCGCTGCTATCCTAGCATATTACTGGCTGCGAGTCAAGCCTATAGAGCCGATAGCGGAGCCTCAGAGTGTTGGAATAATCGCAATATCAGTCATCTTCCTCATACCTTATCTACGTAGAATGTTTGGTTCTTCTCTGGCTGGTGAGGATTCCGTTTTACTCTTGTTACGTTTGGGTGTTGCTTATCCATTCGTTGAGTGGGGGCTTGACGCCTTCAGAAACCCAGCGCACTTCATAGCTTTCTTCAGCAGCAACACGATAACGAGAGCTATAATACCAGTGGAATACATGCTCCCAGCTTCTTATGTGTTAGGCGTTTTTGAGCTTGTTGTTGCTTCATCTCTGGTTCTAGGAATAGCTCCACGAATTAGCGCAGTCGCTAGCTTTGCTGCTTTAGCCGTCTTCAGCGTTGTCGCAGGCTACCCACTCGCCCTACCACAGGATATCGCGCTTGCGGCAGCGTCGCTACACATATACAAGCACGGGGCGGGTAGATACTCTGCTCAAGCCATGCGCTTAAACTTATACTCCGTGTAAATCTCCCAAGGCTTCAGCACAGCATAGAGGGGGCCTAGCTTGTTCCTGAGCCTTGCCCGCGTTATGGCCATCCATATCCCATAGCGCAGCTTCTCGGTAGAGAAGTCATGCTTAAAGAGGAGCCTATGGTCCCAGCCATGAACAGGCTTCTCCCACTCCTCAGCTACAAGCCTGTCTTTAACACGCTCATAAAGCCCAGTCCCAGGCAGGGGGTAGGGTATCGTCATGGAGAAGTAATCCAGGGGAAGGCTGGAGGCGAACCTTATTGTGTTGAGCATCGTCTCATTAGTCTCTCCTGGGTATCCGAGTATGAAGAAGGCACCAACCTTGATGCCTGCTTTAACCATCGTCTCCACCGCGCGTCTTGACTGCTCAACCGTTATGTGTTTGTTCATCGTCTTTAACGTCCTATCGTCGCCCGACTCTAGTCCGAAGATAACCTTATGACACCCAGCCCTCCTCATGGCGTGTGCTATCTCTGAATCAACTAAATCAACACGTGCCAAACACTCCCAGAGAACATCAAGCCCCCGCCGCCTAATCTCCTCGCAAAGCCTCAGAACATGCTTCTTATTCGCTATGAAGAGCTCGTCGGCAAACCATATACGCTCATAGCCATAACGGTACCTAACCTCCTCCATCTCATCAACCACGTTCTCAGGACTCCGCACACGATAAACACGACCATAATCAGGCCTCCAACAATTATGGACAGCAAAGAAATTGACGGTATAGGATTCATCGTCCCTAACCTCCAGATTATAAACATCACCATCAAAATCAACCTCTTCAACGTCTCTTATCGGCACCAAGAGATAATTTCCATAGAAGATTGCTTGATTATCGGAAGGAGGTATTTTGATACGCGTGTTGATGCCTAACATTTTCAGAAGTTTGTTTAATGATTTACCCTTTATGCTGAATACGTAGTATGGAGTCTTGGATTTCCCGTTATGGTATCTTATGTGTATGCTGGCTGATATTTTGAGGCGGAGGAGGATTGGATAGAGTTGGTAGGCGAGAGCCTTTGAAGCTGTTTTGAACGTAAATTCTGAGCGGTCTTCCATCAGGTATCCGCCTCCTAGGAATAGACCGCGTATAATCTCTGACTGAAGCTTTCTGGGAAGAAGCAACATATCATCAGGTAGCCGTTTTTCAGTGATGCTTCTGCCGAACACTAGGCCGAAGAAATGGCCGAGGACTACCGAGTCTATCTGAATGCGTATCTTTTTGCTCTTCTGGTTGGTGGTTACTATTGGCCTAACCTTAAGACACCGCCTAACCAGCCTTATAGCATCTCTAACCAACTTACCTTCATGAGCGCCAAACGTCAATTGAAGCATTAGAGAGCTGGGACATCTAGGATGGGGCGATACACTCCCCTCAGCGAGATAATAACCTATCAATCGGCAGAGCTCTGGAGTAACGTCAAGCTCCGCTGGAACCCGTCGCCTAGCAAAGCTATACTTTAATTCAGTCTCATACGTCTTTTGCTGACGTCTTTCCATAGTGTCTCGCTTAACTCCTAGTAGCCTTGAGATAGCGCTTTTAGAGAATCCCTGTCCATGCAGCTCGTATATTCTTTTCACGGGCTTTTCTGATGATAGGTTTCTCTCACGATAATTGACCTCTATACTATTTAGTTTATCCGCTACGTTCAGTTTCGTTATCCGCTTGTTCTTTCTTATTATTGGTATGCATAGATAATCTCCACTCTCAAGTAGATGCGCAGGCATAAACTCTGGATTAAGAACAATCCTGGTCTTGCTCCCTTCTCTCAAGACGCCCTCTCTAGGTAGTGCAAATACTTCATGCTCTGGGGTTATCTTTATCTCAAGGCCAACCAGCCAGGGCTTTATTCTTAGCAGCTTTCCCCTATACTTTCTCTTGAAAGTATGGGTTACCTCTTTGAAGGATGCCGTATGGGTGAGAACCTTCGTTCCCGTCTTTATTTGTGGTATGGTGGTCGTTTCTGGATTTCCCACCACGATTGAATCCTCGGTTACGCAGAAGTCGCAACAGAATGGGCACCCGCGTGATGCTATCATGGAGGTCATGGTGTAGCCGTAGTTTTGTTGGTAGTATTGCTGGTATGCCGTGTTGTCGTATAGGTCGCGGGCTGGGAATGGGAGTGTATCCAGGTCTTTTATGAGTGGCCGCTGCCCTGTGAAGATATGTCCTCCACCATTAGCCGTGTGCGCCACGCTGGCTATGCGTAGTGCTCGTTTTGATATGTGGAGGCCGCGTATCTCCTCAAGCCTACGCTCACCATCTAGGGCTTGTAGGAGCTCTAGCATAGTCTCCTCGGCCTCGCCCTGCGCTACTAGGTCAAACGTTCCGAGGAACTTCTGCGGATATGCGGAGGGCATGGGGCCTCCAGCAACCAGGAGCTCACAATCTTCGCGTAGCTCCTCGGCCAGCTTCAGCGCAGGCTTAACCATAGAGAGCATGCTGTATATTCCGATAACACGCGGCCTAGCTCGCCTAGCCTCTGCAATAGCTTTCTCCCACGTTAGGAATGTGCAATCAACTATCTTAACGCTATAACCATGTGCCCTTAGATATGATGCTATGTATCCTATGCCTAGTGGTGGGAACTTGAACATCCTTGAGCGTCTATCGTCAAAGTAGGGAAAGATTAGAACAGCGTCAGTCATGTTGTTTGAACACCACCTCGTATGAGAAGTGCCGCGTGTTGGGCTGGTAGCTTGCGCCTGCCCAGTCAAGCCTCTTTCCCACTACCTCGCGACCCGCGAAGAGCCTACACCCAGCCACGCGCCGTAGCTCCATGCCAAGCTTAAGAGCAGGTGAGAATAGCTCAAGCCTGTCGCAGTCCAAGTCTATCCACGGTGGTATTCGCCCAATATCCCTGCCATCAACTAGGAGCTTGGTAAAGAGCCTGCCCGAAAGCTCGTTGGCTATGAAGTATTTGCTACATCGCAAGGAGCTTGCATCAACCTCAACCCTAACCCTATTACCATCAACCCTATACGCCACATCCACATAACCCAGCCCACGCACTTCCGCGAACCTACTCCTAACATTGGCAACAGTCCTAGCAGCCATGAGGAAGTAGTAAAACGGCCTGAATATGCTGCTCTTGACATAGAGCGGGGCTAGAGCTGCGTGTATCTTCTTGTATGGCTTATCTACAAGTCCCCTCTCTCCGATGATTTTTATTGAAACGCCGTTCATGTGGTATCTTCTGATAAGTGTTTTTCCCAGCATGAACTCCTCGGCGGTGAGGGGGAATACTGCACGGTTGCCGCATAGCGCTACGACGCCACCTATACCCATCCCCTCGCCTTCAATACCTCTTCCAAAGACACATACGCCTAGACCGCGTGCTACGCCGTGTATCTCATGGTCGGGATGTGATGAGGCCTGCCTAGAGAAAGTTATGTTGAGAAATTGTTCTTCTTGATGGAGTTTGGTACGCATTCGTCGGCGGCGCTGTAGCAGTTGATTTAAGCCTTTACCAAAAACACATCCATGCGGAAGCTAACCAGCTTCCTGTTGTCTGAGACTTGCCACCAGCTCAGGGTTCTCCTCAGCTATCACCACGCCGCGCATCCATGGGTGAGGTATGCAGAAGTACCTATACACTCCCTCGCGTGCGAATGTGTATGTCCAGTTCTGGCCGCTTCCGAAGAGGCCAGAGTCAAAACGTCCTTCTTCATCTGTTACGGTATGTGCCACATCAACCTCCTCATCATTAATCCAAATTACTGTGCTGTTGTATCCTATTATCACTCTAATCTGCTTGGGAACATAGTTCTCTTCCTGCTGTGGGTTGAAAGAGCCTGGGACTATTCTCACTATAACCTTGAACGGCGTCTCCTCCACTTCTCCGACTTCCTCCACTTTCTTGAACGGGCCTATCTGGAGGGCTGCTGTTGTTGCCACTAGTGAGACGAGTATAACCATGGTTGCTAGGATTGCTACTATTTTTGGGCCGCTGAGCTGGGGTAGGCCGCCGCGTAGGAGGCCGCCTGGAATCATGGCTATACCCAGGGCGAGAAGCAGCCCTGAGAACTGTTGGAGACCATTATCAAGCGTGTCTGAGACACCTGAGTAAGCTACGTAAATTCCAGCAAGGCCCAGGATTACGAAGATTACTCCCACGACTAGGAGGGTTTCGTCCATCGGTCTTCACACGCGTTTTCGTTCTTCCAAAATTTTAATCTTGTCCAACAAAGTGTTTAACTACATCCGTATTTGGCTGTTGCGGCGGCTGAGGTGCTGCGTTTGAAGGTTGCGGTACTGGGTGGTACTGGGGGACTTGGATTCGGTCTTGCGGCTAGGCTCGCTCTTGCTGGTGTTGAGGTTGTCGTAGGCTCTAGGGCGCGTGAGCGCGCAGAAAACGCCGCTGGCGAGATTTCCAGACTCATAGGCGGGAAAGCCGTTATAAGGGGCTTGGAGAACAGCGAGGCAGTCCGCGACTGCGATATAGCTGTGCTAAGCGTGCCTTTTGAGGGCGTTGATACAATCATTGAATCAATCTTACCAAATTTAAGTAGCAACACGGTAGTTGTGTCATGTGTTGTGCCGCTTAAGGCAGACCTACGCGGCTACGGCTCGGCGGCTGAGCTGGTGAGGGATAGGATACCAAGTCAAACACCAGTTGTCGCAGCGTTCCACACGGTAAGTGCGGAGAAGCTCACAAAGCTCAATGAGCCAGTGGGCTGTGATACGATAATACTAGGCGATGATAGGGAGGCGAAGAAAAGGGTGGCCGAGCTTGCCTATAAGATAGACGGGCTTAGGCCAGTAGATGGTGGAGCGCTCAAAAACACGCGGATAGTTGAGCAGATAACGCAGCTACTAATCAGTATAAACAAGAGATACAAGATACACGACGCGGCGATAAGGGTAGTAGGAATAGATGATGCTAGGGTGTTTGAGTCCTGGCGGTAATATTACAAAACACCAAATATTTTGGGTGAATATCTTTCTATACTCGTAATCACGTAGTAAGCAAATATACCAAAATGAAAAGTGTCTTTTCTTTTGTGATAGGTTATGTCTTCTTGTCCTAGTTGTGGGACTCCGCTTCGCGTGGGCGCGAATTTCTGCCCAAGTTGTGGCGCCCCTATACTAAGGCAAGAAGCCAGATATGTATCACAGCAGGAGAGATATGCGCCTATAATGGAGAACCTGAGGCGTTGCTATTTTGAGGGTGGAGAAAACAACTTCATAACGATAGAAGCATACCCAACGGCGGAGCAGAGGGGTAGCCATGTAGTAATACAGCTACCGCGCATGAGAGGACAGGAACAGGTTTGCGTCTTCTTCCCCATAGGAGGGCTCACATATGAACAAGCGCAACAACTAAACACGCTTGCCCAGTCATCCCATAAAGACAGCGAGATAATACCCGACATAGGTTTTATGTTCTATATGAGCGAGTCCGAGGTGATTGATTTCATAGATTACGTTCTACGCGGCATCTTCCGCTTCACGCCTGACTATTCGTTGAAGATTACTGAGGTGAATCTGGAGTAGCTCAAGAGGGTGGTGTGTGTTGGTTTATTGTAGTAAATGTGGTGTGCGTGTTTCTGAGGGTGATAGGTTCTGCTATAATTGTGGCTCTCCGCTCAGGTATGAAGCTCCTCCTCCAG
>WAQC01000100.1 GCA_015520425.1 Candidatus Pelearchaeum sp. | reverse complement strand
GCCCCTCACAGGCCCTGTTGGGCACTTGTTAGTCATAACGACATGAGCCTCAACCTCCACGTTTCGCACGCGGTAGCAGCCTAGGTATGTCATGAGCGAGCGTATTATACCACCTGGGTCTGGAAGCCTAACGTATGCGCCGCAGTCTTCTATCATCTTGGTTCTGAGGGCTAGGATTTCCCCGTCCCGTCTCAGCGCCATCTCGGCGTCAAACACCCTGTTGGAGTTGTGCGCCATTGCTGCTAGATGCTCCCTCCGCGTCTCAATCCACTTCACTGGTCTTCTAAGCTCCAGAGCAGCTAGCGCGAGGAGGAAGACGTAGGGGTAGAGCATTATCTTCACCCCAAAGCCGCCGCCTATCTCAGGCTCTATGAAGCGCAGCTTATTGCTCGGCATTCCTAGCGCGTCTGCTATGATTCCATGGAAGAGCGCTGGCGTCTGCTGGTTGTCGTAGATTGTTAGGCTACCATCGTTTGGTGAGTAATCCACCAGCACGCCGCAACACTCTATAGGAGCTGCGGCATACCTATCAAAGTACAGCTTACAGCTGACCTTCTCGTCAGCCTCGGCGAAGGCGCCATCAACATCGCCGTATGTTAGCTTCTTGCTCACAGCGATGTTTGAGCCCAGCTCTTCGTGGAGCAGTGTCTCGTTGTTTCTAAAAGCCTCTTCTGGGTCTATGAGCGGGGTTAGCGGCTCGTAGTCTATCTCAACCTCCTCAGCCGCGTCTAGCGCGTCTTCGCGTGTTTCTGCGAGTATCATGGCAAGAGGCTCGCCCACGTACCTTGCCTTATCAACGGCTATTCCATAGTAGCGGGTTTTGTCTATGAGTGTGTAGAGCGGCCTGGCCCGCGCGGCTACTAGCTTCCCATCTATTACAGCGCGGACGCGCGGGTTTTTCAGCGCTCTCTCAGCGTTTATCCTCCTTATCCTAGCATGCGGGACTGGGCTTCTGAGGAATACACAGTAAAGCGCGCGGGGGAGGTTTATGTCTTCTATGAATCTAGCCTCCCCCACTAGGAGGCGCTTATCCTCAAGCCGCCTTACAGGCTTTCCCAGCAGGTTAGCGCACATATTTGCAAGCCTTATGCGCTTCTCTGCTGGTTATAAACAGTATTATCTCCTGACGCCGAGGTATCTGTAGAGTATCTCGGTGTTGTTTGAGAGCTGGTCTGGTGTTGTCTCGTGTTTTATCTGACCGTTCTCCATCAACGCTATCCTGTCAGCAACCTTGAAGGCCGCGTCTATCCTCTGCTCAACCAAGAGTATCCCTATGCCGAGGTTCTTCAACCCCTTGATTGTCTCTATTAGCTTCGCGACCAGGGCTGGCATAAGCCCTTCTAGAGGCTCGTCTAGGAGTAGGTACTTCGGCTTGCAGCATAGGGCTCGCGCTATCGCGAGCATTTGTTGCTCTCCTCCGCTCAGCGTTCCTGCGCGTTGTCTGAGCCTCTCGCGGAGTGCTGGGAAGAGCTGGAGCACCTGCTCGTATGTCTGCTCATCGCCCCCGCTCACCAGGAGCCCCATTCTAAGGTTCTCCTCTACTGTGAAGCTTGGGAAGAGCCTCCTCCCCTGCGGGACATACGCCACGCCTAGGCGCGGTATCACGTGAGGCGAGACACCTGTGAGCTCCTTCCCGTCAATCTTTATGCTCCCAGTCCTGGGCTTGACCAAGCCCATAATCGCCTTGAGGGTTGTAGTCTTCCCAGCCCCGTTCCTCCCCAAAAGGCAGAGAACCTCACCAGTGGAGAGGCTTAGAGAAACATCCTTAAGCACATGAGCCTTACCATAATAGCAGTTTATCCCGCTAACCGTGAGTGTCATAGCCCAAGATACACCTTCTGAACCTCAATATTGCCCTCTATCTCCTCTGGCGTTCCCTCAGCTATTATAGAGCCCTTATCCATTACTGTTATCTTCTTGGCCAGCTCCAGAACGACCTGCATGTTATGCTCTATCAGCAGTATAGTCCTCTCGCGGTGGAGCTCGCGTATCATCCTCATTACTTCGTCTATCTCGTTTATCGCAAGCCCCTGCATGGGCTCGTCTAGTATGAGGAGCTTTGGGTTGAGCGCTAGTGCTAGCCCTATGTCTAGGAGCCGCTGGTGGCCGTAGGGTAGTGAGCCTGCCTCCTGCTCAGCCGCGTCGCGCAGCCCTATACGCTTAAGGATTGCGTCAACCTCGCGGTGGAGCTCTTCCTCATCAACCCTGAATATCCCAGCCCTGCCGCTGGCAAGCCTACGCTGGACAGCTAGGCTAACATTCTCATAAACAGAGAGATTTCGGAAGATGTTGATTATCTGGAAGGTATAGACTATCCCCATACCAGCCCTGTCATGCGCCTTCATCTTGGTTATGTCGCGGCCCTCAAAGATTATCCTCCCCGATGATGGCCTTATCCTGCCGCTTATCATGCTGACGAAGGTCGTCTTACCAGCGCCGTTTGGGCCTATTATCGCCCTAAGCTCGCCGCGCTCAAGCCTGAAATCAACAGACCTAACAGCCTCAAGACCGCCGAAGCGCTTTGACAAAGCCCGCGTCTCAAGTATCACATCATCTACGGAAGCCAACGAAGCCACCTCCGCCTAATAGCTCCAACAATCCCAGGCGGGAACGCTAGGACGAGCAGCATGAGCGTTACGCCGACCACGATGAGGTAGCTGGTCGTTATGCCGCTGGTGAAGTCTATTATGTATATCATCAGTCCCGTCCCGATTATTGGGCCTATGGTAGTTCCAGCGCCTCCTAGGAGTGTCCAGAGTAGGGGGTTGATGGAGTATAGTATGGATGCCAGCGCTGAGCCTATGTATGCGAAGGCCAGCGCGTAGGCCGCGCCCGCCATCCCAGAGATTGTCCCCGACATGGTGAATGCGAGGAGCTTATACTTGTAGATGTTGTAGCCCAGCATCTCCGCGCGCTCTTCGTTCTCCCTAATCGCTACCAAGACGCGGCCAACAGGTGAGCGCGTAAGCCAGAGACTAAAGAGAAAAGCAATAGCGAAGATTATCAGGGCAAAGTTATACTTAACAGCACTATCGGTAAGCTCTACGCTAAACAAGCCCAGCGAGATGGGCTTGAGATAGCGTGTCAATACCAGCCCCTCCTCACCTCCAGTAATCACGTTGAAGTATAATGTTGTTAGGAAGAAGACCTGCGAGAATATCATGGTGACGATTAGGAAGAAGACGCCGCTGGTTCTGAGCGTTATGGCCCCCATCGCGGCGGACATGACCGCGCTCAGGAGTATTGCGAGGAGGAGAGCCTCCAGCGGTGGCAGGCCGTAGTAGATGACCGAGAGGCCGGCGGCGTACAATCCTGTTGCGAAGAACATGGCATGGCCTAGGCTCATCAAGCCAGTATAGCCCAGTAGGATGTTATAGCCTATCGCATACGTCGCCAACACCATTATCCTAGTGAGCATCGCAGCATGGAATGGCGGCACTATGAACTGTAGTATGAAGAACCCAGCTATTACCCCTATATGAACCGCGAGAACCTTTCCAAAGCCCTTGTTTGCCGCGTGCATTAGCGCTCAGCCCCGAAGAGGCCTGTTGGCTTCACCAGCAGCACAGCAGCAACGAGGACGGAGCCGACAATCTTCGCTAGCGTCGGGGAGAAGAAGACCGAGACCACGCCATCTATAACGCCTATGATGAGCGCCGCAACAAGCGTGCCCTTCAAGCTCCCTAGGCCGCCTATGATTACTATCATGAACGAGATTAGGAGCGCCTCAAGCCCCATCAAGTAGTATGCCTGGAGGAACGGGACCACCAGCACGCCTGCTATCGCTGCCAACGCCGCTCCGAGGGCGAACGACGCCATATACACGCGGCCGACGGGGACGCCGAAGGCCTGCGCTATCTCCCTATCCTGCTGCGTAGCGCGCATATACAGCCCCAGCCGCGTCTTGAAGATGAACAGGGCGGTCAAGCCCATTATGAGCAGCGACACAACGGCGATGGAGAGCTTATACCCAGAATAGCCAAACCAAGGGAAATCAACCCTGAAGTAGAAGGGCGGCTCAACATTATAGGCATAAGGGCCATATATCGCGAGAACGAGCTGCTGTATTATGTATAGCAACCCTATAGTAGCTACTATGGTGCTCTCTGGGTTGTAGTTTATTTTTCTCAAGACAGTCCTCTCAACAGCGGCGGCTAGCCCTGTTACCGCTGCGGGCGCTATTATCAGCCCTAGTATGAAGTTTCCCAGGTATGTGGTGGCGTACCACGCTATGACCGCGCCGAGCATGTAGAACTCTCCATGGGCGACATTCACTATCCGCATAACGCCAAACGCTATGGAGAGGCCGAGGGCTATGAGCGCCATTATAAGCCCGAAGACAACGCCATCCAACAGCCCCAGAAACAGCGTAACCTCCAGACTCATACCATCAACTCTGCTCTGGAGAGACTAGAGACGGCGATATAACGCTAAGCCCAGCCACGCTTCATTCCAAAAAATAAAATTTAAAAGAGTATGCTATCCCTGCTAGAGCGGCTGCTTGGTATAATCAACGTCAGACTCGTATACCGAGTCCTCTATCTTTGTGCGGTAGACGGTCTTGAGTCTCCCGTTCTCCACGCGCGAGATGAACTGCTGCCCGAAGCACTGGTGTAGCCTGCCGTTGAAGAGCTTGGCTCCCTGCGGATGCTGGTTGCCCTCGTTAAACCACCTGAAGTTCTCCAACGTCTCTATGAATGCGCGGTAATCCTCTGGGCTGCGCCGCGTGTAGCCGCTCTGCTCAACAGTCTCCTTTATGATGAAGAGCGTCTCCCAGCAACTGAACATATGCGAGTATGTGGCGACGCTCTTGGGGTCATTCACGTCTGCTCCGTTCTCATCAACGCCCACCTTCTCGCGGAAGAACCTGTGGTAGGGCGTGTCGTATCCATCCAAGTATCGTGGAAACGCCTCCCAGAAGTAGGTGCCCTCTAGGAACTCTAGGCCAGGGCTGTCTATCGCTACGCCCTCCAGCGAGTCTATGAAGCCGAATATCTCAGGCCTCTTAGCGCCGAAGAACTCGCCCATCTCCTTAACAAACGTGAGCACAGCAGGCCCAACCATGACGTGGTACAGGACTTCAGTATCCGCTGGGACTTTGGGGAAGTATTTGGTGAATGTCGTCTCGGTCGGGGGTATCGGGATTAGCTCAAGTATCTCACCACCCAGGTCTCTGGCCGCCTTCCCAAACCAGTCGCGGTGGTTGTAGCCGAAAGCGTAGTCTGGGAATATCATGGTTATCTTCTTTCCCAGGTTCTCCACAATCCATCCAGCCACAGCTTGTGTCTGCGACCTAACGTCGGTTATCCCTGGCTGGAAGCTGTATCTGTTGAGCTTCCCTGAGGGCACGTGGTAGCCCTCGCTCACTGCGAAGTAGGGTATCTTCAGCTCACCAGCGCGGGGCGCGGCGGCCAGGACTACGTTGGAGAAGAGCGCCCCCAGTATAAAATCAACCTTATGCTCAAGAGCGAACTTCTCAACCACCTGCGCACCACGCTGCGGGTCTGTGCCATCGTCCTCTATTATCAGCTCTATCGGCCTACCATCAATCCCGCCCATCTCGTTGATGAGATTAACCGCAGCCAACGTGGTGCGCTCATACCACTTTCCATAAACCGCGCCTATACCAGTGCGGTGAACCTCAAACCCAATCTTTATCGGGTTCCCGCCAGTGGGAGCGCCTGCTGTAACCGTCTCAGTTGCCGTTACTGTTTTTGTAACCTCGCGCGTTCGTGTCTCGGTTACTGTTTGCTGCGCTCCTCCCGTTGTTGAGCCCGCCATGAAGCCTCCTATCGCTCCTACAACACCAGCCCCAACAATAGCTCCAGCAGCTGCGGCGTTGCTGATAGCCTTCAAAGCCTTCCTCCTAGAGATTTTATCGCCTGATACCATACCAACCAACCCTGACGAGGCAGCCCCTAACGTATATAAGCGTTATCCGCAGCACATATAACCTAAGTCCATGTATATGAGATTCGTTGAAAGCCACATTTGCCCATGTTTATGTTTAATATTTGCCTGCCTTGCCATGCGTCATGCCAATTTACCATTACAGCAGCGTCCGCCTTCCGCGCGAAGCGATACACGTGCTGGAGGACCGCTCTCCTGTCGCGCGTATTAGTTATATGAAGCGTTATGGTGATGAGCCGGCCAAGTGGCTTGTTGGGCTGGGCTACTTCATGGGTAGCCGCTTCTTCCTTGAGGAGGAGTTCCTCGCGGAGGAGCTGGTGATTAGCGTTGAGAGCTATGGCCTTATCGCGGAGCAGCCTATTGACGGTGGCGAGAGCCAGGATAGGGGCTGGATTATGGTCAGATACAACTCCTGCGAGTTTGACGGCAGGCGTTGTGTTCTGCGCTGACTGTATATCTATAGACTAAGCCCCATATTATTACTCTATAATACGTAGTTCAACAATCGCTTTATAACGCCGTTATACTCCATAAAACAACCATGAGCTACGCACATCCAGAAGTTCTAGTAGATATAGGCTGGCTCCAGAAGAACCTAAACGCGCCAAACACGAGGATTGTTGAGGTGGATTACGACCCGCGCCTCGCATATGAGCAGGGCCACATACCAGGGGCTGTCTTGATAGACTGGAGGAGAGACATGAACGACCCTGTTCAGCGCGACATCATAGGGCCTGAGGCGTTTGAGAAGCTGATGTCGCGTCTTGGTATAGCTAATGACACCACCGTAATCCTGTATGGGGACTATAATAACTGGTTCGCCGCTTTCGCCTTCTGGGTCTTCAAACTCTACGACCACCGTGATGTTAGGCTTCTAAACGGTGGGAGGAAGAAGTGGATTGACTCAGGCGGCGAGCTGAGCAAGGAAACACCATCATACCCAGCTACAAGCTATAAAGTGCCGCGCATAAACCTAGAGAACAGGATATTCCTCACGGACCTGCTGAAGATTAGGGCAGCCAACCCCAACGCTGCGTTGGTTGATGTACGCTCCCCCGCGGAGTATAGGGGCGAGATAACTGCGCCGCCAGAGTATCCAGAGGAGGCGGCACAGCGCGGCGGCCACATACCTGGGGCGGTGAACATACCCTGGGGGCAGGCGGTTAGGGATGACGGAACGTTCAAGCCCGTTGAGGAGCTCAGGCAGCTCTACGAGCCGCGCGGAGTAACGCCAGACAAAGAGGTGATAACCTACTGCAGGATAGGTGAGCGCGCAAGCCACACATGGTTTGTCCTGAAATACCTCCTGGGATACAAGAACGTGAAGGTCTATGACGGAAGCTGGAGCGAGTGGGGCAACCTAGTACGCTTCCCAATTGAGAAGGAGCAAGTCTAAACAATATTTCTTGAATAATAGAGACACATACAAAACATCCCCTTATTCTATTTTCGTAGCTAGCCATGCGGGAGAGCTCTAAGCTTGAGGACTGCCCACTGCCCAGCGAGCTTTTCTATGATGTTGATAATGATGTGTGGCTCAGGCCGCTTGACGGCTCTACCTATCGCGTTGGCGTGGCTGTTCCACTGCTCTTCAAGGTTGGGAAGCTAAGCAACGTTAAGCCCAGGCCTGTTGGGACTGTCGTCAAAAGGGGGCAGTCGCTGGCGTTGCTTGAGTCCCAGCGCTTCACTGGCCCACTATGGGCCCCTCTCCAGGGCGAGATAGCTGGGATAAACGAGAGCGTCGTAGCTGAGCCTGGTAAGGTTGCTGAAGACCCATACGGCGATGGCTGGGTAGTGGAGCTCAAAACCCACAGCGACCCCATACTCGCAGGCCTACTAACTGGGGAGGATGCGGTAAAGCGGTATGAGGAGAAGATAGACCGCGAGGGTATAGTCTGTCTGAAGAGCTATCCAGACCATAGGATAACAGCCCTAGCAGAGACCTGTGAGATGATACTGACGAAGGTTGGGGATTATTTCTTCAAGTTCGTTAAGCCTGGTGAGACGCTCCACGTGGTTACCCAAGACCCAGCTACCGAGGTGGATATGCTCAAGTGGGCGCGCGACATGGGGCAGGAGCTGGTTGATATGAAGCGGCGCGGGAAACTAATCCACGTCCTATATAGGCGGGTATAGCTATGCTTTCCACCACTCAAAGACCAGGTAAGTTACCTTCTTGTTGATGTGGTCTGGAACGGCTATTGTGAAGTGCTTCCTCACAGAGGTCGCCAGCCTGCCTGAGCGCACTATGTCCAGCGCGGAGAGCTGGTCGCTGCCGCTTCTAACCTGTATGATGAACGGCGCGTGGTCTATCCCTGGCCCATGCTTATACGCTGCGAAGTCGCTCCCGAACTTTATCCCTGGCGTTATGATGAACCCCCTCCTGCGGAGGTCGCGGTAAACCAGATACTTGTCTGCGAAGCGCTCATAGTTCCGCTCACCATACTCCAGCAACTCCTTCAGCGTGAGCTCAGTGCCATCTTTAACCACCCGCAGCACGCCGCGCTCAACTAGGTATGTGGCCTCTATCAGGTCTAGTATGAGCGGCGCGTCAAAATTAGCGTCGCGCGGCTTCGGTATCCCCAGCGGCTTGCCGTAGAACCCCTCTTTAAAGAGCCGCCTACCAGCATCAACATCCCAGACTACCAGGCTGTCTTGGATAAGCTCCGCCGTAACCCTATCCAAGACCAGCACCCCACGTTAATGATATTTCTCTACTCTTATAGTATGACGAATGAAAGAACCCTCAGCGTTTCCACGGTCTCCTCAGCCCTGTCGGCGATGTCCTCCAGCATTGAGACTATCTCGCGTGAGAGGAGGAGCTGTGGTATGCGCATCTCGCTCTGCAGGATGGCGAGGTCTAGATTCCTGTAATGGTCGTCAACAGCGCGCTCCGACTCCTCAATCTCCTTAAGTTTGCTGCTGAACGTGTCGTGGTTGAGTGTTACAGCTAGGAGTGCTTCGCGTAGTTTCATAACTATGTGCAGCACGCCGTCGCTCAGCACGCACATATTCTTAGCCACATCTTTGTTTATCTTCAGCTTAGCCCGCGCTAGGCTTAGTATCCTGAACGCCACGCCCTCGGCGGTGTCGCCTATCCTGTCTATCCCGTGTATAAGTCTCAGAAAGTCCTCACGGTTGGTGAGCAACGCACCGACATTAGTAACCTCGTCCTCAATAATCCTACGCGTATCGCGCGCCTTCTCCTCACTCTTCAGAATATCAGCATAGGTCTCCTCAAGCTTTTGGATAGGCTCATCATTACACAGGTATTCCATCATCAGGCTAGTCTTCCTGATGACATCCACAACACTCCTCATATGGTCTTGGGCTAGTGTGAGAAGCTTAACACGAAGGTCCTGCTCACGTTCTCTTGCTGGGAACATCGCCGCACCACTCAGATATCCTCTAAATAATACCACCTGGCTATAATTAAAGACTACCCCGGCCAGCTAAAGCCACTTTAGGGAATTTTTTATCGTTGGAGACGCATCCCTTAAGATGTGATAATAATGCTCCGAATTTTTCTTGTCTCGTCAATAGCGCTGCCTAGCTTCTTACGCCCGTGTGGAAAATCAAAGCAGAACTGCTATAGTTTGGTCTTTTTGCTGAGATAGTTAGGGATTTCAGGTATAGGCAACCTAACCTGCTGCATACTGTCTCTATCTCTTATTGTCGCGGTGTTGTCTTCTAGTGTTTGGTGGTCTATTGTTATGCAGAATGGCGTGCCTATCTCGTCCTGGCGCCTATATCTCCTCCCTATGGAGCCGCTCTCATCGTAGAAAACATCCATATCTAGTTTGAGGGATTCGTAGAGCTCTCGCGCCTTGCTGACCAGCTCTGGCTTATCAACAAGCGGGAAGACGGCAGCAGAGTATGGTGCTAGCGCTGGGTGGAGCTTTAGAACCGTCCGCCCGTTCTCTACCCTGTATCCCAGGTCTAAGAGCGCCAGTATGCTCCTGTCAACGCCCATGGAGAGCTCAAATACGTGGGGTGTGAATTTTTCGCCGTCCTCAAAGACCTGCATGTCTGCGCGGCTCACTCGCGCGTGGCCGCTTAGGTCGTAGTCTCCGCGATTGTTGCAGGCCACTAGCTCCATCCAGCCTATGCTTGTCAAGACCTCCAAGTCCCATGCCTCAACGGCGTAGAAAGCCTTCTCATCCTCCAACAGCCTTCTTATACGCAGCTTCTCCTCTGGTATGCCCAGCTTGAGGTAGAAGCTCTGTATGAGCGCCAGATAGTATGCCGCTAGGCGGCTTGATACTATGCCGCTCTCCACAGCCTCGCCGCATGTGATTACATGCATCCTGTCGTCAAAGTATAGGCGGAGCGGATAGCTCCTGAAGCTCTCAAACTTCTCCAGCTCGTTGGCCTTGGCTGGGTTGAAGAAGACCTCCACCTCGGCCTGGTAGAACTCGCGTAGTCTAGTTAATGATTGGCGCGGCGAAATCTCGTTCCTAAAGCTCTTACCCACCTGCGCAAACCCTACTGGAAGCTTACGCCGCGAGATTTTGTATATGCGTGGGAAGTCTATGAAGAGGTTCTGGCATGTCTCTGGCCTTAGGTATGCTTCATCGCCAGAAGCCCCGACGCTCAGCCTAAACATCATGTTGAATAGACTCACCTCGCCCAGCTCGCCGCCGCATGAGGGGCAGCGCACGTTATGCTCGCGTATGAGGGCGGTTATCTGCTCAGGCGGTGTCCTCTCAGGAACCTTGATTCCCGCAACCTCTTCTACCAGCCTATCAACGCGGTGTATGGCTCGGCACTTGAGGCATGTGCTCACTGGGTCTGCGAAGCTCTCCAGATGCCCAGAAGCGACGAAGACATCGCGGGGGAGTATCTGCGAGCCGTCTACGAGAATCATCTCATCGCGGCGCACAACCTCGCGAATCCATGCCTGTATATACTTCTGCTTCAGGAGAACGCCTAGGTGGCCGTAGTCCCACAGCCCTGCGGGTGTCTTAGGGTAGATTTCGGCTGATGGGAAGAAGAAGCCGCGCTCCAGCGCGAGTCTTATGATTTCATCCATCCCCATAGTCTCCGCATCACCAGGAGCCTCGGCTTGGTAGTGAGAGCCGCTACCTCTTTAGGACTTCACCACACTCTTACAATTGGGGCAGTTACCGTTCAGGCTGACCCACTCATCTATACAACCCCTATGATAAACCATGCCACACGAGGCGCATTTTACAGCGTCGTCAGCCGATACGTCTTGGTAGCAGATTGTGCACATAGCCCCCTCATCTACGCTCTCTGCTGGCTCAAATGTTGTCTCGCCCCCGCTTGTCTCTTCTAGCTGGGGCATCGTGCTTGCTGTCGTGCCCGTGAAGCTGTATGTGTATCTTGGTTCTGAGAGGCGTGTGAGCGCAGCGAGGATTCCCACAGCGAGGAGAGCGAGGGCTGTGAAGAGCGAGGCGAAGAGGCCCCACTCAATATTACCAGCAACCTGTAGGCGGGGTATCTTAACCATCAACAAGTATGTTGGCGAGAGCGCTGCCAGAGCTCCGCCAGCAATCGCCAGCGAGGTTAAGACGAGCCTCACTCTACTCACCCTGCTCATGAAGCTTGATACAAATAACCCCACGCCCGCGAGGACTCCGCCCACAACTGAGAGAGCCAGCGTCTCAAGGACGTTGTAGCCGTTGATGTAGACCTGGACCAGCGTGTCGGGGGAGACCACATACCAGGGGAGGAGGAGCGTGAGCATGTGAAGCGCCCCCAGCAGGGCGAGGACAGCGCCTATCTTGAAGAACCGCGCAAGAGCCTCCTCAACGGTAACCATCATCGTGCATCCACCCTAGGCATCGCGCAACCATTATCGGCGTCTCTTATTTAAAAGAATAGCTACGCGAAGATTCTGTATCGTGGATTAGGTCTTCCGACGAAATCCGAGACACAGTTTTTATAAGGCCGTCCCCCATGCTAAATGCGAGAATTCATGGGCATCCTCGGCGGGAAGAAGGGAGAGACATTAGCGGATGTTAGGAAGGAGATAGAAGCCCTACGTAGCGAGTTTCTAAACAGGCTTGAGGAGAGGGTATCCCTGCTTGAGGAGGCGTTGGCCAAGCTTAAGGAGGATGTTAGGACGGTAATAACCCAGACATCCTCACCCATGACGGTTACAAGCCAGATGGACGCCCTCCTCAAGAGGGCTGAGGAGGTTTATTCCTCGCTCACAAGCCTGAAGGATTACGGTTCCCAGATTAAGTCCATGCAAGAAGCCGTGATGGAGATTATCAACGCCCTAGACAGGGAGCGTATGCTACTCAACGAGGATATACGGCGCTTTGAGACTGAGCGGAACAACCTTAGGCGGCTTAAGGAGGAGGTAGACCAGTGGAGGGCTGAGCTTGAGAGGAAGGAGCGGCAGATAGCCCAGACGCAGGAGGCTTTGAAGGACTTGCAGCAGCGTAAGGAGAGGCTGGAGGAGGAGATACGCGAGCTGAAGGAGAAGTATCTCGCGTCCTTTGAGGAGACGCGAAGCAGGTTTGACGAGGAGATTAGGCGCGTGGATAAGATGATTAAGCTACGCGAGATAAGGATGGAGCGGCTCATAAGGAAGGAGAAGGAGCTGGACTCCAAGCTGGCTATACTGGAGCAGCAGCTTGAGGAGGCGCGGAAGCTTGAGGCAGACGCCACACGCCTGAAGAACGAGCTCACAAACCTAGAAGCACGCAAGAAACAGCTGCAGGAAGAGGTTAATGAGCTGGAATCCAGGAGAGCGCGTCTAGAGGAGGTAATAACCGAGATAAGGAGAGCAATCCTAACCTCCTAGAGCGTTTCTCTTCACTTCTTCTTCAATCCAGCTATCGCGTTGGTGAGCTCCTGTAGGGTGTCCAGTATATAGTCCTGCGTCGTCATCATATCATCCAATCTCTGCTCAATCCTGTCCAGCCTCTCCTCAATACTCTTTACACGCTGCTCATCTACGGGGCCTCGCGCTATTCGTCTAAGCTCGTTTCTTATGTTCTCCTCCTCCTCGTTTAGCAGTACAATCGCGTTGGCGAGTTGTTTCACGGTCTCAAACGCCGCAACCCTTCCTCGCGGAGTCTCAATATAGCTTAGGTCAATCTCCACGACATCCTCATTACGCTTACGCTGCTCCGACATGCTCAGCCCACCTCCTCAAGTATTGGCCTCCTACATAGCGGGCAGGCGTTCCTTATCAGGAGCCAGTCGTTAAAGCATGACTCATGCCCAGTTGCTGAGCAGTGGGGGCACGAGT
>WAQC01000099.1 GCA_015520425.1 Candidatus Pelearchaeum sp. | reverse complement strand
GGGCTGGAGAGAGCAGAGAGAGCGATAAACTTCTTCAAGAAGCACGCCGCTACCATTGAGAGGGCGCTCAACAGGGCTATGCAGGAGGCTGGCCGTATTGAGGAGCAGATGTCGCAGCTTCAGGAGCAGATTAGCCGCGCCGAGCAGAGGATTGAGGAGCTGTGCAGCTAGATGAGGAGCTGGAACTTCAGTGAAAAGCCGCTCCTAGTATTCTGGGAGACGACCAAGGCATGCCTACTCGCGTGCAGACACTGCCGCGCCGAGGCCATAACCAGGCCACTGCCCAACGAGCTCAACGACGAGGAGTCGCGCAGAGTGGTGGAGCAGGTGCACGAGTTCGGGAAACCATACCCAATAATCATCTTCACAGGCGGGGACATGCTGATGAAGAGAAACATCTACGACCTAGTAGGGTATGCGCATGAGCTCGGCATCCCGACTGCGGCTGCCCCAAGCGTAACCGAGCTGCTCACGCGCGAGACTCTGCTGGAGCTTAAGCGGCGTGGTGTTTCTATGGTCTCCTTCAGCCTGGACGGGATGAGAGAGACTCATGACAGCATAAGGGGCGTCGCTGGGACGTGGGATGCTACGATGAAAGCCATAAGAACGGCAGCCGAGATAGGGCTGGCTGTCCAGGTTAATACTTGCGTCATGCGGCTTAACGTTAAGGAGCTACCCGAGGTTTTCGCAGCGATAAAGAGGGCTGGAGCAAGCGTCTGGGAGGTCTTCTACCTCATCAAGGTCGGGAAGGGCGTTGGTATGGAGGAGCTCAGCAGCGCAGAATGCGAGGAGGTGGCAAACTTCCTGTATGATGCTGCTATGTACGGGCTTAGGGTAAGAACCGTTGAAGCCCCGTTCTTCAGGCGCGTGGTGAAGCAGAGGGGGGACGGAGCAAGCCCGCCCAACTCAGGGCTGTATAGCCTGCTGGTAAATAGGCTCAGGCAGCTATGCGGCGAGCCAGAGCGCGAGCCTGACGCCCCAATAACGCCAACACGTGACGGGTATGGGATACTCTTCATAGGCCATGATGGCTCAATAACCCCAGGAGGCTTCCTCCCAATACCGCGTGGAAACACGCGCACAACAACATTAACGAAGACATACCGCGGAGATAGGCTCTTCCAGCTCCTGAAGAATCCCGACAACTTCAAGGGGAGGTGCGGCGTCTGCGAGTTTAGAGAGTTCTGCGGCGGCTCGCGGGCACGCGCCTACGCAGCTTATCAAGACCCGCTGGAAGAAGACCCGGCCTGCCCATACAAGCCAGCTACGAGCGGGTAAAATTAATTTCTATACGCTTTATGCTATAATTCTCATGGCGGAGCTTGTGATAGTTCTGGCAACGTTCCCAGCGGAGTATGACTGCGCAGCCCTGGCGCGCCGCCTAGTTGGGAAGGGGCTGGCCGCCTCGGTAAATATGATGAGAATAAGCTCCACCTACTACTGGCGCGGCGAGGTTGTGGAGAGCGGCGAGACGCTCATGATTCTCAAGACAGAGCGCGGAGCCTACGAGAGGCTCAAGCAGGAGATTATACGCGAACACCCATACGAGGTGCCGTTCATCGCGGCTCTCCAGCCGTTGGATGCGCATACCCCATACCTGGAGTGGGTGCTTGAATCAACGACTAGGCGTCTATAGGTTATACGCCACAGCCCTCCTAGGCGTGAGCTTGATTATCACAGACTCGCCCTCCTCCAGGGGGGCGTCGCGCTCATACTGGCGGTACTTCCTATACAGTAGCTTACGCGCATACCTGAATTCGTCCCCACCCTCAAGGAGCTCGGCGTCGCAGACCAGCATAAGATGCTTGAGGCGGCTCCAGTTCTCGTAATAGACATCAACCAGCAACGTCGCCTTTGGGTTGGCTTTTAGGTTCTTAACCTTCTTGGAGTCCGCGCCTGTTCCCACGTATATCGCCTTGCCGTCGTAGGCGTAGCATATTGGGACTAGATGGACTGAGCCGTCTTCCGTAATTGTTCCAAGCCGCGCAACACGCTGCTCGCGGAGAAAACGCGCATATGAACGCCTCAGCTCCATACAACACACCCAAAGGTCAGAGTGAGCTGGTTCTCTTCACCCAAATCCGAATGAGACAGACTCATCATCCCAGAAAACAAACAACCACAAGGCAGTAAATTAACATTTTTTACAGAATGGCTAAACTCCTCCCAAGCCCCTTAAACCACAAACAAAGGTATCAGCTCTGGAATAGCCTTGTTATTGTTTTCTTCGCTCCCCTATATGCTGCTATGCTTATACCCGCTCCTATTGCGGTTGTTAGTAGCGTCGCTGCCTGAATAGGGAGCCATTCTGGCTTTAGGGCAGCGTATATGTATAGAGGCGTAGCGGTTGCTGCGAGAGCTGTTGCGGCTGTTATCATGGTTAGGAACATTCCGAGGGGTCTTATGAAGCGCGCCCGCGGGGCTGTTGTGAAGTCTGGAAAACGGGAGCTGAAGTAGGTTCCTATCATCACGGTCTCAACCAGCGCCGTGTAGCCCGCTACCACCAGAGCTAGCGCAGAATTCCAGCTAGACACGATAACTGGGAGGGTCGCCGCTAGGATGAGCGCCATAGCTGGGGACGCAACGATAATCGTGGTGGCGGCCTTCGCTCTTATAATCTCACCTGGCCTAAGAGGAGCTATGAGGAGGTTTAGGAACGCCTCGCCCTCGCGGCCTATGGATGTCGCGGAGAGGAGCAACGCGAAGAGGAGCAGCCCCACGGTGGGCTGGAGGTAGAGTGCTAGGCTAGCTCTAGATGCCGTGAGGAACGGGATTATCGCCACCGCCGCTGGCACAGCTATAAACGCGGCCATCTCACGCCGCCGCAGAAATGACTTGAGCTCCTTCCTGATTATCGCAGACTCCCCAGGTGTGAAGCCCAGCTTCGCGAATATGCTCGGCTTGGGAGTGTAGGATGAATCTGTTATCCTTATCTCAGCCTCATACACAGCCCAGTATCGTGTCCTCAGCGCAGTGCTTATGAGGAATCCTGAGAATACAAAGAGTGCCCCCAGGAGTGTGAAGAGCAGGCCACCAGCCAGGTCTGCCTCAAGATACTTCTCCATGGCAAGAGAGAGCCATACAGGGGGTATGAACCAGGCCAAGCCGACAATATCCATAACCCATTTGAGAGAGTTTATGAGGACTTGGAAGTTGAACATAACTACGAAGATGAAGATTACCGCTGTGTTGAATAGCGTTGCTAGAGGTAGTGCGAGTCTCCCTTTCTGCTTGTAGATTCGCCGCGCTGCTCTGGATGTTATGGAGAGTATTATCTCTACTATGAAGCTCCCAGCCGCTAGTGCTAGCATTGATAATAGTGCCGCTATTACCCATAGATGCGCCGCCCCCGCCGCCAGCGCTATTCCGAGGGCTGCGCCGAGGATTATGGAGAGGAGAGGCAGGACAGAGTAGGCTGAGGAGAGTGAGGACGCCACAACATACTCGGCTGGCGTTATGGGAAGCCAATTAACAGCGTCAACCGAAGGGGTATTGACGCTGCGGTTCATCTCAAACATTATCGTATAGACTACTGAGAGGAACATCAGGAGGAGTGGGAGCGCTACTAGGAGCTGGTATAAGGACTGCTGCGGTGGAGATGATGCTGTGGCACCATACGTGGCTAGTGAAGAGCCTACGAAGAGGGTTATTGACAGCCTTAAGTTTAGACGCAGTCCCCTGCCCAGTAGGCGCTTGATAAAGCTCTGAGATGAGGATGCTCTTAGAGAAGATAGTGCGAGAATCTGCGCGAGCTTAATCACCAGCCTTATGTTCAGCTTACCTCACCAACGCCTCTACAAGCTCCCTAATATCTTCCGAGCCTGTGAGCTTTAGGAAGACATCCTCCAACGTGCTGCTGGGGCTTTCTGAGAGAAGTTTAAGCTCCTCTGGGCTCCCCTCAGCTATCTTCTCCCCCTCATACAGTATCGCTATCCTATCGCATATGGCTTCAGCTATCTCCAAAACATGCGTGCTTATGATTGTGGTTGTTCCATCCAGGGCTAGTTTGTGGAGCATCTCCTTAACTAGGCGCGCTGATTTGGGGTCTAGGCCGCTCAGCGGCTCATCTAGTATTAGGACGCGCGGCCTATGGAGAAAGGCAGCCATCAGGGCTATCTTCTGCTTCATCCCGCGCGAGTAGCCTGCGAGCAACTCGCCCTCGCGGCCGCTTAGCCCGAAGGCTTCCAGAAACTCGGCAACCCTAGAGCGCCAAACCGAGGGAGCTACGCCGTAAGCCTCCCTGATGAAGTCCAGATACTCGGCCGCTGTCAGGTATTCGTAGAGCCTGGGCGTCTCTGGCACGTAGCCTATTATGCGCTTCACCCCAACAGGGTTCTGCGCAGGGTCTATACCGTGAACCGAGACCCTCCCACTGTCTGGCTTGACGAGCCCCAGCATCATGCGCATAGTCGTAGATTTCCCAGAGCCGTTAGGCCCCAGAAGCCCGAAGATGGACCCGCCGCGAATGGTGAGCGAAAGTCCCCTTACTGCCCACACCTCGTCAAACCTCTTGGAGACATTCTCCAGGATTATGGCGTTGGTCATCTATTTGTTCTGCCTCTAGCTGCTAGGCGTGGCTTATGAATCTAAACATTCTCAGCCCTGGTCTGGGATTCGCGCTTCTTCTCACTAGCTGTGCGCCGCGCCTGCCTGCGGTAATACTGCATGGGGCTCTTAACACCGCCGCAGAGGCGGCCATTCTCTATACAGAGCCCATGAGCCTGTAACGTAGCGCAGCGCGGGACGGTGTATTTAGTCCTACTCCCACGCTGGCCAGCGATATGCTCCACCTGATAACGCGCTATCCGCTCATCAAAATCGCCGCGCTGGGAGTACATCTGAATAACCTCGTCTGTCGTCCATCCTATGTTGATTAGGAACGAAGCTATCGTGAAGTTTCCGAAGTGTGATACCGCCTCGCCAGCGAGTAGGCGTTGCTTGAGCGCCTGCATACAAGGCGGCCATAGCTCTGGAGCCAGCCTCTCACCCAGCTTAACCTCACGCCACCTGCGAGTCTCAAGCAGCTGCTTAAGGCGCTGAACATGCTCCTTCAGGAAGTCGGGGACACCTATCCTACCAACCGCGCGGAGCCTCTCCTCTATATGCGTCTCCAGAGCGTTCTTGATGAGCGTGGCCATCTCTGGCCGTGTTAGGAGAACATAGCCGCGCTTGAGCGTCCTATTGACAAGCTTCCAACGCGGCTCGTTGAGGCGTGTGGCGTGCTTCAGGTAATCCGCAAAATGTATCTCAAACTCATACGGCGGCTGAGCCAGCTTCACACGCATACCGAGGACCTGCGTAGCCACGTAGTGGAGAACATCCCTGACGCTGCTCCTGTCTATCTTCTCAAGTATCTTGGCGTATCGCTCCGCCTCTGAAGCGGCGAAGCGTCTAACCGCGTAGTCGTCCTCAAGCATGGCAACCAGCGCTATTGAGAGGGGGTAGGAGAATATCTCAACCTCCGAGGGCGAGGTGCTGCTCTCCTCCGCAACCCTAATCCCATGCGTCAGAGAGTCCTCAACCCTCTTAACAGCAACATCCACCAACGGCTTCATGGAAGGGTCGGCGAAGTCCTCCAGCTTAATCCCAAAAGAGCCCACATACTCGCGTATCTGCTGCAGGAAGGGGAACTCCATCATCAGCCGCTCTATGAAATACGGGTCGCTGACCGTCAAGGACCTTGCCGCCGCCCCCTCTATATGCTGCTCCCAGCTATATAAAGCGCTCCTACAATATCCGATAGTGTCATCTTAGGGGAGAATTAGCCATATCTGGCTTCTTCCCACCTCGTTTTGCTACAGCATCCATAATTTCCCTCGTGGCGGGGTTCTTAATCGCGTCGCGCATGAAGCGGTCAAGCTTTATGTTCTGTTCTTTTTGGAGTCTTGAGGCTTCCAGAGCCATCTCAAGCCTGTCTAGAGCATGGAGTAGCCGTGCTTCGCGGCTCTTGCCTTCAATATACTCCCTGTAAAGCTCTAGGTATCTCTTCCTGACGCTATCGGGCAGCCCTGAGGTTAGCTCCCTCAGTATGCCGCTCTCTATCCTGCTGAGCATCTCCTTCCTTATCCTGTTTTTCTTGCGCGGCGTTAGGTCGTCTGTGAATGCTTCGGGCAGGTCGTGGAGTAGCGCCATGCGCATGGCTTTCTCCGCGTCCATGCCTAGGAGGTCTGCCGCCACCATGCTGAGCAGGGCTAGGGAGTAGCTGTGGTCTGCTACTGACTCTGGGTTCTTAACGCCAGCATCAACCCAGCCGCTGCGCTTCACGCGCTTAAGCCCAAGCCCAGCCTCAAACAACTGAACAGCATCAGAGAGCCTAGCCGAGCCTCGCCTTGCCATCCTTCACCAACCTCTCCACGACGCGCTGGACACCAGTCCCGTACTGGAGAGCCGACTTCCTAGAGCGCGCGACCTCATCAAGCCCCAGCAGAAGAGCGACGCCCCTTAGAATATGCTTCCTCACATAGCCCCCAGCCGTCTTAGCTACCTTCAGCTCAGGAGGCAAGCACAGGGCATAATCCACCAGCTCATAATCCAAGTAGGGCAAGACCAGCTCAACCCCCGCGAGGGAGCAGGCGAGGACATCGCGGGGAAGGCTAAAGGCGTGTAGGCTCATGACATCCTGCCACAACGCCTGCTGCACGGCTTCATAACCATCCCTCTCGGCTATCCTCTCGTATTTCATGTAGCCGCCGAACAGCTCGTCAGCCCCCTGGCCTGCTACAGCAGCCCCAGCACCAAGCTCGCTGGCGCGCTCGGCTTGGAGTAGGAAGACAGCCCCTATCGCGGCGTCCATCAACGACAACCTGCCCAAAACCCCGCGGAGGAGCTCAACAGCCCGCGAAACATCGCTGGGGGTTATCTCTACATGCGTTGCCTCAATCCCCAGCAGCTTGGCGACGTTCCTAATGTTCGTCCAATCCCGCGCACCAGGGAGGCCTGCTGATATTAGCATGGGCTCAAGCCCAGCGTCGGCGCAGAGCTTGGCTAGAATGGTGCTGTCCAGACCGCCTGAGAAGAAGAGCGCCGAGCCGCGCTCAACGTAGCGCTCAACCGAGGAGCGGAGTAGGCCGAGTATCCTACTCGCTTCTCCCTCAACAACGCGCTGCGAAGGACTCCAGTAGGTCTCCACCGTAGAGCCGTGCTTGCCGAGCCGCGTTATGCTCCCTGGCAGCGCTGGCGTCGGCTCGTATCCAGCGTTCATGATGAATGCTGGCGCGTTGCTGCAAATTACGAGGTCGTGTGCTTCTGCTACGAAGAGCGGCCTACACCCAAGATGGTCGCGGATGAGCACTAGGCCATCACCGCTTACCATAACTGCTGAGAAGAAGCCACGCAGCCCCCTGGCGTCTTCTATAGAGCTGGCCTCAAAGGCGGGGTACGCATCCACCAGCATCAGCCTCCCATCACTATACTCGGCAGCCTTCACCCCACGCCCCTTTTGTGTCGTCCTGAAGTATGCCGCGGCCGCCAGCCCCTCGGAGTAGTGTTCAGCCTTCCCGCATGCCTCTCCTAAAGCTCTCCTAACAGCCTCCCCAGCACCCCTGCCGTAGGCAGCCACGAAGCCGAACACAGGCAACCCCCAGCATATAGTAGCGCTAATTAACCAGTAGCAGCTCCTCTATATTCGTGGATTCGGACTGCCAGCACGAGTTTGAATATCTCGGCGAGCAGAAGACCGATGAGGGGACGAACAAATACTTCCGCTGCACGCGCTGCGGTGATGTATTCGTCTTCCCTCCCAACTCTGATATAGCGTATAAGATACCTGGCAGGAAGGGCTAGACGCCAAGGTTAAGCTCGTCCCAGCTAAGCCCAGCTTGGTGGAAGACCTCCTCACCAACCCTCGTCGGCTCGGCCGCCTTCTCCTCCGCGGCCTTAAGCTCACGGTATTTTCTATAAAACGCCTGCCTAACGGTCTCAACAGCCTGGAAAAGCTCCTCAGCATTCCTGTAACGCGCTGTCTTCACAGAGCTCTCAATACCCTCAGGCGAGATGCGCGCAATCGTGTATGTAACCTCTCCTGGGAGCTCTGCGAAAGACCTCACAACCCCGCTTCCTGCTTCTGCCCTAGCTTCCACGAGGATGGAGTATAGCCTCCTGGCACCGCCCTCCATGCGCACAACATCTATAGCGAAGCCACAGCGTCCAAAGCGTGAGTATATCATGCGCTCATGCGGGTAGTGCCTATGCGTGGCCAGCCCCACCACGTCGCGCGACTCAATTAACGAGACAACCTCAGAGGTTAGAGAACCAGCGTCAGACGACAACACCAGCACCAACGTTAGGGGCGAGGCTCTAGCTCATAAATCTTGTAAGGAAGGCCGACAACATTAAAACCAGCCAGCAAAACAGCATGACCAGAACAGCAAGGCCGGGGTGGCGGAGCGGACAACGCGCAGGCCTTGAGAGCCTGTGGCCTTCGCGGGCCGCGTGGGTTCAAATCCCACCCCCGGCGCATAATGCTAGATTCTAACAACTACTACGCCGCGCTTCTGCGCCTCTTCCAGAGCATCCCTATAGACCACGTATCCCGCCAGTATCTTAAGCCCCTTTCCCAACTGTCTTTCCGCCTCCTCAACTATTTCCGCGAATTGCCTTACCTTTTCCAGCCTTATCCTGGCTTTTGCCTCCGCGTAAATCGGCTTCCTTACGCCTGCCGTGTCAATCACGTATCCATGCATGTCTATTTCCCTCACTTTTCCACCTATCACAATCCGTAGCGGTGCCAGGTCATCGTCTAGCGTTAGCCCCTTTGATGAGAGCCAGCGGAGTATGGCTTCTCTGGCGTCGCGCTCAACTATGGCGCCCAAGGTATCTGATATGCCGCCCACATTCCTGGCGAGCCTCTCCCTAAGCCTGACTTCACCCTCCAAAACCTGTCTCAACTCGGCTATTGCGCTCACATTATTCGCAGAGGTCTCCGCAACTTCCCTAAGAATCATATAACGCCCATAATCGCCGCGTTTCACAGCTTTATGGACGATGGAATCAAACTTCTTCCTCACGGCTTCACTCAACGGTTCTCCAGCTACTTGGTTTGGGTTATAAGCCTTGATTTAGAAGACCATCCTAACGGCGAAGAACAACGCGAGCGAAGCCACGAATGCGGCTACCCATATTGTCGTGTTCCAGCTCATTATCTTCTGGCCGTCTAGGGGGCCTATTGGTATTAGGTTGAAGAACGCTAGGAACGCGTTGATGTGTGCTAGCGCTCTCAGGGGGTATTGGGGTAGTAGTGGCTGTAGCGGGATTAGCGCTATGGCTATCGCTATGTTGGTGAGGGGGCCTGCTAGGGCTACCTTTCCCATGTGCCTATGCGTGGCCGCTCCCCAGATAACGACAGCTCCAGGGGCTATGATGATGAAGAACGGCAGGCCTATGAAGACGATGAGCGAGGTTATCGCTGTCAGCGCTGCGCCGAAGGCGTAGATTTTGAAGCGGGCAGACAAGCCTCTGCGGAGGGCGACGAATTTATGGGCCAGCTCGTGGGCTATGAAGGATGCTGCGAAGCCGATGAGCATGAACGCGGTGATTGCTGGCGAGAATATCACCCCACGCGAGAGGGCGAAGCCAGCCAGCATGACTAGCGCAGCCCCAGCCGCTAAATGGCTCAGCTCGTCAGCGCTGAATATCCTTTCACGCGCTCTCGCTATACCGCGCGGCGGAGGGGCTACCGCATACCCCCAGCCAGTCTCAGCACGCGCCTCACGCCGCTTAATCTCCTCAGGGCTCTTCGCCGCAAAAACCCCAGGACAGCTATGCTTCTCTGGAATCCTATGCTCGGCGCAGAAGAACTCGCCACAATAAGCGCATTTGAACGGGAGCAGCTCATCCCTTCCACAGACACCGCATCTCATAACCCAAGGCCTCTTAAACTTCCGTTGCTACAAGCTTAGCCGCCTATTTATTGATAGCTTCGGGCTAAACTCTTTAGGCAGAAGGGATGATGGAAGAGTTGGAGGTGCCTCCATAATGTCTAGGGGCTTTAGCGAGGATGTGAGCAGGATAGCTAGGGAGCTCGCCGAGAAGATACGCGAGGCCGTTGAAGCCTCGCTCTCCGTTGTGCCGCCCACAATATACGGCGGCTATAGGCGGCCAATAACGGAGATACGCGTGGAGAACGGGTACATCTACCTACTCGTGGAGCTCCCTGGCTGTGGTCGGGATAATATCTCCCTGACGGTGGAGGGTAGGGAGGTTGAGGTGGAGGCGCGGTACAGCGACCCGCCGTTCCCAGAGATGCGCGGCATGTCGCGCTATCGCGACGGCGGGTTTAGGAGGAGGATAGACCTCCCACACAGCGTGGATACCAGCGATATACAGGCGAAATATGCTGATGGTGTTCTCTACCTAAGGCTTAAACTGGCCCAGCCCAGCGGCACTAGGGTTAAGATAGAATGAGCGGCGCGCATTATGCCGCCTTCGTAGAGCTCTGCGAGAAGCTGGAAAAGACGTCAGGGCGGAACCAGAAGATACAGCTAGTAGCGTCATATCTCAGGACGCTCTCGCCTGATGAAGCGAAGATAGCTGCTTACATGCTCGTGGGTAGGGCTACGGAGGAGAAGGGGAAGACGCCGCTCAACGTGGGCTGGGCGGCTGTGCGCGACGTGCTGGACGCGGGCATAACAAGGCCGCTAGTTGAAACACCCCTAACGCTCGCGGAGCTCTGGTCATCCCTCAAGTCAGCAGCACAAGCAAGCGGGGAAGGCTCGCGGACCCGCAAGAAAGCCATCATAGAGGCTCTCCTCTCGCGGATGAGCGAGGTTGAGCGGAAGTGGTTCATCAGGATGCTCTTCGGCGAGATGCGGCACGGCGTCAGCGCAGGCTTGATGCTTGACGCGATAGCTCAGCTCTCTGGGCTTGACGCTGAACGGGTTAGGAGGCTTGACATGGTGATAGGTGATATAGGCGAGCTGGCCAAGCTGGCCGTTGAGGGCAGGCTAACCACAGCGGGCATGAGGCTCTTCAGCCCCGTCAGACCGATGCTGGCAGAGATGAGCGAGACTGCCCAGGACGCGATAAGGGAGCATGGCGGCAGGACAGCGTTTGAGCCGAAGTTTGATGGCGTGAGGTTGCAGATACACAAGCAGGGAGACGTTGTCAGGCTCTACACGCGCCGCCTCTCCGATGTTACCCCCAGTCTGCCAGACGTGGTTGATGTGGTCAAGAAGGCTGTAAAGGCTTCTGAGGCGGTGCTTGACGCTGAGGTGGTAGCGATAGACCAAGCAGGCAAGGCGCTTCCATTCCAAGAGACTATGCGGAGGCTAGGCAGGGAGAGGGATGTGGAGGAGGCGGTAAATCAGATACCCCTACTGCTCAAGGTCTTTGACATCCTATACCTTGAGGGCGGCACGGTTATTGACAAGCCCTACATGGAGCGCCGCCGCCTGTTGGAGAGTGTCGTGGAAGACGGCTCGCTCCTAGCTGAGCAGCTAATCACGGACAGCGCAGAGGAGGCTGAGCGCTTCATGGAGCGCGTGTTGGAGCAGGGGCATGAGGGGCTCATCGCCAAAGACCCGCGGAGCGCATACACCCCAGGCAGGAGGGGTGGGCACTGGCTCAAGATAAAGCCAGCCGAGAGGCTGGATGTGGTTATTATCGCCGCTGAGTGGGGGCATGGCAGAAGACAAGGCTGGCTCAGCAACTACCACCTCGCAGTGCTTGATGAGGAGACGGGGAACTTTGAGATGGTGGGGAAGACCTTCAAGGGGCTTACCGACAGGGAGTTTGAGGAGATGACCAGGAGGCTTCAGGAGATTAAGCTCGCAGATACCGAGTGGGGCGTGGTCGTCAGGCCTGAGATAGTGGTTGAGGTTGCCTACAACGAGATACAGCGAAGCCCCCACTATAGGAGCGGCTACGCCCTACGCTTCGCCCGCATAACGAGGATACGCGACGATAAGCCTCCCAGCGAGGTGGATACCCTCCAGCGCCTCAAGCTACTGTATGAGAAGCAGTTTGAGAAGAAGGGGAGGCTGGAGGAATAGCGTGGGGAATCCCAGCATACTACGCGTGGAATTCCTCCACGCGCTGGCTAACCAAACGGTTATTAGAGGATAGGCCATCGCTGGGGCCATGGCGAGGATACGCCCCGTCATCTTCGGGTTCTCCATACTCACGCTGGCGGGGGCTATAGCCACGCTGGGAACACAGACCGCTGGCATGGTAGCCCCCTCAGACCAAATGCGCGTGCTAGCTACGCTCTTCAACGCACTAGCACCGATGCTCTCACCCCTCTCATCAGCAGCAGGCGCTAAGGTGCTCATGCCGATAGGCGGGGAGGAGCTGGCCCTCGGAATAGCCCCCCTAATCGCGTGGGCCGCCGCTGGCGTGGCTATAGGCCTGATGAGCAGAGACGGGAGCGAGGCGGCCACCGCCTCACTTGCTCTAGCAAGCCTAACATACATACTATGGCTGGGCCTAGCGCTGCTGGTCCTCCCAAGCACGGGCGCCGCTATACCCTGGGGCAGCTACCTAGACATGGTCGTGAGCAGGATACTCGTCTCAACACCCCTGGACTTCTTCTCAATCTACATCATACCCACAATCCTCTCAGCCACAACAACGTCCCTCTACCAGAAAGCCACTAGGCCGAGAATACAGGAGAAGCCTATAGAGAGAAGGAGGATATGGGACTACTAGGCCAGAAAAAGAAAGGGGGGAAGGGTTTCTGGGATGGTGTGGCGTGTGGGGCTAGCCCATCCCAGTCTCTTCAGCCGCGGCGGGTGAGGGCGCAGCAGCCCTCGCCCGTGCTCTTCGCGCGGATTTCTTCTTCTTGGCTGTTTTCTTAGCACCCTTTTTTTTAGCTCCCTTCTTGCTTGACTTCTTAGCTGCCTTCTTTCTCTTCTTTGCTGGCATCTCCGTTTCCTCGTGCATAATTGATTGTGGGAGACATAAAAGATTTTCGGAAAAATTATCGTCAAACCTACCCGATAGCATATTGCTTAACCCTTTAAGCAACCACTTTGGCCTTATCTGCGAAGGTCATGAGCAGGATAACGTTAGGAGAGTTCAAGCGCGTTGAGATACGTGTGGGTAAGGTTGTTGCTGCGGAGCGTGTGAAGGGGACTGACAGGATAATCAAGCTAAGGGTGGACTTCGGCGATAAGCAGATGCAAGCCCTCACAGGTCTTGGCCACATCTACGAGCCTGAGCACTTCGTAGGAAAGAAATACGCGTTCGTCACCAACCTTGAGCCGAAGAAGCTTAGGGGGGAGGTGTCGGAGTGCATGGTCCTCGCCGCTGTGGAGAGCGATGATAGCATAGCTCCCCTAGTTCCTGAGAGGGATGTGAGGGAGGGCTCTCCCATATACTAACCCATGGGTCGCTTAATATAATCGGCGGGTAGCAGTAGGCTTGGGCCTTGGTGGTGAAGACGCTCTTCGTCAGGGATGTGTTCAGCCTGGCAGGGGGGTCGCGGGTTGAGCTGCTGGGCTGGGTGAGGAATAAGCGGCTGCATGGTAAGCTGGTATTCCTGGATGTGCGCGACTCTACTGGGGTTATCCAGGTCGCGGTTAAGGTGGGCGTCGCGAGCGGCTCTGCTTATGAGAACGCGGTGCGCGTGGGTAGGGAGGCTGCCGTCAGGGTTGTTGGAGAAGCTGTCAAAGACCCCCGCGCCCCTGGGGGGGTTGAGATAGCCTGCCGCGAGCTTGAGGTGATAGGCGATGCTCTTGAGGAGTTCCCGATAAAGCCTGGAGTGGGCGCGCGCTTCCTACACGACCATAGGCACCTTCACCTGAGGAGCCCGAAGGTCTCGGCGGTAATGCGCGTCAGGGCTAAGCTGCTTGACGCAGCGCGGCGGTGGTTTGAGGAGCATGGCTTCGTGGAGATACACTGCCCAACCTTCATAACCGCAGCAGTAGAGGGAGGTGCGACGCTCTTCAAGGTGGACTACTTTGGGCGCGAGGCGTACTTGACGCAGAGCGTACAGTTCTACCAGGAGGCGGCGATATACGGGCTGGAGAAGGTGTATAGCATACAGCCCAGCTTCAGGGCTGAGAAGAGCAAGACCAGGAGGCATCTGACCGAGTTCTGGCATGTGGAGGCGGAGCTAGCCCATGCTGGGCTTGAGGACTTGATGAAGGTCGTTGAAGGGCTTGTCAGCTTCTCGGTGAGAGAGGCCGTGGAGAGGAGCGCGGAGGAGTTCCGAACAATAGGGAGGACGTTTAACCTCTCTTCCGTAGAGCCGCCGTTTGAGAGGATAAAATACGCGGAGGCGCTGGAGCTGTTGGAGTCGCGGGGAGTGTCGCTGGAGTGGGGCTCAGACCTGGGGGCGGATGAGGAGCGGATACTAACGCAGCAGTTTGAGAAGCCGTTCTTCGTAACCCACTATCCGAGGGAGGCTAAGGCTTTCTACCACATGCCAGACCCGCATGATGGGCGGGTTACGCTCTCAGCCGACCTGCTCGCGCCGCAGGGGTATGGGGAGATAGTGGGAGGTGGCCAGCGCATACACGACTATAACCAGCTACTGGAGCGTATTAGGGAGGAGGGGCTGAACCCAGAGGAGTATAAGTGGTATCTGGACCTGCGTAAGTATGGTTCGGTGCCCCACAGCGGTTTTGGACTTGGTGTTGAGAGGCTTTTACAGTGGGTTCTTGGGTTGCGAAGTGTTAGGAGCGCATGCCTCTTCCCAAGGACGCGGGCGCGCCTCTACCCATGACCGAGCCATACTCGCCAGCGGAGGACACGCTCCTCCTCATCAAGACGCTGGAGCATACTGAGGTTAGTGGGGTTGTCGTTGAGGTAGGCTGCGGCGTGGGCGCTGTGCTGGAGAGCATAGCAGGCCGCGCCGATGAAGTCATAGGGACGGACATACAGCTTGAGGCCCTCCTAGAAGCTAGGAAGAGGCTCACAGACTCTTACGGCTCTACGCACCTAATCAACGCCCGCGGCCTCTCATGCATAAGGAGGAACAACATAATCAGCCTAGTCGTCTCCAACCCTCCCTACCTGCCCGAAGAGCCTGAGATACATGACCCCACGATACACGCAGGGCCAACGGGCGTGGAGATAGCGCTGGAAATCGTCTCCGAGGCTGCTCAAATAATGGCTAAGGGATGCAGAATAATACTGATAGCGTCAAGCCTAGCCGACTTTAACCGATTAAAGGCTGAGGCAGCCGAAAAAGGGCTGGAAATGGAGACGTTATCAAAGCTTGACCTGTTTTTTGAAAGGCTTATATGCGTAGAGATAAGGGGACGGTGTTCGGCGAAATTTTGATTAAAGATAAATTAGCTGGTTTGGTAGAGCCATCCCCACCCCCTGTAGGGGGAGGCAAGGCAGGGGTTGCACCGCTCCTCGGATGTGGAGCTTAAGCGGGACGTTGGGTGGTTTGGCTCATTCGCGATGGGGTATGGCGATGTTGGAGCCGACATCTTCATAGCCCTCGGAATAGTAACGCTCTACGCAGGCGGCGCTGCTCCCATCGCATTCCTCACAGCAGCCCTCGTATATGTCGCTGTTGGTCTGGCATACGCGGAGCTGGCTCCCACATACCCCTACGCAGGAGGCTCGCAGGTATATGCCATGCGCGCGTCCAACAGCCTAGCAGGCTTCCTAGCAGGATGGGCGCTAATGCTCTCCTACATCCTCTGCATATCCCTCTTCGCCGTGGCAGCCGCTGGCTATCTCAAGTTCCTCTTTCCAATTCTGAGCATCATGTCGCTGGAGATACCGCAGCTCGGTGTGGAGTTCCCAAGCATAGGCGTTGTGGGTGCGCTGCTGGTTGCTCTACTAATATTCCTAAATTATATAGGAATAAAATACTCGGCCAGCTTCATAGCATTCCTCGTCTTCTTCGGCCTACTCGTTCAGGGAATCATACTCTTCCTAGGATATGCGCTGGCGTTTGAGCCCAGCCGTATGCTGGAGCAGGTCTTGATATTCGGAAGCAGTGAAAGGCTGCCAGAGGTGGGCTACCTGCCCTGGCTTGACATAAGCACCAACAACTTTCTATACGGCTTGACGCTGGCCATGGCTTCCTTCATAGGGATTGAGTCCATAGCGCAGGCTGCGGAGGAGACGAAGCGGCCCCACCGCTGGATACCGCGAGCCGCGAAGCTCTCGGTGGTCGCGGTCTTCCTCTCGGTC
>WAQC01000098.1 GCA_015520425.1 Candidatus Pelearchaeum sp. | reverse complement strand
TGCACCTGCTCCACCACTCTGCGCGACTCCTCGTCGTTGAGCTCGTTGGGCAGTGGCCTGGTTATGGCCTCGGCGCGGCAGTGTCTGCACGTAAGTAGGCATGCCTTGGTCGTCTCCCAGAATACTAGGAGCGGCTTTTCACCGAAGTTCCAGCTCCTCATCTAGCTGCACAGCTCCTCAATCCTCTGCTCGGCGCGGCTAATCTGCTCCTCAAGCTGCGACATCTGCTCCTCAATACGGCCAGCCTCCTGCATAGCCCTGTTGAGCGCCCTCTCAACTGCTGCGATATGCTTCTTGAAGAAGTCTATCGCTCTCTCTGCTCTCTCCAGCCCCCTCTCGGCCTGGCTAATCTTCCCAGCGATGTCGCGCATCCTATCGCTTATCTCCCTCTCCTCGCTGGCCAGCGTCTCTAGGGTTTTTGTCTTCTCGTTTAGCGCTGCCTCTATCTCGGCTATCCTCTGCTGCGCCTGCGCTATGTTTTGGCGGGCTTGGTTTATCTGGGCTGATATGTCTGCGCGCCTGTTGGTGAGCTCGCTTACCATCCTCTCAATCTGCGCCAGCCTCTCGCTAATCTGGCTCAGCCTGGCCTGAATCTCCTCAAGCCTCTTCTTAGCCTGCGGGGGCAGTGATGCCATCTCCTCCTGGAGGCTTGCCCTCTCCTCCTCCAGGCCGCGCCTCTCCTGGTTGAGGCCTTCAAGCTCCGACTCCACGCTGGCCAGCTCGTTCTCAAGGCTGTTAAGCTCCCGCTGCCTCTGGCTCAGCGTTTCGCGGAGCTGCGCGAGCTGCTCCCTGAGAGAGCTTATCTCCGACTCCAGAGCAGCCCTGCTCCTGCTAAGCTCAGCCAGCCTCTCCTCCAAGCTCTGCCTCTCCTGCCTCAGCTGCGCCAACTCATTCCTAAGCTGCTCCACAGTATCAGCGAGCCGACTTGCGTTAACGTTAAGCATGGACATACGGCGCTCAAGCATCTGTATCCTCTCATCCAGCTGCTGGCGCATGTCCCTGAGCCTAGACAGCAGGTTGGCTAGTCTATCTCTGAGGTTTTTAGCAGCCTCGCACTCGCGTGTGAGGTTCATCCTAAGTTCTAGGGCTCTCTGCGACGCCTCTTCCGCTACACGCCTCCCGAATTCGCGCATCTCCTCGGCGAAGAGCTTGTTAGACTCAGCTAGCCGTTCAGCCCTGTCCCTCAGCTCTCCAGCGAGCTCGCGGCCAAGCTTTCCCAGCCTCTCGCCCAGCCTAAGCCCCTCCTCGCCCAGCGCTGCTAGGGATGCGTGGAGAAGCCTCATACGCGCGGCGAAGTCCCTCGGCGTTATCTCCCCCTCGCGGAGCTGCCTAAGCAGCTCTTCACGCGCCTGCGCTATCTCCTCAAGCCTCTGCCAGAGCCTGTCGTGAAACTCCTCCAACAAAGCTAAACGCTCCTCTTGGGTGTTAGTCTGTAGGAGCCTTACCTCCATGATGAAGCCCTCTATCCTTCCCCTATGTTCCTGTATCAGTTCCTTGAGTCGTGTTGGTATCTCCATGCCCAGCGGCAGGCGCTCCAGCTCGTCTTGCGCGTCTCCCTGAGCCTGAGCTGGCCTAACCGCCGCTACTGGGGTTAGCAGCAACGCGGCAACAAACAATAACGCGACAACACTCCGATACATCCTGACAGAATGTTGTAGAGACGGCTCTCAAATAGGTTTCTAGAACGGAAAATCCAGAAAAATGTTTCCATAAGTTTCTAAAGGTTCATTTCGGTTTATTCCCGTAGAAGGCGCACTATATTCTCCCTCCCCATACGCTCACGCACTATGTAGCCCATCTCCTCCATCTCCTTCAGGAGGGCGCTCACCTTGGCCTTTGAGAAGCCCGTCTCCTCAACTATCGTTGACTGTAGAACCTCTCCCCCATGCCGCTTGATTATCCCCATAACCGTCATTAGGTCTGTTGATTGCCGCGATAGCCTTCCATGCCTCTTGCTAAGCGCTATGGCTAGGACTCCAAACAATACGACTATCGCCAGAACCGCGAGTATTGTGAGGAGGCTGGTATCGGCTATCATCGGGGTAGCCGAGGGCTGGGTGTCTTCTGTCGTGGTTGTCTGCGTAGCTGGTGCTGGCTCACTGACTGCTGGCGCTACTATGACTCTAGGCTCGCTGGGTGAGAAGACTCGCTTCCCGAACCAGCTCGCCTCGCTGCTGCTTAGCTTATCTGGCTCAGGGTACGCTTCAGCCAGCGTGAAGCCGCTTGGCGCTCTTATCGTGAAGACATCTCCCTCAAAGAGGTAGAGGCCACCCTCAAAGACGTCGCCAACCCTGAGCTCCTCACCCACACGCTCGGCAAATCCCTTCCATAGGAAGGCTATGCGTATGACGCCGAATTTTCCCGTGATGGTCTCGGCGAGCTCTACCTCTACGCTGAGATTCTCCACGCTCATCTCCCTGCCAGTCAGCTTCGCAGCCTCGGAGACGATTTCCGTAGCCCACTCCAGGAAGCGGGCGCGTATCTCCTCGTCATCCTTCCCAAGCGTCTTGACATACTCCATAAAGCCCTGCTCATCCTCCTCCGACGCTATCAGGAAGCGGTACTCCACAATCCACATGGCTGAGCCGTCCTCGGCTAGCTGTACGATGTACGTGGTCAGCTCCTCTGGCGCCTGTGCATAAGCTAGCTGGGGAGCGTGCATCATCGCTATGACTATCAGACTAGCCAGCACCAGCATCTGTGGGACATGGCCGCGTTTCATGCTGCTATTCTAGGGCTGGCGATAGAATCTAATAAGCGAAGCATTACCGAGTTTTCTCAACAATTGCAGCATCCATAATCGGAGATTATCTACGCGACATACAGTTATATAATGCGCATACCCACTAACCGTGTCTGCAAACGGTGCTGACACGGCTATAGTCGTGTTGCATTTTCTTGCAGAAGCGTGATGGAGTAGTAGTGTAGGATGTTTGATGGTTTTGAGAGCTTTGGGCTTGATGGTAGGCTTCTGAGGGCGTGTGCTGACGCTGGCTTCGCCGAGCCTTTCCCGATACAGCGTAGAGCGATAGCGCCGCTGCTGGATGGTAGGGACGTTATAGGGCAGGCGAAGACTGGTACTGGGAAGACAGCGGCATACGCTCTCCCAATGCTACAGAGGCTAGACGCTGAGGAAGACGGTGTTCAGGCTCTTGTGTTGGCGCCGACACGCGAGCTGGCTATACAGATAACCGAGGAAATTAGGAGGCTGGGCAAGTATATGCACGTGCGCGCCGCCACGCTCTATGGTGGCCAGCCGATAAAGGGGCAGATAGACCGCCTCAGACGCGGCGTGCACGTGGTTGTGGGCACTCCTGGCAGGGTTATAGACCACATAAGGAGGGGGACGCTGACGCTCAGCCGCGTGAGCTTTGTCGTTATAGACGAGGCAGACACCATGCTGGAGATGGGCTTCATAGATGACGTGGAATACATACTAAGGCATACACGCGAGCGGAAGCAGGTTGCAATCTTCTCCGCCACCATACCGCAGAACATAATCACACTATCAAGGAAGTATATGCATAGCCCAGAGAAAATCCTCATAGATTGGAGTGAGCCCTCAGTAGAGAAGTTAAGACAGTATTATCTTGTCCATTCTGGGGGTGATAGGCTGAAGACACTTCTGGGCGTTTTGGAGCTTGAGCGCGGTGCTCGCTGTATGGTGTTTTGTAATACTAAGGTTGGTGTCCGTAGGCTCTCGGAGAAGCTTAGGCGTCTCAAGCTAGATGCTGTAGCGATACATGGTGATTTGTCGCAGCGCGAGAGGCTTCGCGCGATAGGCAGGTTTAGGGATGGGAGGGCTAGGATACTCGTGGCAACAGACGTGGCTGGCAGGGGCCTTGACATACCCAGCGTGGATTGCGTCATAAACTACGAGCCTCCCAGGAACCCGTTGCTATACTTCCACCGCGTAGGCAGGACAGCCAGGGCTGGGAAGGCTGGGAGGAGCTACACGATAATAACCCCTGAAGAGAAGCGGGAGTTTGGCAGGATACGCCAGCTTACACAGGCGGAGATACAGCGCATAAGGGTGGAGAAACGCTAACCGAAGGTTAATCGTTTGCTAATCAGAGAGGAACAGGATTATATACACAGGGAGCTTTCTCAGACAATACATCTAATAGCCGAGATTTACAACACTTATGTAATATCAAACAGGAAAGAGGCGGTTAAGCATGATTAGAGTCATGAATTTACCGCTCTCACTCTTCCTACCTCACCGCAGAATCACCATAATAGGGATAGAGATGAAGAACCTCCCAGAGGCGCGGAAGACCATACTGCGAAGACTCTCCGAGCTTGACCTTGACATAATGTCGCTCATGACTAACGCGGCGCTGGAGAAAGACTCCGTATATACGGTGAGCGTCTTCATAGACTCAACAGACAAGGATGATGCCACGCTTAACGAGGTTGTGCAACAGCTCAGGCAGGTTAAGCACGTCATCAGCGTTAGGGCTGTTAGCTCCGACATACCAGGTGTCGCTGTTGAGCAGTTTCACGACGAGTACCACGCGTTCAACATGCGTATCCTCATCTTCACGGAGAGGACACTCGGCGGGATGCTCAAAGGGCTGTACAACACTTTCGGCGACAAGGCTACGCCAGCATTCCTATTCCTAATAGGAACGCAGACAGGCCGCGAAGCCGCGCGATACTATGCCTCAATCTTCAGCGATAAGCAGACATGCCTAAAGATACATGAGCTGCAAGCCCATGCATTCGGCTACTGTAGATGGGCAAGGATAATCATGACAGCGCCAGACGAGTATGAGATAAGGTTTGAAGGACTTACGGAGTGCGAAATCCTGCGTGGCTTCAAGACTGGACATACGTCGCACTGGGTTAGGGGCGTTGCCTGCGGAGTCTTCTCAGAACTCTTCGGCGGCGAGTGGGATGCAATAGAGATAAAGTGCATAAACGCTGGAGACGATAGCTGCGTCTTCAAGATGCGTAAAAAGAAAGCAACCCCCTAGCATATTGTTATGAGCTAGGAGGCTATTATCTTCCCACCCTGCCAGGGGTGTATGGTGCAGTAGTACGTGTATTCTCCAGCGTTTGTAAATCTTGTTCGGAAGGCTTTTCCAGGGCTCAGAACAGAGTCAAACCCTCCAGCTCCCGCTGGTGTCTCTTCACTCGTTACCGTATGGGTTACCGAGTCGCGGTTTATCCACCTAACGTAGTCGCCCACACTTATCTCCAAGGTGTTGGGCGAGAAGTATCTATCGTCATATACACGCTCTCCCTTCTTCCATCCTTCAGGCGGTATGAAGGCTCCAGAGGGGATTATCACAACATGCTCCCTTCCACCCTGCCCAGCGCTTAGCGCGAAGAAATAGATGGACAACATGATTACTGCTAAAGCTGCCGCGAGTATCGCGAGCCTTGCTGAGCGTTTCAGGGATGTTCTCAAATCTCCCTTACCTCAACATAGCCGCGCATCCAAGGATGGGGCATACACGAGTAGCCATATACCCCAGGCTTTGTGAATGTGTAGATGAACGAGTCGTATAGGTTGAGCTCTCCAGAGTGGAAGCCCCAGTCGTCGCCTGTTACTGTGTGCATGTGGTCGTCCATGTTAATCCATTTGACGGTGTTGTTTATCCCTATCACAACCTTTATCGTGGGTGGCCAGTAGTTTGCTACGTAGGGGAGGTGCGCCACTCCCCTCGGTATGGTTACCACAACCACGCCGCTTCTCTGCGTCTCTGCAATAGTAAGCAGCGCGGCCACTACTAGGGCAGCGGCAACCATAGCTGGGAGAACCGTCGCCAGCCTCATCTCTCAACAACCCTAGTCCCAGAGACCAGCTCGCCGAATGAGCGTTTTAGGGTGAGCAGTAGTATGAGCCCTACTAGGCCGAAGAGCAGTATATCCACATACCTGGCTATGTTCTTGACCAGTATTAGCGCCCTGCGTGGGCGGTGTTGGGTTTCTGTCCGTAGGCTGAAGAGCCGTTTCCCCAGCGTTGCCCCTGTGAGCGTCTCAAGCAACGCGCCGTAGATTACCCAGCTTGTGGCCCAGAGGAAATAAGCCAGCGGGAGCAGTAGCAGTGTTAGCGAAAGAACAGCGTCGGCCAAGCTTCTGGGGTCGGTTATGCCGAAGCCGCCTACCATAAGAGCTGTTGCAAGAGCTAGGTAGATGTCTCCAGCCACTAGCGCATCAATCACGGCGGCTGCTATTCTCCTTCTTCTAGGCGCTCCAGCCCCAGTGAGGTGTTTTGCCGCGTAAGTCCCTCCGATTCCTAGTGCTAGGGCAGCGACGACGGAGGCGCTGGGAACCTCTAGGTTGGTCAGCAGCTCAACATGCTTCAGGGGGTTTGGCAGGCTGAGGCGGAGAGCTGGCGGCAGGCTACATGCTGGCGGAACATCCCCAGAGGCGCTCTCAAGCTCGCTACACCCCCAGAAGCCCCAGCCATCACGCCAGTAGTCCGCACCGTTACCTGAGAAGATGTTGGATGAGAATCTATTACCTATAGGCGGTACTAGGAAATACCACTCAGCAACCCCCCAGCGCTCATGGCCGCGTATTGTGTTGTTGCGAATCACGTTGGAGTGCGAGCCTATGAGGGCTATCCCAACCCCCACTGGGACACCATAGCTCTCGGCGAATCCAGCGGCCTCAACCCACCTATTGTTATTGTTCTCTATTATGTTGTGCTCAATCACGTTGTTTGACGCCCAGACTAGGAGCGGCCACCTTCCAGTGAGGAGGAGACGGAGGTCTGGCATCAACGTATTGGGCGCTATGCCCACAGCGTTATCGTAGAACTTGGAGTAGCGTATCGTAACGCCATTAGCGCGGGTGCCGCTGTATCCCAGAGTGTTGTTATATGCTTCCGAGTACTCTACGACGCACTCACAGTCCTCGGTAACCTCACC